>JADLEH010000001.1 GCA_020846255.1 Propionibacteriaceae bacterium
CGGTCGCCCGCTCCGACTTGTGCTCGTCGCCAACCGCCCCGGGCTCCTTGGTGGAGGCGGGGTTGGGGCTGCGGGTCGAACTGGGGGTGGAGCTGGGCAGGCCCGGGGGGGACGCCGTACCCAACTCTCGATCCCTTCCGCCGTCAGCCGGGTCGTCCGGTGCATCGGTCGGCGGAATCGGGGGGGCCACCGACGGCACCACTGAACGGATCAGCTGCTCAATGGGGTTGATCCCGAGCGCGCTGGCGACACCGACTCCGGCTGTCAGCACGATCAGAGCGGCCCCCACAGAGCCGGCAAGGACCCGGTGGGACCGCTTGTACAGCCGCTTCACAGCGCCCTGGCGGGGGTGCCGCAGCTCGGACTGGACGAGACGGGATTCCCGGGCGACAGCCGCCAGGTGACGGCTCTCGATGGCGGTCGTCGGCTCGACGCGATACGCCGTACCCACGTCCTTGAGGAAGCTGGAAACCTCACCCAAGGCAGGGTCGTCGGCCGGTATGTCTCCGCGCAACAGTCGCGAGACTTCCGATTCGTCGATGCCCATGACCACCTTTCCAACCAGTTAACCGCCGGGCCTTCCCAAAAGGTTACGGCCAGCGGCGGCCAATCCGGGCCTCAGCGGCCGACGGCCTCCCGGGCGGCGGCGAACGCAGCAACGCAGGCGCGGACGTCCGCCTCGCTGTGGGCCGCCGAGAGCTGCACCCTGATCCGGGCGCGCCCCTGCGGAACCACCGGGTAGCTGAAGGCGACGACGTACACCCCCTCGGCGAGCATGGCCTCGGCCATCGCTGCTGCGGTGCGGGCGCCGTCCGGGCCGGGGAACATCACGGGCACGATGGGGTGCTCACCGGGGAGCAGCTCGAACCCGGCCTCGGTCATCAACCGGCGGAACAGGGCTGCATTGGTCCGGAGCTGGTCCCTGGCAGCGGCAGAGGAACTCACCAGGTCGAGCGCTGCCAGCGAGCCGGCCACCACCACCGGCGCGACCGAGTTGGAGAACAGGTAGGGCCGGGCGCGTTGCCGCAGCAGCGCGATCACCTCGCGGGGCCCGCTGACATACCCGCCCGAGGCGCCGCCGAGCGCCTTGCCGAGGGTCCCGGTGATCAGGTCGACCCGGTCGGCCACACCGAGACGTTCCGGGGTGCCGCGGCCGCCGTCCCCGATGAAGCCGACAGCGTGGGAGTCATCGACGAGCACCATCGCGCCGTAGCGCTCGGCCAGGTCGCAGATGCCGGGCAGCGGCGCGAAGTACCCGTCCATCGAGAACACCCCGTCGGTGACGACCACCTTCCGCCGGGCGCTGGCAGCTGCCTTCAGCTGGGCCTCCAGGTCGGCCAGGTCACGGTTCCGGTAGCGGAACCGCGCTGCCTTGGACAACCGGATGCCGTCGATCAGGGAGGCATGGTTGAGCTCGTCGGAGATGATCGCGTCCGACTCGCCGAAGAGCACCTCGAACACTCCGCCGTTGGCGTCGAAGCAGCTGCCGAACAGGATGGTGTCTTCGGTCCCCAGGAACTCGCTCAGCTGCCGCTCGAGTCGGGTGTGCAGGGTCTGCGTCCCGCAGATGAACCGCACCGAAGCCATCCCGAAGCCCCACTCGTCGAGGGCTGCCCTGGCCGCGGCGAGCACGGCCGGGTGGTCGGCCAGACCGAGGTAGTTGTTGGCGCAGAAGTTGAGGGTCGGGCCCTTTGCCGTGGCCACGTGGGCGGACTGTGGGGTGGTCAGCTGCCGCTCGGTCTTGTAGAGCCCGGCAGCCCGGATCTCGGCGAGCGTGGCGGACAGCTCCTCGCGCAGGTCGTACATGGCCGCAGCCTACGCCCGGGCCGGCGCGGCAGCCTGCGCCCACGACCCCCGGTGCCCCCCGGTTGGCCAACTGTCGGAGGGTGCACCCAGAATGGCGGGGTGAGCATGGAGGAAGCACCGGGCGGCGTTCAGGAGCGAGCGGGTTGGCGCCGGGACACCGCGATGTTCCTCACGGGGCAGTCGGTCTCCCTGTTCGGCTCGATGCTCGTGCAGTACGCGGTGATGTGGTACCTGACGCTGACCACCAAGGACGGCGCGGTCCTTGCCCTTTCCACCATCTTCGGGTTCCTGCCGCAGGCGATCGTCTCCATCTTCGGTGGGGTCTGGGCCGACCGGCACAACCGCAAGCTGCTGATCATCGGAGCCGACGCGGCGATCGCTGCTGCGACCCTGACCCTCGCCGTGCTGATGTTCCTCGGCAACCGCGAGCTGTGGCTGATCTACCTGGTGCTGGCTGTCCGCTCGGTCGGTGCCGGCATCCAGACGCCGGCCGTCGGGGCGCTGCTGCCCCAGATCGTGCCAACCGACCGGCTGCTCGCGATCAACGGGCTGACCCAGACGATCCAGGCCGGCATGATGCTGGTCGCCCCGGCGGTCGCAGCCCTGCTGTACGCCACCCTGCCCCTGGAGTGGATTCTCGGGGTCGACGTGGTGACCGCGGTGCTCGGCATCGGCCTGCTCGCCCTTGTGCCGGTGGCCAGGATCGTCCGCTCGAGCGCAGAGCCGACCGGCTACTTCACCGACCTGGTCGCCGGCTACCGCTACGTCGTCGGGCACCCGCTGATCCGGTGGCTGCTCGGCCTCTACGCCGTCGTGATGGTGCTGGCGGCCGCACCGTCCTTCCTGACGCCGCTGATGGTGGCCCGCACCTTCGGCGAGGAGGTGTGGAAGCTGACCGTCCTCGAACTCTCGTTCTCGATCGGCATGATGCTCGCCGGGGCCACCATCGGGGCCTGGGGCAAGCGGTTCAGCCGGATGACCCTGATCATCAGCGGCTCGATCGCCTTCGGCGTCCTCTCCATCGGCATGGGCCTCTCGACCAACCTGTGGGTGTTCTTCGGCTTCATGTTCCTCACCGGAGTTGCTGTGCCGGCTTTCTCCACCCCGTCCATGACGGTGCTGCAGGAGACGGTGGAGCCGGAGCGCCAGGGCCGGGTCTTCGGGTTCTTCGGCATCGTGGCTGCGCTGGCGATGCCGGTGGGGATGGGCGTGTTCGGGCCGCTGTCGAACGTGCGGTCGGTCGAGTTCGTGCTGATTCTTGCCGGGGTGATCACGCTCGTGGTCGCTGCCGTTGCGCTGCTCCTGCCGTCCGGACGGCGGGCACTGGCCGCTGCCCGCGACCACACCGATCCGCTCGCCCACGGCAGCGAGGAACCGGCGGCCGTAGCGGCGTCCGACCAGGAGTAGTGCCGGCCGGCGTCGGGCTCAGGACCAGTCGAGGATCACCTTGCCGCACTCCCCGGTCCGGGCCGTTGCGAACGCCTCTGGCCAGTCCGCTGCAGCGAAGCGGTGGGTGATCACCGAGCGGACAGCGTCCGCGAACACCGGGGAGGAGGCGAGCATCGAGCTCATCAGGTACCAGGTCTCGAACATCTCCCGGCCGTAGATGCCCTTGATGGTGATCATGTGCGTGATCACCCGGCCCCAGTCGATCGGGTAGGGGTCCTTCGGCAGCCCGAGCATGGCCACCTTCGCCCCGTGGTTGAGGTTGGCCAGCATCTCGGTAACGGCGGACGGCGCTCCGGACATCTCCAGCCCGATGTCGAAGCCCTCCTGCATGCCGAGCGACGCCTGGGCTTCAGCGATCCTGGCGCGGGCGACGTTCACGCACTGGTCGGCGCCGGCGGCAGCAGCCAGTCCCAGCCGGTAGTCACTGATGTCGGTCACCACAACGTGCTTCGCGCCGGCATGCCGGACGATCGCTGCTGCCAGCACCCCGATCGGTCCCGCCCCGGTGATCAGGACATCCTCGCCGACCACCGGCCACTGCAGCGCGGTGTGGGTGGCGTTGCCGAGCGGATCGAAGATCGCGCCGAGCTCCGGATCGATCGCCGCCGGTTGCAGCCACACGTTCGCGGCCGGCAGGACGACGTAGTCGGCGAAGGCCCCATCGGTGTTCACCCCGAGTCCGATGGTGTGGATGCACACGTGCCGGCGTCCGGCCCGGCAGTTCCGGCAGCGACCGCAGACGATGTGGCCCTCACCGGAGGCCCGGTCGCCCACGCCGATCCCGGTGACCTCGGCACCGACCTCGACGACCTCGCCGTAGAACTCGTGCCCGATCACCAGCGGCGCCCTGACCGTGCTGGCGGCCCAGTCGTCCCAGGACTCCAGGTGCAGGTCGGTGCCGCACAGCCCGGCTCGCAGCACCCGCAGCTTGACCTGGTCGGGCCCGCAAACGGGTTCGGGCACGTCGATCAGCTCCAGCCCGGGACCGGGAGCCGTCTTCACAAGGGCACGCATGAACCTCACGCTATCGCCGCTGCGCCGGCCCACACGAAGCGGACCGCCGCCCGGCACAAAAGGGGACAGTCCCCCTTTTGCGCGGATGAACGGAAA
>JADLEH010000002.1 GCA_020846255.1 Propionibacteriaceae bacterium
CCACGGGCCCGGAACCGGCTGGGTGGTGCTCGCCGACCCCGAGGGCAACGAGTTCTGCATCCTGCGATCGGAAGCTGAACGAGCCGGCTGACTGGTTGAAGCGAACCAGTTCCCACGTCCAGGCCGACCGGGGCAAGGGTGAACGGAAAAGGAACCGTCCCCAGCAACCCAGGACCCGCGAGGGCTGAACGGTAAAGGAACCGTCCCCAGGGTCAGAGGGGGAGCAGGCGGAAGATCGGGCCGGGGAGGTGCTTGAGCGCGATCATCACGAAGCGGAACGGCGCCGGCACCCAGATCAGCTTCAGGCCCTTGCGGGCGGCGTCGACCACCTGGGCGGCGAGCTCCTCCTTGTCGACGGTCAGCGGGGCTTCCTTCACGTGCGCGGACATCCGGGTGCGCACCTGGCCGGGGCGCACCACCAGCACCTTCGGGCCGAACGGGGCCAGCGCCTCGCCGAGCAGCCGGTAGAACCCGTCCAGGCCGGCCTTGGTGGAGCCGTAGACGAAGTTCGAGCGGCGCACCAGTTCACCGGCAACGGTGGACATCGCGATGATCTGGCCGTAGCCCTGGGCCTTCATCCGCTGGCCCAGCAGGACACCGACGCTGACCGCCCCGGTGTAGTTCACCTGCGCGGCCTGGACGGCCTTCGCCTGGTCCTGCCACAGCTGCTCGGGGTCGCCGAGGAGCCCGAAGGCGACGATGGCCACGTCGATGTCCGCGATCCGCCAGGCCGCCTCGATCACGCCGGGGTGGGAGTCGAAGTCGACAGCGTCGAAGTCGAGCACGTCCACCTCGGACGCGCCGGCAGCCTTGAGCGCCTCGACGGTGGCGCCGGCAAGCTCGTCGCCGGGCTGCATGCCGAGCACGACCCGCAGCGGCTGCTTGGCCAGGTATTCGGAGACGATGGCCAGCCCGATCTCGGACGTGCCGCCGAGCAGCAGCACGGTCTGGGGGTTGCCGGTGGCGTCGATCACAAGTTCTCCTTCAAGAGCTCAGAGCAGTTCCAGCCGGCGGGCCAGATCCGAGGCGAAGACCCCGCCGGGATCGATCCGGCGCCGGGTGGCGATCCAGTCATCGATGCGGGGGTACATGGCGTGGAAGTCGGCTGCGCTGGCGCGGGAGTCCTTGGCCGTGTACAGCCGGCCGCCGAACTCCAGGACGCGGGCGTCCAGGCCGTGCAGGAACTCGTGCAGCCCGGCCTTGATCGGGAAGTCAACGCAGACGTTCCAGCCGGCCATCGGGTAGCTCAGCGGCGCGGCGTTGCCCTCCCCGAACAGCTTGAACACGTTCAGGAACGAGTAGTGCCCCGACGCCTGGATGTCGCGGATCAACCGCTTGAATTCCTCCACGGCTGCCGGCGGCACCACGAACTGGTACTGCAGGAAGCCGTGCGAGCCGTAGGCGCGGTTCCACTCACCGAACATGTCGAGCGGGTGGTAGAAGCCGGTGAGGCTCTGGATCTTGCCGGTGTAGTTGCCGCTCTTGGCGTACCAGGCGGTGCCCAGCAGGCCGAAGGTCAGCTTGTTGGCCAGCCCGTTGGGGAACACGTCGGGCAGCTCGAACAGCGGCTTGGCGTTGAAGGCCAGCGGGTCGGCCGCGAGCTTCGGGGCGTGCTCGCGCAGCTGGTCGAGGGTGGCCAGCGAACCGCGCGAGAGTGCTGCCCGCCCCAGCTTCGGCTCGGGCGAGATCGCGTCGAACCACGCGCTGGAGTAGTCGTAGTTCGCCTCCGAGCCGTCGGAGTGGACGGCGATGGTCTCCTCGAGGTTCCGGGTGACCACGCCGTCGGCGAGGAAGTAGGCGGTCTCGGTGCGGGTCATCTTCAACACCACCCGCAGGATGATGCCGGTGAGCCCGACCCCGCCGACCGTCGCCCAGAACAGGCTGGCGTCCGGGTCGTCCGGGGAGCCCTCCGGGGTGATGGTCAGCACCCGGCCGTCGGCCACCAGCAGCTCCATGGACGCGACATGGTCGCCGAACGAGCCGGCGCTGTGATGGTTCTTGCCGTGGACGTCGCAGCCGATCGCGCCACCGATGGTCACCTGGCGGGTGCCCGGCAGCACCGGGACCCACAACCCGAACGGCAGCGCCGCCCGCATCAGCACGTCGAGGCTGACGCCGGCGTCCACGTCGACGACCGCTGCGTCCGGGTCGATCCGGTGGATCCGGTCCAGCGGCGTCATGTCGACGACGATGCCGCCGGCGTTCTGCGCGACATCCCCGTAGGAACGGCCCAGCCCGCGCGCGACGATGCCGCGCTTGAGGTGGGAGGGGGAATCGGCGTTGTGGGCTGCGACAGCTGCCACAGCCCTTGCGATCAGTTCGGTGTCCGGCGTCGACAGCACCTGCGCCGTGGTGGCGGCGGTGCGGCCCCAGCCGGTGAGGCTGGCGGTACGCGTGGGCAGGTCAAGATCAAGGGTGTCGCTCATCGCCGCTCAGACTACTCTCCGTCCGGACTCCCCGAAGGCGCCCGGCCCCGGTACTAGCATCAACGGATGAGCGCCAACGAGACCCTGATGCGCGTCTGCGGCGCCGCCCTGTTCGACCTGGACGGCGTCCTCACCCCCACAGCTGAAGTGCACATGCGCGCCTGGTCGCGGATGTTCAACGAATACCTCCTCGCCCGCGCCGCCGCCGCCGGCTCGTCGGGCGCAGGCCCTTCGTCCGGCCCGGGCGACGCCGAGGACCTGACGCCCTACACCGAGGCCGACTATTTCGAGCACGTCGACGGCAAACCCCGCTACAACGGGGTCAGGGACTTCCTGGCCTCCCGCGGCGTCGCGCTGCCCTTCGGGGACCCGTCCGACGACCCGGGGGCCGAGACCGTGTGCGGCCTTGGCAACCGCAAGAACGTGACCTTCGCCCAGGTCCTTGCCACCGAGGGGGTTGAGCCCTACCCCGGCTCGGTGCGACTGCTGGACTATCTGGCCACAGCCGGGGTGCAGGTCGCGGTGGTCTCCTCGTCGCGGAACGCGGACGCGGTGCTGACCGCTGCCGGCCTGCGGGACCGCTTCGAGGTGGTGGTGGACGGCAACCTCGCCCACTCCCTCGGGCTGCCGGGCAAGCCGGATCCAGACACCTACACCTACGCCGCCGAGGCCCTCGGCGTCCCGAAGGAACGCGCCGTGGTCTTCGAGGACGCCGTCTCCGGCACCGCTGCCGGGCGGGCCGGCCACTTCGGCCTCGTCGTCGGGGTGGATCGCGGCGTCGGGCCGGAGGCGCTGCTGGCATCCGGCGCCGACCTGGTGGTGGCCGACCTGGCCGAGCTCCTGCCGTGACGACGGCCCGATCCCGGTCGGGAGGTCAGGACCGCCCGGAGTTGGGCTGGTCCCAGAAGACCCGGTCCATGACCTGTCGGGCCAGCCGGGCCCGCTTGCGGTAGTCCTCGACCAGCAGGGACGACTCGCCCTGGGCGTAGCCGAGCATCAGGGCCAGCGCGGACAGCTCCCTGGTGTCGGTCGGCAGGCTGTCCGAGGCCCGGCCGCGCAGCAGCATCACGGCGTTGCGAATCCGGCTGGCCATCAGCCAGGCGGCCTGCAGCGCCGCGGCGTCCCCGTTGCCGATCAGCCCGGCTGCCGTCGCGGCGCCGAGGGCTTCGAGGGTGCTGGTGGTCCGCAGCGCCGGCACCTCGGCAGCGTGCTCGAGCTGCACCAGCTGGACCACCCATTCGACGTCGGAGAGCCCGCCGGGGCCGAGCTTCACGTGCCGCCCGGGATCGCCGCGCGGCATCCGTTCGGCCTCCATCCGGGCCTTCAGCTTCCGGATCTCGTGCACCTGCGCCCTGGTGATCCCGTCCTTCGGGTATCGGATGCGGTCGATGTCGTCCAGCAGAGCCGTGCCCAGCCCGGTGTTGCCGGCCCCGACCGAGGCCCGCAGCAGGGCCTGGGACTCCCAGGTGGAGGACCAGCGCTGGTAGTAGGCCCGGTAGGAACCCAGGCTGCGCACCATCGCCCCGCCCTTGCCCTCCGGGCGCAGGTCGATGTCGATCTCAAGGGCCGGGTCCGGCCCCGGCTGGGCCAGCAGCGCCCGCAGCCGGCTGACCACCTTGGTCGCCGCGCCGGTGGCCTCCGGGTCGTCGGTGTCTGCGACGACGAACATGGCGTCGGCGTCCGAGGAGTAGGCCAGTTCGCGCCCGCCCCAGCGGCCCATCGCGATCACGGCGATCGGCGGCACCCGCAGACCCCTGGAAGCGACCTCGAGCGCAGCGTCGATGGTGGCCCCGGCCAGCTCGGAGAGCGCCGCGCCGAGGGCCGGGATGTCCAGCTCGCCGAGGATGTCGGCCATCGCCAGGCGCAGCAACTCGTTCCGCCGGGTCGCGCGGATGGCGCCGATCGCCGCGTCCACCGCATCGTGCCGGCGGGCCGCCGTCCGCATCTCCGCCAGCACCTCACCGCCCGGCCGCGGCAGCAGCCCCTCCGGGTCGCCGAGCAGGGCGGCGTTCTGCGGCGCCCGCATCAGCAGGTCGACCGCGTACCGCGAGGACGCCAGGATCCGGGCCAGGTGCTCGGCCATGGCGTCGCCGTCGCGCAGCGCCCGCAGGTACCAGGGGGTGCTGCCGAGCTCCTCCGACACCTTCCGGAAGGCGAGCAGGCCGTGGTCGGGGTTGGGGCCGGCCGTGAACCAGGTGAGCATCGCCGGCAGCAGCTGGCGCTGGATCTCGGCCTGGCGGGTCATCCCCTGGCTGAGCGCCTGGATGTGCCGCAGCGCAGCCCGCGGGTCGGCGTAGCCGAGGGCCAGCAGCCGGGTCTCCGCGGCCTCTGTGGTGAGCGTCACCTCCGCGGACGGGATCCGGGCGACGGCTTCGAGCAGCGGCGAGTAGAACAGCCGCTGGTGCAGGGTGAGCA
Organism: Propionibacteriaceae bacterium; assembly: GCA_020846255.1. Classification (GTDB taxonomy): domain Bacteria; phylum Actinomycetota; class Actinomycetes; order Propionibacteriales; family Propionibacteriaceae; genus Propionicimonas. The sequence goes on from JADLEH010000002.1 coordinate 4,842, forward strand.
CGCGGCGGGTGGTGGCCCGCCACAGGTGCATGAGCTCGCCGGTCTCGGCCAGCCCGATGCTGCGCGCAAGCCAGCGCTGGTTGAGCTCGTCCTCCGGCATCAGGTGGGTGCGGCGCAGCCGGTACAGCTGGATCCGGTGCTCAAGCAGCCGCTGCAACCGGTAGGCGGTGCCGAGGTCGAACCCGTCGGACCGGCCGACGTAGCCGTGGTCGACCAGTGCAGAAAGCGCCTCGAAAGTGCCCCGCAGCCGCAGCCGCTCGTCGGCCCGGCCGTGCACCAGCTGCAGCAGCTGCACGCTGAACTCGACGTCGCGCAGGCCGCCGGCGCCCAGCTTGATCTCGTGGTTCGCCTCGCGGGCGGGCAGCAGCTCGATCACCCGCTTGCGCATGGCCTGGACCTCACCGACGAACTGGTCGTTGTCGGCGACCCGCCACACCATCGGCCAGACCAGGTCGACGAACTCCGCGGCGAGGCCGAGGTCGCCGGCCATCGGCCGCGCCTTCAGCATCGCCTGGAACTCCCAGTTCTTGGCCCACTTCTCGTAGTAGGCCCGGTGCGAGGCGAGGGTCCGGACCAGCGGCCCGGCCCTGCCCTCCGGACGCAGCGCTGCGTCGATCTGCCAGATGGTCCCGGCAGCAGTGTGCGCCGAACAGATCCGGCTGAGCCCGCTGGCCAGCTTGGTTGCGACGGCCATGGCCTGGGACGGCTCGCACACCGGCTCCCCCGCAACGTCGAGGGCCGGTTCGGCCACGTAGAGCACGTCGACGTCGCTGACGTAGTTGAGTTCGCCGGCGCCGGTCTTGCCGAGGGCCACGATCCCGATCCGGCACTTCTCCCAGCCCGGCACGTCACCGCGGGCGAGGGCGAGGGCGGCCTCCACGGTCCCGTCGGCCAGGTCGGCCAGCTCCCCGGCGATGTCGGGCAGGTCGGCCAGCGGGTCGGCCGCGGTCAGGTCCCTCGCCGCGAGCCGCAACAGGCAGCGCCGGTAGGCCCGGCGGAGGTCGTCGGAACGCGTCGGGTCGGCCACCGGGTTGGCGTCGGCCGGGTCGGCCCCGACGGCTGCCAGCAGTTCGGCCCGCAACTCGCCGGCCTGGCGCCGGTGGACGCTGCCGGCGAGTACCGCGACGTCATCGGGATGGCCGCCGAGGTGCTGGTTCAGCGCGATGCTCGCCCCGAGGACGGCGATCAGCCGCCGGGCGAACTCCGGGTCGGCGCCGAGTTCAGCGAACAGGCCAGGGCGTTCCTGCACCAGCCGATTGAACCCGGCGAGCGCCAGGTCAGGGTCGGCGGTGCCGGGCAGGGCGGTCAGCGCCCGCTCGATCTGCTCCGTGGTGCCCAGGTCGGCCCAGGCATCGACCATCGCGGCCGCGGCGGTGGCGTCCGCGAACCCCAGTCGGGCCAGCCGGGCCGGCCGGCTGTCGATGCGGGTCACTCTGGCGATGCTAGCGTCTGGCGCGTGTCCAGAGCCGCGTCCGCTGCCGATGTCGCGGCCCTGCGCGCCACCGTCCGGGCCCTTGCCGGGGACCCGGGGATCGAAGTCCCGCGCCCGGAGCTGGCCGGCGCGACGCGGACGGTGTGCGCCCTGCTCGCCCAGCGCTACCCGGGTGGGACGGTGGAACTGCGGATCCCGCCGTTCGCCGCCGTCCAGCTCGGCATCGGTGAACGCGGCCGGCACACCCGCGGCACCCCACCGAACGTCGTGCAGATGGAGCCGGCCACCCTGCTGCGGCTGGCCGGGGGCAGCCTGACCTGGGCAGAGGCGCTGGCGACCCATGCTGTACGGGCTTCGGGGATCCGCAGCGACCTGGACCTGCTGTGGCCCCTTCCCGAGCTAGCCTTGGGCCGACTCTCCTGAAGGGAGACCCTCGTGTCCGTTGGACCAGCCGGTGGCGGCACCGGTGCTGATCTGAGTATGGGCCCGGCCCTGGCGAAGCTGCGTCGGGACAACGCCCTCGCCGACGAGGTTCACGATCCGGCGGAGGATGAGCCCCGAATCGTCGGCATTCCGAGGAGGTTCCGGGAGCCGGAGACAGCCGCGCCGGAGCAGCCGCACAGCTGAACCACAGGTAGGCACAGGATCCGGCACAGGTCACACCCCTAGCGTCGCTACCAATGGGCAACTCGGCCCCGGAGGAGAACGCACTTCATGACACCCGAACTTCCTGAGGCCAAGGCTGTGCCGCGTGGCCGATTCCACCTGTCCACCCGCAAGTGGCTGCTCATCGGACTGGCCGTGGTGGTGCTGGCCGGGGCCGGCGTCGGCACCTGGTTCCTGCTGACGCCCAGGACGACCAGCACCCAGTCCACCAGCCGCACGGTGCAGGTCACCAAGGCCACCCAGACCCTCACCGTCGCCCTCGACGGCACCCTCAGCCCGCGGAAGCAGTCGAACGTGAACTTCGGGGTCTCCGGCACCGTCACCCGGGTGCTGGTGAAAGCCGGCGAGAAGGTGACCAAGGGCGACAAGCTCGCGACGATCGACGACTCCGACCTCGAGGACGCCGTCGCGCTGGCCGAGGCCAACCTGACCACGGCCAAGGCCAACCTCTCCGATGTCTACGACAATGACGGCAGCAGCGCTGCCATCACCTCTGCCAAGGCCCAGGTGAGTTCGGCCACCGCAGCCCTGGAGAGCGCCGAGCAGGACGTCGAAGATGCCGTGCTGCGCTCCCCGATCACCGGGACGGTCGCCAGCGTCGACATCGAGGACGGCGACAGCGTCACCGGCAGCGGTTCGTCCAGTGGGTCCGGCGGCTCGGGCAGCAACACCTCGACCAGCACCAGCACCAGCACTGCCCAGTTCGTCGTCATCTCGACGGCCACCTGGAAACTCGAGGGCAGCGTCGGCAGCGCCGACCTCAGCAGCCTCAAGGCCGGCCAGGCTGTCGCGATCACCACCGATGCCGGCACTGACGTGCTGAAGGGCACCGTGGCCTCGGTCGGGATCGTGGCGACCTCGACCAGCGACGGCGCGGCCACCTTCCCCGTCGTGATCAACGTCACGGGCAAGCAGACCGACCTCTACTCCGGCACCACCGCCTCAGCCGTGATCACCACCGGCACCTACCCCGACGTCCTCACCGTGCCCACAGCGGCCATCCGGACGGAGGACGCCAAGACCGTCGTGACCAAGGTCACCGGCACCACCACCGCCACCACCGAGGTGGAGATCGGCAAGGTCTTCGGCACCACCACCGAGATCAAGAGCGGCCTGGCCGAGGGCGACTCGGTGCAGATCACCTTCACCCGGCCGAACACCACGACGACCGCTTCCAGCGACGAGGGCGCCGCAGGGTTCGGCGGCGGCTTCGGCGGCATCACCGACGGCGGCGGTCCACCCGCCGGCGGCGGCGCCCCGCCGGCCGGAGCCGGCCGATGAGCCCCCAGCTGAAGATGGTCGGGGTCCGCAAGACCTACGCCACCGGCGCTGTCGAGGTGGAGGCCCTTCGCGGCATCGACCTCGTAGTCACCGAAGGTGACTACGTCGCCGTGATGGGCCCCTCCGGCTCGGGGAAGTCGACCCTGATGCACATCATCGGCTGCCTGGACGTGCCCACATCCGGCACCTACGAGCTGGACGGGATCGACGTCAGCTCGATGACCGAGAAGTCCCTTGCCGAGGTGCGCAACCGCAAGGTCGGGTTCGTCTTCCAGCAGTTCAACCTGCTGCCGAGCCTGAGCGCCCTGCGCAACGTCGAGCTGCCCCTGATCTACGCCGGGGTGGGCGCGGCGGAGCGCAAGGAGCGGGCCCGGGTAGCCCTCGACCGGGTTGGCCTCGCCGACCGGGTGCAGCACCGCCCCGGAGAGCTCTCCGGCGGCCAGCAGCAGCGGGTCTCCGTGGCCCGCGCCCTGGTCACCGACCCCACCCTGCTCCTCGCGGACGAACCCACCGGCGCCCTGGACTCGCACTCGACGCGGGAGATCCTGGCGCTGTTCGAGGAACTGAACGAGTCGGGCCGAACGATCGTGATGATCACCCACGAGCACGACGTGGCCGAACACGCCCGCCGCGTCGTGCACATCTACGACGGCCTGCTGACCGACTCCGCACCGGTGGGGGCGCTGCGATGATGGAGTGGACCGAGACGATCCGCACAGCGGTCGCAGCCCTCAACGCGCGCCGGATGCGGTCCCTGCTGACCATGCTCGGCATCCTGATCGGCATCTCCGCCGTGATGCTCACCGTCGGCCTCGGCCAGGGGGCCCAGCAGCAGATCACCTCCCAGATCAACTCGCTCGGCTCGAACATGATCATCGTCAGCCCGAGCCAGGCCACCACCTCCGGCGGTTTCCGCGGCGGCGGCGGCTCGGTGTCGACCCTGACCACCATGGACGCGGCCATGCTCGCCGACCCGGCCGTGGCCCCCGACGTCGCTGCTGTCGCGCCGACCTCGTCGGTCTCCGGCTCCCTGCAGTCCGCCTCGACGACCTGGACGTCCACGGTTGTCGGCACCGTGCCGGACTGGCAGTCGGTCCGGGCGCGCGAGGTCGACTCCGGCCGCTTCTTCACGACGGCAGAGCTGGACGCCTCCGCCAATGTGGCCGTGATCGGCTCGGAGACGGCCACCGAGCTCTTCGACGCCCGCTCACCGCTGGGGCAGTCGATCAGCATCAACGGCCAGTCGTTCACCGTGATCGGCGTGCTGGCCGAGGCCGGCTCCTCGATGGGCGGCAGCGAGGACGACACGGTCGTGGTGCCGATCACCACCTTCGCATCGCGGTTGTCGACCTCCTCCAGTGCCACCAGCGTCTCCTCGATCTACCTCGAGGGCAGGGACGCCGACAGCCTCTCGGCCGCCTACCAGCAGGTGAAGACCGCTCTGCTGGCCTCACACCAGGTGACCGCAGACACCGCCGACTTCACGGTCAGCACCCAGGCCTCCCTCGTGGAGACGGCGACCTCGATCACCGGCATCCTCACCCTGCTGCTCGGCGGCGTGGCCGGGATCTCGCTGCTGGTCGGCGGCATCGGCGTGATGAACATCATGCTGGTCTCGGTCAGCGAGCGGGTCCGCGAGATCGGCCTGCGCAAGGCACTGGGCGCAACCCCGGGCGTGATCCGGCGCCAGTTCCTCGTTGAGGCCGGCATCCTCGGCATCCTCGGCGGCCTGGTCGGGGTCGGTCTCGGCTTCGCCGGGGCCGCGATCCTCACCCCGATCATCGGCATCACGGTGTCCATCTCGGCACCGGCGACGCTGATCGCCCTTGCCGTATCGCTCGGCATCGGGATCGCAGCCGGCGTCTACCCGGCTTCCCGGGCGGCCAAGCTCGCCCCCATCGACGCATTGAGGAGTGAATGATGATCGCCAACTCTCGGCTCCGGGCCGTTGCAGCTGCCGCCACCGCCCTGGTGGTGGTTGCCGGCGTCGGCATCACGGTGGCCAGCTCGTCACAGGCGGCCAGCAGTCGCTACGTGACAGCTACCGCCGGCACCGGCGACGTCGTCCAGACCTATACGGCCACCGGGACGATCACCAGGAACAGGACCGCTGAGGCGGCCTTCACCGTCGACGGCACCGTCAAGTCGGTGGCCGTGGCAGTCGGGGACAGCGTTGAGGCCGGAGATGTGCTGGCGACCCTGAAGAAGGGGCCGCTGCAGCTCGCCGTGCTGAACGCCGAGACCGCGGTCGCCCAGGCCAAGGCCTCGCTGTACTCGGCGCAGCACCCCAGCAGCGTCAGCAGCGGCTCCAGCTCCGGCGGCGGTTCCGGCTCGGGAGGCTCGGGCGGGGCCACGATCACCATCGACCCCGTGCTGCTGAACGAGGCCGTCGCCCGGATCAACCTCGCCGTGCTCACCGAGGCGGAGAAGTGCGAGCCGGTGTTCGGCTCGATCCTGCCCGCGGCCGAGCCGACGGCCACACCGACGGCCACCGGCACCCCGACCGCGACGGCGTCCCCGACGCCGAGCGCGTCCGCAACGGAGACCACCGAGGCGGCCGAGGCCACGCCGACGGCGAGCGCGAGCCCGACCGCCAGCTCGCAGCCGGAGGCGACCGCGGCCGAGCCGACGGCTTCGGCCTCCCAACTGGCCGACACGATCGAGGCCAACGACCCGACCGAGGCCGAGTTGCAGGAGTGCGCGAACGCGCGGGCCGAAGTGCTCGCAGCCAACACGAACCTGCAGGCCGTGGTCACCCTGCTCACCTCACCCCGCCCGGGGGGCACTTCGGCAGCCGTCAAGAAGGCCTCGTCGAGCTCCACCACCTCGGTGAGCGCCCGGCAGGTGGCCGCAGCCAAGGCCGACCTGCTGGAGGCCGAGCAGGACCTCCAGTCTGCCGAGGACGACCTGGCCGCGGCCACGCTCGTCGCGCCCAGCTCCGGCACCGTCGGCCTGGTCGACCTCGCCAAGGGTGACTCGGCCGGCTCCGGCTCGATCACGATCATCGGCGCCGGCAGCGCAGTGGTCACCGTCGAGTTGCCGCTGAAGACCCGTGCCCTGGTGGAGACCGGCCAGGAGGTCACGGTCACCCCGGCCGGGGCCACCGCCGGCCTGAAGGGAAGGCTGACCGGAATCAGCGTCCTCGAAACCAGTGGGACCAGCGGCGACTCCCCGACCTACGCGGCGACCGTCGCCGTCTCCGATGCCGACCAGTTGCTGGCTTCGGGGGCGAAGGCCTCGGTGACGATCGCGGTGAAGTCGGCGTCCGGCGTGCTCAGGTTGCCGGCTTCCGCAGTCACCCCGACCGGCACCGACACGGCGACCGTCCAGGTCCTGGCCAGCGCCAGCGCCGAGACCCCGAGCAGCGTCGAGGTGAAGACCGGAGCCGTCGGTGGCGGCTGGGTGGAGATCACCGACGGCCTGGACGCGGGACAGCTGGTGGTGCTGGCCGACCGGACCGCCGACATCCCGGCGAACGCCACCAGGCGGCGGACGACCACGACGTCGACGTCGGCTGCCTCGGCCGCAGCTTCTGCCCAGCCCACCAGCGAGGCCAGCACGCCGGCGTCCGCGCAGCCGACGGCAACTGCAACCAGGTAGTCCCGCGCCGGTCATCATGACCGGGCGGGAGGTGGCACCCGAACCCGCCGTTGTTTCCGGAACTCCCGGAAGCGACGGCGGGTTTCGCCGGTCCCGGTAAGCACCGCGGGCCCGCAGGAGTCACCCCCCGGTTGGTCCTGCGGGCCCGCGCACCGATCCACGCCAGTGGCTGACTACCCCCCTCAGAGCAGTCCGGACGCCGCTGCCTGCGAGGCTTCGGAGATCGGTGGCAGGCACCATTCAACCGCCTGCGCACGCCGAAGTTCGAAGTTCGGTCAGGTCCATACACTTCCGGTCACGCCCCACCGGACGGAAGCGGGATCCGGACCGGCCTAGAGGGTGGGCAGCGAATTCCGTAGTTCCCACTCGCTGACATGACCGCGGTAGGAGTCGTACTCGGCCTTCTTGTTCCGCAGGAAGAAGTCGAAGACGTGCTCGCCGAGGGTGTCTGCGACCAACTGGGAGTTCTCCATCAGGTCGATCGCGTTGCCGAGGCTGCGGGGCAGCGGGACGATGCCGAGGGCCTGACGCTGCCGGTCGGTCAAGGACCAGACGTCGTCCTCGGCACCTTCGGGCAGTTCGTACTCGTTCTCGATCCCGGCGAGGCCGGCGGCCAGCACCATGGCGTAGGCGAGGTAGGGGTTGGCCGCGGAGTCGATGGAGCGCAGCTCCACCCTTGCGGAGGCCCCCTTGTTCGGCTTGTACATCGGCACCCGGACCAGGGCGGAACGGTTGTTCTGGCCCCAGCAGATGTAGCTGGGCGCCTCGGCCCCGGAGACGAGCCGCTTGTAGGAGTTCACCCAGGGGTTGGTGACCGCTGTGATCTCACCGGCGTGCTTCAGCAACCCGGCGATGAACTGCCGGCCGGTCTTCGAGAGGTGGTACTCGGCGCTGGCGTCGTAGAAGGCGTTGTTGTCGCCCTCGAACAGGGAGACGTGGGTGTGCATGCCCGAGCCCGGGTGGTCGGTCAGCGGCTTGGGCATGAAGGAGGCGAACATGTTCTGCATCACGGCGACCTCCTTGATCACCACCCGGAAGGTCATGATGTTGTCGGCCATGGTGAGCGCGTCGGCGTAGCGCAGGTCGATCTCCTGCTGGCCGGGCCCGCCCTCGTGGTGGCTGAACTCCACCGAGATGCCCATCTGCTCGAGCAGGGTGATGGCCTGACGCCGGAAATCGGCACCCGGTGAGGTGGTGGTGTGGTCGAAGTAGCCGGACTGGTCGGCCGGGATCGGCGGCTGGCCGGGCACGATCGGCTGCTTGAACAGGTAGAACTCGATCTCGGGGTGGGTGTAGTACGTGAAGCCCATCTCGGAGGCCTTCTTCAGCGTCCGCTTCAGCACGTACCGGGGATCGGCGAACGACGGGGCACCGTCGGGCAGCCGGATGTCGCAGAACATCCGCGCCGTGCCCTGGGTCGCGCCCCGCCACGGGAGCAGCTGGAAGGTGGACGGGTCGGGGTGGGCGACCATGTCGGACTCGTAGACGCGGGCGAAGCCCTGGATGG
>JADLEH010000003.1 GCA_020846255.1 Propionibacteriaceae bacterium
CTCCCGAGCCACGGACCGAAGCGGTCCAGTGGCACCTGGGGATCGGGTTGGATGATGGTCGCTCGGACTGCCCTGGGCATGCCGGGATGCTAGCCAGCGAATCTGACGGTCAGGTTACGGGAACCCCGCTGGCAGCCCCGGAAGATTGCCTAGTCAGCAGGGGGCCTGCAGGGATTCCGGCCCGGCTGCAGCCAGCTTCGGCCGGGCCAGGTCGTAGCCGGCCCGCGGCGCCACCCTCCTGGAGACCGCGAGGCTGGCGAGGAGGGCGACCATCACTGCCAGGAGTGCGTGCTGGGCACCAAGTGCCGCGGCTGCGAAGCCGATCAGGGGCGCTGCGGTCATCGCGGCCACCGAGCCCAGCGAGGCGATCACCGACACCCGGGCTGCGGCTCGCGCCGGGTTGTCGGAAGCTGCTGCCACGGCGATCGGGAAGCACAGCGCAGCGCCGGCCCCCCAGAGGGCCACGCCGGCGACTGCGACGAGCGGGTGTCCGGCGAGCCCGAAGAGCGCCAGCCCGATGACCCCCAGCAGCCCGGAGACCTGCAGGCTGGTCACCCGGCCGAGCCGGTCGATCACGCGGGTCCCGAGCACCCGGACCAGGGTCATCGAGCCGATGAAGACGCCGAGGGCAAGGCCGCCGGTCGCCTCACTGGTGCCGAAGCCGTCGACGAAGGCCAGCGCGAGCCAGTTGTTGGCCGCACCCTCGCTGAGCGCTGCAGCGAAGGCCACCACGCCGATCAGCACCGTCCTCGGCTCGGTCCAGACCGCCAGCTCGGCAGCGAGGTTCGCCCGCCGGGTCCCGGAGCGCTCGGCGGGCTGCGGGCCGCCCGGGAGCAGCATGCCCCCGGCGAGCGCAGCCAGGCGCAGGATGCCGACGAGGACCCCCACGACGGCGAACTGGATGCCGACCGGGATCCCGGCTGAGGACGAGGCGGCGCCGAGTACGGAGCCGGCCACTGCTCCGGCGGAGAAGGCGGCGTGGAAGTGCGGGATGACCGTCCGGCCGTAGGCCTGCTCGATCCGGGCCGACTCGATGTTCATCGGCACGTTCAGCATCGCCCCGCCAACGCCGTTGACGACGATGGCGAGCAGGAACAGCCAACGGGAGCCAAGGGCCGGGCCGACGCCCATCAGGATGAAGCTGGCGCTCATCACCACAGCACCGGTCGCGAAGACCCGGGCGCTGCCGAACCGCGCCAGGAGGGCCGAGGAGGAAACGACCGTCATCAGGCCGCCGATCGAACCGACCAGCAGGATGCCGCCGAGGTCGGTCGGCGTGAGGCCGAGCGCGTCCCGGATGCTGGGGATCCTGGCCAGCCACGAGAACACCACGAGGCCGCTGAGAGCGAATGCGCCGAGGAGGAGCAACCGGGCGCGGTCCAGCACCGAAGGGGCCGGGGAAGGCCGGAACACAGCACGCTCCAGGGTCAGCAGGAAGAAACGAATCCCGCCACGGGCGTGGCGGCCGGGCGGAGGCGCAGCCTCCGGGCCGGCTGGGCGCGGCCATCGGGGATGGCTCCATCCCATCAAGTACCGGCCTCGACGTCAAACCGGGTGCTGTTCGGGTTTGGCGCCGACACCTGATATAGTTTAGATCTCAACTATTTCGAGAAGGTGCCGGCCCCAGTGATCGACCAGAGCGCAGTCAAGACCGCAGAGACCATCTTCACCGAGGGGCACACGGCCTACAGCTTCACGGCCGAGCCGGTGCCCGATGAGCAGCTCGCGCGGGTCTACGAGCTCGCGAAGTTCACCCCGACAGCCCTGAACAGCCAGCCGTTGCGGATCACGTTCGTGCGCACCGAGGCCGCCAAGGCCCGCCTGCTGCCACTGCTGTCGGAGATGAACCGGGCGAAGTCCGCCTCGGCCCCTGTGGTCGCGATCCTCGCCGCCGACACCGATTTCCACGAGCAGTTGCCGGTCGTGAGCCCGCAGAGCATCGGTGCGAAGGAGCGCTTCGCAGCCAACGAGTCCGGACGCAGCGTCATGGCGAGGAACAATGCCTGGCTGCAGGCCGGCGGCTTCATCCTCGCCGTCCGGGCCGTGGGCCTGGACGCCGGCCCCATGGGCGGGATCAACGCCGCCGGGATCGACGAGGAGTTCTTCCCCGGCACGGCGCTGCGCACGATCATGGTGGTCAACATCGGCCACGTCGCCGACGACGGCGCCTTCCCGCGCAGCCCGCGCCTCGGCTTCGACCAGGCGGTCACGCTGGCCTGAGCCGGTGGCCGGCGCCGGTCAGCGGGACGGGTTCAGGTGGTGGTACAGCGCGCCGAGCAGGTTGGCGTCGTTGAAGTACCGGCACGCCCGGATCGATGGCCGCGGCAACTCGGTCCTGGTGACGCCGTCGAAGACCTTTCCGACGTGGCGGCGAAGGGTCTCGATGAACACCGGCTGGATGCTGATCCCGCCGCCGATGGCGAACGCCTCGACGTCGAGGATCAGCTGCAGGTTGAAGATGAACGTCGCCAGCCGCGAGCAGTAGGCATCAAGGGCTGCGATGGCCGCGGCCTCTCCTGCCGCCACCCGCTCGAAGACCAGACGTCCGTCGACCGACTCCGCCGGGAGCCCCGCCCTCGCCGCGTAGTCGGCGATCAGCGCCGGCACACCGTTCACCCAGGCGAAGCCCGGGTCGTCGGGCCGGTCGAGCTCCGGCTTGAAGTAGCTGGCGTTCCCGGAGTGGAAGTGCGACCCGTGGTAGATCCGGCCGTTGATCAGCACGGCCCCGCCGACGCCGGTGCCCATCACCAGGGCCACCCCGTTCGTGCAGTCGCTCAGGCTGCCGTCGTGGAACTCGGCAAGGAGGGCGCAGTTGGCGTCGTTCTCCACCGACACCGGCACGCCGCAGCGCGCAGTGACCGAAGCGATCATGTTGGTCCCGGCGTTGAACAGCAGTGCACCGCCGCTGAACATGTGGCCGCTCACCGGGTCGAGCTCGCCGCAGCTGGACATCGCGATCCCGGTCACCTGATCCGAGTACCGGTCGTAGATGGCCCCGATGGTCTCGATGAACTCGGCGTGGGTGTCGTAGCCGGTCGGGACGCTGCCCTTCTCGGTGAGGACGTAGGCCTCGTCGGCGATGGCGTGCTTGATGCTGGAGCCACCGACGTCCAGGACCAGGTACGACATCAGGTTCTCCCTTCCGCGGCCGCCTTGCCGCCGACTTGATGCTACCCAAACCCGAGTGGCGATTGGGTTCCCGGGGTCACCGGATGGCGGCGAGGACCGCGCTCAGGGTCTCGGGCTGGGCGAGGATCCGGAAGTGGCCGGCGACCGGCAGTTCGATGTTGGTGGCACCGGGCAGCACGCTGCCCTCCGGGATGTGCGGGTCGAAGGTTCCATAGATCGAGGTGACGCGGGCGTTGACGGCCTGCGCAGCCGCCAGCTCGACGAGGGTGGGGTGGCCAGGGACGAGGGGCCGCAGGCCCGGCCAGGGCAGGTAGCGGGCCAGGCGGGCACCACCGAAGGGCGTGCAGATGGCCACCACCGTTGCGATCCGGGACTCCTCGGCGAGTTCCCTGGTCATGGCCAGCTTGCCGATCAGCCCGCCCTTGCTGTGGGCGACCAGGGCGACGCCGCGGAGGTCGTTGGCCACGAGGTAGTCGCGCACCACCTCGGCGCCGTCGGAGATCGGACGGATGTTGTGGCCGAGGCCGGCCAGGACGTGGACCGGATGGCCGGCGGCGTGCACCCCCCGGATCAGCGGTGTCAGGAACCGCCAGTTCTCATAGACACCGGGCACGATCAGGACCGGCCGGCCGGTCCCCCCCGCATGGCCGTCGGGGTCGGCCCTCCCCAGGTGGCTGCCGACCCAGGCGGCGGCGGCGAAGGCATAGTCCTGCACCCACCAGAGTGCTTCCCGACGCCCAACCCTGGTCACTCCTCCTCCCGGGTGAAGCGCACCACCACCTTGTGGATCTTCTCCGCGGCTGTGAACGGCACCACGTGCGCGTGCCCTGCGACCGTCAGCAGGGCACCGTCGCGAGCAGCGCTGGACAACCGGCGGCACCACGGCTCCCTGGCCACCGGGTCGTGCTCGCCGCGGACCACAAGGACCGGGCAGGAGGTGAGTCGGATGCGGGCCTCGGTGTCGTAGTCGAACATGGCCTTCAGCGTCACCAGGTACCAGCCGAGCCCGCCCCTGAGGTAGTCGGTGAGAACCCGGGCGTTGGCGCGCAGCGGTTCCCGGAACGTGTCCAGCGCGAGGTCCCGCGCCTGGGCCGGCAGGTTGCGGCGACGGGTGTCGACCACCGGCCCGATCAGGACGATCCCGTCGACATCGTCGGGGCGGCGGATGGCCTGCTCGACGGCGAACTGGGCGCCCATCGAGTGCCCGACCAGCACCCGGCGTCCGACGCCGAGGCGCTGCAGTGCCTGGTCGACGGCCTCGGCGTGGTCGGCGACAGTGAACGGGCGGCCCGGCTTGCGGGTGGCGCCGAAGCCGGACAGGTCGAAGGAGATCACGCAGTGGTGGGCCGCCAGCAGCGGCTGGAGCTCCTCGAACGTCCGGTGGGTCATGCCGATGCCGTGCAACAGGACCACGACGGGTGCTGTGGCCGACGCGACGCCGGAACGGTAGGCGATCACCTCGACGTCCGGCTCGAGCAGCAACCTCAGGGTCTCCACGTTGGACAGTGTGCCCGGCCACTCCACCCGGGAAGCCAGACCCACCCGAGATCGTCACCGGCGTCGTGGATTCCGGAGTCGAGCTGGTACTGCCTTCTCGCGGAGTGGCTGAGCTGACCACCACCGTCACCTTCCAGGGCCGCGCGGCCTCGCACAGGCGCAGCGGGCACACTGTCCCGGTGGAGTTGATCGCAGAGCTGTGGCGCCGGGCGCTGGCGACCCAGCCGGTGCCGGACCCGACCGTTGTGGCCGTCATCGGTGCCGGGGCACTCGCCGCCGTGCTGCTGGCCTGGCCGCTGGTCCGCACGCTGGTGACGATCTGTCACGAAGCCGGGCATGCCCTGGTGGCGACCCTGGTGGGGCGCAAGCTTCGCGGGATCCGGGTGCACTCCGACACCTCCGGACTCACGGTGAGCCGTGGCCGGCCCACCGGTCCGGGGATGGTGGCGACCCTGTTCGCCGGCTATCCGACCGCGTCCGTGGTCGGCCTCGGTGCCGCCTGGCTGGCCGGGGCCGGTCACGCAGCCGGGTTGCTCTGGCTTCTGGTGGTGCTGCTGGCGCTGATGCTGCTCAAGATCCGCAACGTCTACGGCGCGATCGTCGTGGTGGGGTTCGGTGCGGTGGTGGCGCTCGCGTCCTGGTTCGCCCCGCCGCCGGTGCTGGGCTGGATCGCCACCGGCCTCGCCTGGCTGTTCCTCCTCGCCGGCCCCCGTCCGGTGGTGGAGCTGCTCCTCCGCCACTCGC
>JADLEH010000004.1 GCA_020846255.1 Propionibacteriaceae bacterium
GTGCAGAAGCTCCCGATGTTTCGGGAGCTTCTGCACGTTTCGGGAGCTTCTGCGGGCTGTGGCGGGGACGGGGGCGGAGGCGGGGACGGGGGCGGAGGCGGAGGCGAGGGCTGTCGCGGTCAGCCGAGCGGGTCGGGGTTGGACTGCTTGTCGACGGCGAGCCAGGCCGCGCCGATGATCCCGGCGCGGTTGCGCAGGTGCGCGGGCACGATCGGGGTCTTCAGCTTCAGCTTCGGCATGAACTTGTCGGAGTCCTTCGAGACGCCGCCGCCGACCACGAACAGGTCGGGCCAGAACAGGGCTTCCACCCGCTCGTAGTAGCGCTGCAGGCGCGGCACGTACTCGGAGTAGCTGAGGCCGAGCAGGGTCTTGATGGAAGCTGCGGCCTGGGTCTCGGCGTCATGGCCGTCGATCTCCAGGTGTCCGAGCTCGGAGTTGGGGATGAGCACCCCGCGGTAGAGGATCGCGCTGCCGATGCCGGTGCCGAGGGTGGTCATCAGCACCAGGCCCGGGTGGTCCTTGGCTGCGCCGAACTTCACCTCGGCCACGCCGGCCGCGTCCGCGTCGTTGACGAGCACCACGTCGCGGCCGAGCCGCTCCGCGAAGATCTTCTGCGCCGGGGCGTCGATCCAGGACTTGTCGATGTTGGCCGCCGACCGCGTCACGCCATGGGTGACCACAGCCGGGATGGTGATCCCGATCGGGCCGTCCCCCATCTGGTCGGCGAACTGGGCGACGATCTCGGCCACCACGGCGGCAACGTTGGCCGGGGTCGACTCGGCCGGGGTCGGGATCCGGACCCGATCGGCGGCGAAGTCGCCGGCAGCCAGGTCGACCAGCGCACCCTTGATTCCGGAGCCGCCGATGTCGATGCCCAGCACGGGTTGGTTCTGCATGGGTCCACCCTAACCAGACGCCAGCCGTTGGGAACCCAGAATCGCCCGTAGACTCACGGCCGTGACGACTTGGTTGGTTACCGGCGGCGCCGGATACATCGGGGCCCACGTGGTCCGGTCCCTGCAGCAGCGCGGGCTGGCTCCGGTAGTGCTCGACAATCTCTCCTCCGGGCTGGCGAAGTTCGTCCCTTCGGACGTGCCGTTCGTCGAGGCCGACATCCTCGACACCGGGAGGCTGACCACGGTCCTCTCCGAGCACGGTTGCACCGGTGTGATCCACGTTGCCGGGTTCAAGTACGCCGGGGTATCGGTCCAGCGGCCGCTGCACACCTACGCGCAGAACGTGACCGGCACCGCCAGCGTGCTGACCGCGATGGAGGCTGCCGGCGTGCCGAACCTGGTCTTCTCCTCATCGGCAGCGGTCTACGGCACCCCGAGCACCGAGCTGGTCACCGAGGACTCCCCGAACGCTCCCGAGTCGCCCTACGGGGAGTCGAAGCTGATCGGGGAGTGGCTGATCAACGACCAGGCGAAAGCGAGCCCGGGCTTCCGTGGGGTGAGCCTGCGCTACTTCAACGTGGTCGGGTCAGCGACCGACGAGGTCTACGACGCCAGCCCGCACAACCTCTTCCCGCTGGTGATCGAGGCCCTGCTGGCCGGCCGGACCCCGCGGATCAACGGTGGTGACTACCCGACCCCGGACGGAACCTGCGTCCGTGACTACGTCCACGTCGGCGACCTGGCAGCATCGCACGTCTCCGCTGCCCTGGCGCTCTCCGAGGGACGCGAGCTGCTGCCGGCCTACAACCTGGGCAGCGGCGAAGGCCTCAGCGTCCGGCAGATCATGGACTCGATGGCAAGGGTCACCGGCATCGACTTCACGCCGGAGGTCGCGCCCAGGCGTCCGGGCGACCCGGCCCGGATCGTTGCCGCGGGCAAGGCTGCGGCCGCCGATCTCGACTGGCGGATGACCTACTCGGTCGACGAGATGGTGGCTTCGGCCTGGTCGGCGCGGAAGGCCTCCGGCCCCGCCGCCTGAACTCCAGGGCCGTCCGGATCCGGGGATGCCACCGCCCACTCCGTCCCGGGCCGGTCCGTTGTGGGGACCGGCTCCGGTTCGGAGACGTCGAGCCTGTCCTGCTCGTGCAGCAGCTCCAGCAACTCCGCCTGGCGCTCGCGGACCTGGCCGGCGTCCACCCCGGAGGCCTGGGCGCTGATGTGCATCCCGGCGGTGTGGAACTCGAGGTCGGCGAGCCCGAGGCGGCGCGACAGCGGTCCCTGGACGATCCGGACCGACTGGATCCGGGCGTGCGGAACGAGCTGCCAGCGACGCACCAGCCAGCCGTGCCGGGACACCACCAGGTCCTCGTCGTGGCCCCAGCGGAGGAACGGCCCGGAGAACGGGTGCAGCCAGCGGGCTCGCCGCGGCGCCGGCTGCAGGTCCACCCTGGTGAAGTCGGTGCGGGGCCAGATGGCGCCGAGGGCAACCTGTACCTGCGCCATGGTCCCGGCCGGAAGCAGGATGGTCGACACGCCGCTCTTGTCCTCGTTGTCGGTCACGGCGCCCCAGCCGATCACCTCGATGTCGACCCGGTACAGCCCGAGCCGGCGCCACACCGGCGACTGGCTGACCTGGACGGCCTGCACCCGGCGGGGCGGCAGGGACTGGCTGGTCAGGCTGGTCAGCCCGCGGGAGATCCGCAGGCCGTGCCGGCGCCGGGAGAGGGTGTAGTTGAACTGGCCGGTGACCCGGCGGCTGACGAAGCCGAACAGGCCGCTGATCGTCGGAATGGCGGCAGCGAGGAGCAGCCACCACTGCCCGATCGCCAGGCCGATGGCGACGATGACCAGCCCGCCGAGGACGATCGCCCAGAACTCGTGGGACGTGACGGCTGCCAGCAGAAGCGTCTGCGGTGGCACCTGCACCAGCACCTCGTCGTCCTCGTGCAGGTCGGTCAGCAGTGAGACCGGGTGGGCTGCTTCGGCTGCCTGGGCCTGGTGCCCCCGCGCCCGCGCCAACAGGTAGTCACGCAGCGCGTAGGCGCGGGTCAGCTGCAGGTAGCGCAGCTTGGAGCGTTCCTGCGAGCCGACGTCGATCTGGAGCTCGGCCAGGCCGAACAGCCGGGCGGCGAACGGCTGGACCACGTCGATGGACTGCACCTTGTCGAAGGCGATCCGGGTGGAGCGGCGGAAGATCGCCCCGGTGTCGACGCGCAGTTCGTCGGCGTCGATCACGAATCTCGTGAACCGCCAGGAGATGAAGCCGGCCGCGCCGGCGGCCAGCGTCGCCAGCCCGACTCCGGCGAGGATGAACTCGATCGGTGGGAGCGGGCGGGGTCCCTCCCCGTTGGGCACGAACTCCCGGCCGATGCCCACGACGAGGGCGAGCAGGACCACCCAGCCGCGGATGAACGGGGTGAGCGGATGCGGGCGTTCGGTGAGCTTCGCAAGGGGCTCGGTTTCGCCGGGCAGCGGGGACGGCAGCGGCTGGACCGGACCGGGTTCTGCGGTCATAGCGGCAACGCCTGGGCCTCCCCGGCCGCGATCAACCGGTCCCGCAGCCGGGCGGCTTCCTCCTGGGGCAACCCTGGGATGCTGCCGGCGGACTGGACGCTGGCTGTGACCAGCTCAACGCTCGCCAGGCCCCAGGCGCGATCGATCGGGCCGGATTCCACGTTGACCGAAAGCATGCGTCCGTACGGGATGGCGGTGAGCCGCTTGTTCCACAGGCCGAGGGTGATCAGCAGGTCCTCCTCCCGTTCGGCGTAGCCGAAGGCCCGCACCCAGCGTCCGGCACGGAACACCCGCCAGCCGGTCCAGAGCAGGCCGGCGACGGCGAGCACGGCAGCCCAGAGCCAGTCGAGGACGAACCCGACCGTCAGCCCGACCACAAGGGTGGCGATCAGGTTGTAGATGAGGGCACCCAGGCGCCGCACCTGGACGTAGCGGTCCGGGAGCCGCTGCCATTCGGCAGTCGGGGTGAACAGGTCGGTCATGCGTCGAATCTAGCCCTGCCGCTTGCGTACCTTCGGGTTGCGGATCTCAATGCCGCCGAACCCGACGAATCCCTTGACCGTGATCCGCGGTGCTGACGGGTCGGGCGGGGCCAGCTTGCCGACATCGCTGCCGCCGAGCACGGCCATCACCTGGTTGTCGACCTCCGTGCCCGGCGGAACGGTGAGTTCGACGCCACCGAACAGGCAGAACACGTTGAACTCGAGCTCCCTGGCCTCGAAGGTCGCCTGGGTGAGGTCGAGTTCCGCGCCGCCGAAGACGGTGAGGATCGAGGTGTGCTTCCGCACCCGCCAGGTGTGCTTCCGGGTGGCGCCGGCGAAGACGGCGACGATCTGGTCCGCGGCCTCGGTGGGGTTGCCCTGGTCGTAGCTGACGACCGGACGGGCAGCGCTCTGCGGGCCGACCAGGTCGCGGGTGAGGGGGACGAGATCGTCGAAGGTCTCGGCGAGGCGGGCCGCCGCGACCCGTTGGTCACGTTCGACGGCGGTGAGACGGCCCTCGGAATGGGCCGCCGTGAGCAGGGAGATCACATGGTCGCGATCGGTGTCGGCAGCGGTCAGGTCGCCGCCGACAGCCGGACCGACATCACTGGGTTCGACAGGGTTGGTCATGCTCAGAACCTAAGCCACCGGAATGCCGTTCGGCACCGTTCCGCGGGGTGTTTGGGGGTGCGCTGGGGGCCAACCCTTACCTTCAGGGCCGCGTGCCGGTAAGGCTAGGCGGCGATCAGGCCCTGGGCCCGGGCGATGCTCACGGCCACCAGCCGGTCGTGGACGCCGAGCTTGGTGTAGACGTTGCTCAGGTGCTTGTGCACGGTGCGCGGCGAGAGGCCGAGCCGGGCGGCGATGGTGCGCGCCAGCAGCCCCTCCGCGAGGAGTTGCAGCACCTCGACCTCGCGGGCGGTGAGGTTCAGCGCTGCGGCAGCGTCTGCTGCGGTGCGGGCCTGCTGGGCCCGCCGGCACGCGTCGGCAACGTGGGGGAGCAGTAGCTGCAGCGGCGACACCGCTTCGGTCAGCAGGGCCCTGGCATCGGTACTGAAACCGCCACGCTTGGCGAGCGCGAGCACCCGGACCCGGTCCTGGCCGAGTGCCTGCTCGACCAGCTCCGGGCCGATGGTGATGATCTCACCGAGTACCGGATGCTGGCCGCCCTGCAGGTTCGAGCCTTCGGATCGCCGGCCCCCGTGGACTGCGGCGTCGGCGAGGATGGCAGCGTGGCGCTGGCTGGGCCAGGCGGCGTGGACGCGCAACCGGCGCCCGGGGTCAAGCCCGAGCAGCGCGGCGCTGTCGGCCCCTGCGGCCTTGGAGAGGGCGCTGCAAACCAACTGCTCGGCCTGCTCGCCATCATCGATGACCGCCATGGCCTGCGAGATCAGGTCCACGATTGTGATGGCCCGGTCTTCTCTGGTCACCCGCCTCGCTCCCTGTGTAGTCCGCACCAGCCGAAGTGTTGATCAAGCGGCTGTCACTGAGCAGTTTGTCAGACGTTGGGGTCTGGGAGGCAGGGTTTCGTGTGAGCGGTGCGTCGCGTCGTGGGCTGAAACCCGGCGTGCGGCCCGGGGTGGGCTGCGGCTAGACTGCCTCTCGCGCGGTCGCCGAGGCGGCTGCGGGCGGATGTAGTTCAATGGCAGAACATCAGCTTCCCAAGCTGACAGTGCGGGTTCGATTCCCGTCATCCGCTCCACTGAA
>JADLEH010000005.1 GCA_020846255.1 Propionibacteriaceae bacterium
CCACCGGGGCCGGCGCGGCCGGTCGCGCCAGGCGTCCGTCGGGAGCCGGCAGCACGATGCGGACGCTGCGGGGCACGGGCAGCCGCCTGGAGGTGGCCGTCACCGTCACCTCGCGGCGCTCCAGGTGGCCGTAGCCGTCGCCGACCCCCCACCAGCGTGGCTGGGTCGCGGTCAGGCTGGCCTCCGCCCGTGGCCAGGGCCCGGCCACCAGCAGGACGGCCTCCCGGTCGCGCAGCCGGGACATCAGCCGGGCGGCATCGGCTTCGCTGACCCGTCCGGACGGGCGAACGGCGACGACCGGCAGCGCCTCAGCGAGCGCTGCGGTGATGCCCAGCCACTGCTCGCCGGGTTCCGGCACCAGGGCGAGCCGGTCCAGGCAGACGCCGGCCAGGCCGGCTGCCTCGGCCCCGAACTCGGGCATCCCGACGACGCCGCACCAGTGGCCCGCCCGCGACGGCTCGGCCAGCAGTGCCAGCAGCAGCGCCCCACAGCCGGCAAAAAGGGAGTAGGCCGCTCCGGGCTTCAGCCCGGCTCCGGGGAGGAGCCCGGCAAGGTCGGGATGCACCGGGTAGTGGCCCTGTCGGAACCGGGCCTCCTTGGCAGCCACCTGCGCACGCAGCCGCTCCAGGAGCTCCCCGGTGGAGGGCTGGGCAACCGTCGCGTGCGTCACCTACCGATGATCGAACAGTTGTTCGATTTCGTCAAGCGGCTGCCGACCTACTGCGCCCAGACCCTGGGTACCCAGGGTCAGTGCTGTCTCAGGACTCCAGCATGTGCGGGTAGCCCAGTCCGGTCGGCGGCACCAGGTTCTCCTTGATCGACCGCGGGCTCACCCAGCGCATCAGGTTCCACAGCGAGCCGGCCTTGTCGTTGGTGCCAGAGGCGCGGCTCCCGCCGAACGGCTGCTGGCCGACGACGGCGCCGGTCGGCTTGTCGTTGACGTAGAAGTTCCCGGCGGCGTGGCGCAGCCTCCGGGAGGCCAGCTCCACCGCCGCCCGGTCGTTGGCGAAGACTGCTCCGGTCAGCGCGTAGGCGGAACCCTCGTCCACCATCCGTAGTACATCGTCGTACTCATCGTCTGCGTAGACGAAGATCGCGAGGATCGGCCCGAAGTACTCGGTGGTGAAGATGTCCTGGTGCGGGTTGTCCGAGACGATCAGGGTCGGCCGCACGTACCAGCCCTCGCTGCGGTCGTAGGTCCCGCCGGCGATGATCTCGGCATCAGGAGCGTTCCGGGCCCGCTCGATGGCTCCGGCCAGCTTGTCGAAGGCACGCTCGTCGATCACGGCCGAGGTGAAATTGGCGAAGTCGCGCACATCGCCGACGGCGAGGGCCTCGACCTGCTCCACCAGCGAGTCGCGGATCTGCTCCCAGAGGCTCCTCGGCAGGTAGCAGCGGGAGGCGGCCGAGCACTTCTGGCCGGAGTACTCGAAGGCGCCCCGGATCAGGGCCGTCACCAGTGCCCCGGGATCGGCCGACGGGTGCGCGACCACGAAATCCTTGCCGCCGGTCTCACCCACCAGCCGGGGGTAGGCCCGGTAGTTGGCGATGTTGGCCCCGACCTCGCCCCACACCCCCTGGAACACCCGGGTCGACCCGGTGAAGTGGATACCGGCGAGGTCCGGATGGCTGAGCGCGACACTGGACACCTCCGCCCCGTGTCCGGGGACCATGTTGATCACGCCTTCGGGCAGGCCGGCCTCCACCAGAAGCTGCATCCAAAGGTGCGCGGCGAACGTCTGGGTGAGCGCCGGCTTCCAGATCACCGTGTTGCCCATCAGCGCCGGGGCCGTCGGCAGGTTGCCGGCGATGGCCGTGAAGTTGAACGGCGTGATTGCGTAGACGAAACCGTCGAGGGGCCGGTAGTCCATCCGGTTCCAGATGCCGGCGGAACTGATCGGCTGGTTGGCGTAGAGCTCACGGGCGAAGCCGACGTTGAACCTCAGGAAGTCGATCAGCTCGCAGGCCGAGTCGATCTCGGCCTGCTGGGCCGTCTTGCCCTGGCCGAGCATGGTGGCCCCGTTGAGCAGGTCGCGGTGCGGTCCGGCGAGGAGTTCCGCTGCTCGCAGGAACACCGCGGCCCGCTCGTCGAAGGGCGTCGCCGCCCAGTCTGCCTTCGCCGCCTGCGCAGCCGTGATGGCTGAGGTGGCGTCGGCGGCCGTGGTCTGGTGCACGCGGGCCAGCAGGGTCGAGTGGTCGGACGGCATCCGCACCTCGTGGACCACACCGCCTGGACGGGGTGTCCAGCCGTCACCGATCACGCCGAAGACGTCGATCGGCTCCTCGGCGAGGAAGGCCAGCGTGCTCTTCAGGCTCGCCCGCTCCGGACTTCCCGGCGCGTAGCCGAGGATGGGTTCGTTGACCGGCTTGGGAACTTGGGTGATGGCATCCACGCAGGCGACTCTACCGCCGTCGGGACCCCTCACTCCTCAGCTGGCCGCGGCCTCCTGGCGCCTGGCCTTCGCTGCCTCGACGGACGCGCGGAGGGCTGCGACGAGGTCGACCACCTGGGCGTCCTTCGGGGCCTCTTCCGAAGCCGCGGGCAACTCGACTCCGTCCAGCTTGGCGCCGATGACCTGCTCCAGAGCCTCCCGGTAGGTGTCGGTGAACTGGCTGGGATCGAACTCCCCCGACAGCTGCTCGATGAACATCCGGGCCATCCCGACTTCGGCCTCGTTGACCTTGACGTCATCGGTCGGGGCCGCGAAGCCGCTGTCGCGCAGTTCGTCCGGCCAGATCATCGTGTGCATCCGGAGCACGTCGCCCACCGGACGGATCAACGCCAGCGTCTCCCTGGAGCGCAGTGCCACCTTCACCACTGCTGCCTTGCCGGTCTCTGCCAGCGCCTGGCGCAGCAGGACGTAGGGCTTGGTTCCGGTCTTCTCCGCCTCGAGGAAGTAGGTCCGGTCGAAGTAGGTCGGGTCGATCTCCTCCACGTCGACGAACTGCACGACGTCGACGGTCTTGCCGCTGGCCGCTGGCAGCTCGGCGAAGTCCTCGGCCTCGAGGATGGCGACCCTGCCGTCGGCGGCCTCATAGCCCTTGGCGATCTCGGCGAAGGGGATCTCCTCACCGCACACCTCACAGACCCGCTTGTAGCGGATCCGGCCGCCGTCGGCTGCGTGCACCTGCCGGAAGCTGATGTCCTTCTCCTCGGTGGCTCCGTAGACCCGCACCGGGATGGTTACCAACCCGAACGAAACCGCACCCTTCCAGATCGACCTGGGCATGCCGTCGCCTCCCCTTCTCCAGCCCTCCCCTGCTCAACCAGTACCCAGACTCTCCCATTCCCCCGGCCCGTGCCA
>JADLEH010000006.1 GCA_020846255.1 Propionibacteriaceae bacterium
GCAAGGATCGGGACCAGATCGATCTTCGCCGGGATCATCTACGCGACCACCTGGCAGGCGATCACCACCCGGATGGACGCCCCCGTCATCGCCGTCCTGGCGGCAACGGCCGCCTACGTGTTGACCACCGTCCTGCTCTGGAACCTGCCGACGGTCCTCGCCGGTGAGGACCCGGCGGTCCTGTTCGAGCACCTCATCCCGACGCGCATCTTCGTCGCCTTCGGCACCACGGCCGTCCTCGTGCTGGCAGCCGGGTTCTTCGACCCGCTCGTGCACGAGGTGCTGGTCAGGAACCCGGGCGGCCTGAAGCTGGTGATCGGCCTCGCCGTGGCGACATCACTGTTCTCAGCCGTGGGCTTCCTCGTCTACAGCTTCGAGGCCAGGAAACGGCTCGACGGCCTGATCAGCACGGCGGAGAGCCTGCCCTGGCCGGATGACCCGGAACCGATGCAGCAGATGACGAGCTTCGCCGGCCGGACACTCCAGGCCAGCCTCATCGAGGTCCGGTCCAGCCCGCCGCAGGCCCGCACCGAGATCGGCGCGCCGTTCCACACCCCGTCCGGGGAGATGAAGTACCTGGTCGCCAAACGCGACCGCGGGCGCTCTCCCCTGCTGGATCGGGACTTCCAGGCGCTGAGCGCGATCGCCCACATCGGGCAGGAGACCATGCGGGTCCGGGGCGAGGCCAACGAACTGCGGACCGAGGCCAACACCGACCCGCTCACCGGGCTGTTCAACTACCGGGGCTTCCAGGTGGCCATCAACGACGTCAACTCCCGGCGCGGCGACCAGGGTGGCGTGGCGATCATCTACATCGACCTGGACGGGTTCAAGGCGATCAACGACCGGTACGGCCACTCCGCCGGGAACGAGATCCTCCAGGTGGTGGCCCACCGCCTCAGCGAGGCGGTTCGGCCACGGGACGCTGTCGCCCGGGTGGGCGGCGACGAGTTCGTCGTGCTGCTCCGCGACATCACCGACGAGGGTCACGCCGAGCAGGTCGCCCACCGGATCATCGACCTCGCCAGCTCACCGGTGGTCCTCGACGACGTCGTGGTGGCGGTCAGCCTCTCGGCTGGGGTCAGTTTCGCGCCGACCGGTGAGGGGGCCCTTGAGGAACTGGTCAACGAGGCCGACTCCAGGATGTACGCCAAGCGCGGTCGCCAGCTGCCGTCCGTCCCCGGCCTGGCCGGCCCCGGCCGCATGGCCGACGCCCAGACGAGCAAGCGGTCGGCTGCGATCGCCGACCTGATCAGGAACCGGGAGCTGCGCGTCGAGTACCAGCCGATCGTCGACGCCGGCCGGGGCGTGATCGCCGCCCTGGAGGCGCTGGTCCGGGCTGACCACCCCACCTATGGCCTGATCCCTTCTCCACTGCTGGTCCGCGAGGCGAGCCGCCTCGGGTTGCTGGACTCGCTCACCCAGCAGGTCCTCGATCGCACCTTCGCCGACCTCGAGCAGATGCGGCGGGTGGCGCCGGGCCTGCGGGACATCTCCGTGAACATCGAGCTCGGCCAGTTGGCGCACCCGGAGATCCGCGATCACATGCTCGAGTTGTGCCGGCAGTATCCCGGCGTGCGGCTGACCATGGAGATCACCGAGAACTCCCTCAACAACGTGAGCGAAGAGGTGAGCAGGGAACTGGACGAGTTGCGGGCCGGCGGGCTGCGGCTGGCCCTTGACGACTTCGGCCAGGGCTACTCCACGATGCTGGCCATCGCCCAGGTGCCCTTCGACGCCCTCAAGATCGACCGCTCCCTGATCGCCAACATCGCCACCTCCCGCAAGTCGCGTCAGGTGATCGCTTCGATGGCGAAGCTCTGCCGGAGCCTCCATGTGCGGATGGTGGTCGAGGGCGTGGAGCGTCATGAGGAACGTGAGGTCCTGCAGCGCCTCGGCGTCCGCTACATGCAGGGCTTCCTGTTCTCGAAGTCCGAGACCGCGGCCGACCTGTGCGAGCAGTTCGCCTCCGCTGGGCTGGCGATCATCGCCAGGCAGCCGAAGGGGTTGCCGGCGGGAGCCCAGGCAGGGCCGGGGACCGAGCCGGAAGCCGACTGAACCGGCTCAGCGCTTCTCCAGCAGCCTGCGGATCTCGTCCTGGCTCAAGGCCTCCCACGGCGACCCGCCGGGATCGACGAGGCTCGACTCGGGGCTGGTGGCCGTGTTCCACCACCGTGCCTCGAAGGCGACCCCGGCGTTCATCACCCTGGAACCGGCCTTGTACTCGATGTCTGCCTGCCATTGCGGGTAGAAGTCTGCCGGCAGCGTCGGGACGGGCGAGGGGCTCTCGTTCGGCAGCACCGGCCCGACCAGGCGCCACGGCGTGGCGGTCTCCTGGAGTACTGGGTTGTCGGGCACGTCACCCTGCGTCCACCACTTGGCCTGGTAGACGTTGCCCCGCCACACCACCTTGGTGCCGGCCGGGTAGGAGGACTTCTCCGCCCAGATCGGGTACGGGCTCCTGGCCGGGTCGTCGGTCGGTGAGGCCGAGCCGGAGGGCTCCGGCGTGGTGATCGAGGAGGCGGCCTCGTCCGGCGTTGCGGTGAAACCGCCGGCGAGGATCGCCGCGAACCGCTCGGCACCCTGGTCGACGCCGCTGCAGGAGTCGCTCACCCGTCCGGGATCGGGGTAGTTGACGCTGCAGGTCTGGTCGCGGTTGAGCGACCACACCGACATCCGGCCGACCTCATTGGCCAGGGCGAAGGTGTTCAGCGCTGCAGCGTCGGCGAGGGTGAACACCTCTTCGCGCTGGTCGTTCTGACCGAGCATCGGGGTGGCGCCGAGCTTCCGCCACAGCGACTTCGCCCCGAGCCTCGTCCCGGCCTGCTCGTACAGGATGCCGAGCTGGCGGTGGGTACTGGTCAGGGCGGCGATGGACCCGGTGGCCATCGAGTCGCCCTCGGCCAGCGACTCCCCGAAGTTCATGGTCATCACGTTCACCCCGGCCAGGTCGACCCCGGCGGAGAGGAACCTGCTCACGGTGTCGGTGCCGTCCTCGGTGAGCCCGGTGGTGATCACCGGCAGCGTCAACCAGACCGCGAGGTTCCGGCCGGCCTGCCGGTACTCCTTCTGCAGCTGGGCCACCGCCTCCGCCCGCCGGGTGCCGCTGGCCGCATCGGTGAGCGCCCGGCCCTCCAGGTCGAGGTCGATCGTGCTGATCCGGTAGCGGTCGATCACCGAGCGGTAGGCGGTGGCCAGTTCGGCAGTGCTACCGCAGTCCGTGGCCAATTCATCGTTCAGCAGCCCGCCGAAGGACACGATCACGTCACGGCCACGCTCCCGGACCCGAGCGATCCTGCGGTCAAGGTCGAGGTCGGCGGAGGCCTGGTCGAGGCTGTAGCTACCACCCCAGGTGGGCACGCACTCACGGTTGCCGCCGGCCACGACGAAGGCGAGGACGACGTTCTGGGTGCCGTCACCGGTCGCGGCCTCGAAGGGGTAGGCCGGGGTGGCGGTCACGTCGACGTAGCCGGCGAACCACGGCTTGCCCTCGGCCTGGGCCCTGGCCGTGTCCTGCCATTGGCCGACGACCTGCGCTGCCCAGAAGCCGACGAGGGTGAGGCAGAGGACCAGGATGGTGAGCCTTGACCAGGAGAACCGGCGGCCGGGGAAGCGAGCTGACATGAAGACTCCTGCTCAGGGGCGGCCGATGCCTGGGGGGTTCCGCCGCCATCAGGCTACCCGTCCAGTGCCCGGCGGAGCCGAACGACCGCATGCTACGCTCGCGCAACCAGATCCGAAGCTACCTGTGCCCCCTCGGCGTTGCCGAAGGTGTTTCGCAAGATCGAGATGGTTGCCCTATGACTACCACCCAGGAAGCGCCCGCTGCTTCCGGCGCCACAGCCACACGTCGCCGCCAGTGGGGAGCAGAACGTCGGCCCGAGCCGCTGGCGATCATCCATTCCAGACCGAGCACGTCGAAGATCGCGGCCGGCCGGATCGGGATCGTGGTCACTTTCCTGGCGTGGCTGATGTACGTGATCACCACGATCATCCGCGAATTCATCGACAACCCGAGCCTGGACTTCCGGTTCGCCACGGAGGCCGTCTCCTACCTGGTCGTGGTCACCTCGCTGACCTTCTCCGCGCTGATGTACCTGATCGCCCGGCAGGGCGCGCTGTACCGCTTCCGGGACCATGCCCGGGTGCCCCGCGCGGAACTGCAACACCACTACGGCTCCGACTACCCCCACAGCGTCACGGTGCTGGTGCCGTCCTACGTCGAGGAACTGCAGGTCGTCCGCAAGACCCTGTGGTCGGCCGCCCTGCAGGAGTTCCCGGGGGTGCGGGTGGTGCTGCTGATCGACGACCCGCCCTACCCGACGGATCCGCAGCGGTTGGCCGACCTCACCACGACCCGCCAGATCCCGCGCGAGATCGAGACCGCCCTCGAGCCGGTCGCACACCGCTTCACCCGGTTCGCCGAGCAGCAGGCCGTCCGGCTCTCCGGCCGATCAGAGGCCGGGGTGGAGGATGTGCGCCTGCTGGCCGCCGAGTACGAGGCCGCGGCCCAGTGGCTGGAGGCCTTCGCCGACCGGTGGCCGATCGAGGACCACACCGACGTGTTCTTCGCCGACCAGGTCCTGGTCGGGCTGGCCAGCGAACTCCGGCTGAACCTGCTGGCCCTGAACGCAGCCGTCGACCAGGGCGGGGCCCCCGACCCGGAGGCGATGGGGGAACTGGCCAGGCGCCTGGTCTGGATCTTCACGGCGTCGCTCGAGGCGTTCGAGCGCAAGACTTACGCCTCGCTGTCGCACGAGGTGAACAAGGCGATGAACCTGAACGCCTACATCTCGCTGATGGGCCACCGCTGGAAGGCCGTCGACACCGCTGAGGGCGTGGTCCTCCGCGAGGCCGAGCCGGGCGAGGCGGCCGACCTCGATGTTCCCGACAGCGAGTACCTGCTCACCCTCGACGCCGACTCGATGCTGCTGCGCGACTACTGCCTGCGGCTGGTCGAGTTCCTCGAACAGAACGGCAACGAGCGGGTCGGGGTCACCCAGACGCCGTACTCCGCCTACCGCGGGGCACCGACCCGGATCGAGCGGATCGCCGGCGCCACCACCGACATCCAGCACATCCTGCACCAGGGACTCACCTACTACGGGGCCACCTTCTGGGTCGGCGCGAACGCCGTGATCCGCAAGCAGGCGCTGGAGGACATCGTCGAGGTCGAGACCGTCGGCGGCTTCCCGATCAAGACCTACATCCAGGACCGGACGGTCATCGAGGACACCGAGTCGTCGATCGACCTCGGTACGCACGGCTGGACGCTGGTCAACTACCCGGAGCGGCTCAGTTACAGCTCGACCCCGCCGGACTTCGGCTCGCTGCTGGTGCAGCGGCGCCGCTGGGCCAACGGTGGCCTGCTGATCCTGCCGAAGTTCGGCCTCCAGCTGAGCGAGCGGCGCCGGCTGCGCGAGCGGGTGCTGTGGCGCGAGGTCGCGCTGCGGGTCAACTACATGGCCTCGATCGCCTGGGCCAGCGTCGGCCTGATCTTCCTGCTGGCCTACCCCTACGACGGACGCCTGCTCAGCCCCTGGGTGTTCCTCGCGGCCGTGCCCTACTTCGCGCTCATGGGCATGGACCTGCGCTACAGCGGCTACCGGTTCAGCGACATCCTGCGGATCTACGGCTTCAACCTCGTGCTGCTGCCGATCAACCTCGCCGGGGTGCTGAAGTCCATCCAGCAGGCCATCACCGGGGAGAAGATCCCCTTCGCGCGTACTCCGAAGGTGGCCAACCGGACGGCGACGCCGGGGCTCTACCTGGTGATGCCGTACTTCATCGTCGCCTTCTCCGTGCTGACGTTCTGGCGGGACTTCACTGCCCAGAACTGGGGCAACGCGGCCTTCGCAGCCTTCAACGCTGTGCTCTGCGCCTGGGCGATCGTCGCCTACATCGGCGTCACCAACTCGATCACCGACATGGCGCTCGGCGCCGTCAACTGGCTCTGGGTTCCGGTGAAGCCGAAGCCGAAGCCGATCACGCGGGACCCGAACGCCCCCGTCGACTGGAAGTCGATCCTCTACTTCGGGGATCGCCGGCTCGGCCGCGACGTCCGCAGGGACCGGGACCGGCGCCGGCGCGCCGGCGGCCGGTAGCCGCAGAGCCCCGGCCTCGTCCGGAACTCAGACCGCGATCGCTTCCTCGGGTTCGGACAGGTCGGTGGGGCCTGCGGCGATGTCTGCCAGCAGCCGGCGATGGAACAGCAGCTCACCGGTGAGCTCCGGATGGAAGGCGATCCC
Organism: Propionibacteriaceae bacterium; assembly: GCA_020846255.1. Classification (GTDB taxonomy): domain Bacteria; phylum Actinomycetota; class Actinomycetes; order Propionibacteriales; family Propionibacteriaceae; genus Propionicimonas. The sequence goes on from JADLEH010000006.1 coordinate 6,249, forward strand.
GGTGATGCCCCCAGAGCGGACCCCGACGATCGCGTCGCCCCTGCGGGCCAGCACCTCGACCCCCCGGCCGAGACCGGTGACCCGGGGAGCCCGGATGAACGCGACCCTCGCCGGCCCGAGTGAGCTCGCCAGGTCGACAACGGCCGAGTCGACCTGCGGGCCGAAGGCATTGCGCTGCACCGTGACGTCCAGCACCGCCAACGACTGCTGGCCCGGCGCGGGATCGAGGATCCGGTCAGCCAGCAGCACCAGCCCTGCGCACGTGCCGAGAGTCGGCAGGCCGCCGGCGATCGCTGCCCGCAGCGGGTCGAACAGGCCGAAGGTGCGCAGCAGCCGGTCGATGGTGGAGGACTCGCCGCCGGGCAGCACGACGCCGTCCACCCGCAGCCCGTCGGGGCCGGTGAGGTCGGCGGGGGTGCGCAACAGCGCCACCCGCACGTCCAGCCCCTCCAGCAGCACCTGGTGCTCCCGCACCCCGCCCTGCAGCGCGAGCACCCCGACCGTCGTCCTCATGGGTCAGCCCTGGCTCACCAGCCGCGGCTGGCAAGACGGTGCGGGGCGGCCAGGTCGGCAACGTTGATCCCGACCATGGCCTCACCGAGCCCGCGGGAGGCCTCGGCGATGGCGGCCGGGTCGTTGAACAGCGCGGTCGCCTTGACGATCGCCGCGGCTCGGGCGGCCGGGTCGCCGGACTTGAAGATCCCGGAGCCGACGAACACCCCGTCAGCGCCGAGCTGCATCATCAGGGCCGCGTCAGCCGGGGTGGCCACCCCGCCGGCGGTGAACAGCACCACCGGAAGCTGGCCGGTCTCGGCCACCTCACGGACCAGGTCGTAGGGGGCCTGCAGCTCCTTGGCTGCGACGTAGAGCTCGTCGGGGTTGGAATCGAAGGTCGCCTTCAGCCGGGCGATCTCGCCCCGGATGGTGCGGATGTGCTTGGTGGCCTCGGAGACGTCGCCGGTGCCGGCCTCACCCTTGGAGCGGATCATCGCCGCCCCCTCGGTGATCCGGCGCAGCGCCTCGCCGAGGTTGGTCGCGCCACAGACGAACGGGACGGTGAAGGCGTGCTTGTCGATGTGGTTGGCGTAGTCGGCCGGGGAGAGCACCTCGGACTCGTCGATGTAGTCGACCTTCAGGTACTCCAGCACCTGCGCCTCGACGAAGTGCCCGATCCGGGCCTTGGCCATCACCGGTATCGAGACCGTCTCGATGATCGCGCTGATCAGGTCCGGATCGCTCATCCTCGCCACGCCGCCCTGCGCCCTGATGTCCGCCGGCACCCGCTCGAGGGCCATCACGGCAACGGCGCCGGCGTCCTCGGCGATCCGGGCCTGTTCCGGGGTGACCACGTCCATGATCACGCCGCCCTTGAGCATGTCGGCGAGGCCCCGCTTGACCAGGGGGGATCCGGTGATAGCTGTCATGCGGTCCATGGTGGCGGGCTAACTGGTACACCACCAGATCCAGAACTGGCTGGCTTCGAGTGGTCCAGTATTCTGCTGGTGTGCGCACCACCCCGGAGATCACCCTGCCGCTACGGCTTGACGACAGCGACGGCGGGCCGCTGCCGACCCGGATCGCCGGGCAGCTGCGCGGCCTGATCGGCACGGCTGTGCTCGCGCCGGGGGACGCCGTGCCGTCCAGCCGGGCGCTCGCCGTCCACCTCGGCGTCTCCCGCGGGTCGGTCGTCTCCGCCTACGACCAGCTGCTGGCCGAGGGCTATCTGAGCGCAGCGGCCGGCCGGGCCACCGTCGTCAACCCGCAGTTGCGGCGGGTGCACCCGAGCCCGACCCGACGGGTGCGCCGGCAACAGCCGGAACCGGCGGCGGGGCTGGACCTCCGGCCGGGCCGGCCCTGGCCGGACGAGGTGGTCGGCCCGGCGTGGAAGGCGGCCTGGCGCCGGGCAGCTGCCGAGCCGGTGTCCGAGGCGGTGCCCCCGCTCGGCTCGCCGGCCCTGCGCGGCGCCTGGGCCGAACACCTGCGCCGGATGCGCGCAGTGGTGCGGGCCCCGGCCCAGCTGGCCGTCACCGCAGGCGGCCGGGAAGGTCTCGCCCTCCTGCTGCTCACCCTCGGAAGCGGCTCCGGTGGTGGCCTGCGGGTCGGGGTCGAGGAGCCTGGCTACCCCTCGCTGCGTCGGGTGCCCGGGCGGTTCGGGGCCACGGTGCTGCCTCTCCCCGTCGATGCCCGCGGGCTGACCGTCGACGACCTGCCGACCGGCGACGAGGCCCCCGACCTGCTGCTGGTCACCCCGAGCCACCAGTACCCGTTGGGCGGATCGCTCCCGGTGGACCGCCGGCAGGCCCTGCTGGAGTGGGCGCGGCGGCACCGCGTGGTGATCGTCGAGGACGACTACGACTCGGAGCTGCGCTACACCTCCCAGCCGCTACCAGCGCTCGCAGCGCTGGACGACCCCGCCGACGGTCGGGTCGTCCTGCTCGGGACGCTGTCGAAGACGCTCACCCCTGCCCTGGCGATGGGCTTCCTCGCGCTGCCGGACTGGCTGGTGCCGGCTGTCACCCGGACCCGCGAGGACCTCGGCCAACCGGTCGGGCTGGTCGCGCAGCGGGCTGTGGCCAACTACCTGGACGCCGGGGCGCTGCGGCTGCACACCCAGCGGATGCGCAACCGCTACCGCCGGCGCCGGACGCAGGTGGTGCGCGCCCTCTCCGGAGCCCCCGGGCTGCGGGTCTACCCGATGGACGGCGGCCTGCACGCCGTCGTCGAGACCGGGCGGGCCGAGGCGGAGGTGGTGGCCGAGCTCACCGCCGCCGGCGTCCTGGTGAGCCCGCTGTCGCAGTACTGGTCGGGGGCCGGCACCCGATCCGGGATCGTGTTCGGCTTCGGGGCGGTCGGCGAGGACGAGCTGGCCCGCGGCCTTGCCGCGATCGCAGCCGCTGCGGCACCGGGCTCCCGGTAGCCGGCCGGCCGCGCAGCGGTCAGGCCTGCTCGATCCGGATGGTGTTGCCGGCCAGGTCGCGGACGGCGAAGTCGCGGGCCCCCCAGAACTGCTTGGCCGGCTCCTCGAGGACTTCCACGCCGGGCGCGGCAGCCACCTTCTCGAACGTGGCGTCGAGGTCGTCGGTACGGAAGTTGATCGTGCCCAGCTCGCCCTTGGCGAGCATGGCTGCGAGCGCATCGCCGTCCTCCTTGGAGCGGCCGGCGTGCGGCTGGGACAGCACGATCGCCACTTCGGGCTGGCTGTCAGTGACCAGGGTGATCCACTTGAAGCCCTCGTAGGGCACTTCGTTGGTCACCTTGAGCCCGAGGGTGTCGCGGTAGAACGCGAGCGCTGCGTCAGGGTCGTCGACGATGACATGGACGGTGCTTAGTGAAACGGTCATGGGACCAAGCTAGGCCGAAGCCAGACCACTCGCTTCTCGGAAACTGCTCGGTTGCCGACGCGGCCGGGTGACCACCATGGCCTTGCAGTTCGACAGGTTGCGGATCGCCTCGTGGTCGCCCGCGCGGTACTCGCTCGGCGTCTGGCCGACCAGCCTGGTGAAGCTCGAGGAGAACGAGCCGAGGCTGCTGCAGCCCACCTCGAAGCAGATCTCGGTGACGCTGAGCTCGCCGCGCCGCAGCAGCGCCTTGGCCCGCTCGATCCGCCGGGTCATCAGGTAGGCGTAGGGGGTCTCGCCGTAGGTGTCCCGGAACCGCCGGCTGAAGTGGGCCGTTGACATCAGCGCCGTCCGGGCCAGCGCCGGCACGTCGAGCGGCAGCGCGTACTCCCGGTCCATCCGGTCCCGGGCGCGCCGCAGCCGTCGCAGCTCGTCCAGGTCAGTCGCCATGACGCCATTGTGCCCATCCCGGCCCCGGCAGCAAAGGGCCGGGACGGGCACCCGCTCCCCGGACCGCACGAAAGGGGACAGTCCCCTTTCGTGTCACGCCCTCCTCGGCGCAGGCTCACCCGCCGGCGCGCACCTCCCCGCCGGCGAGCACGGACCGGATCAGCGGTCGGCAGGCCTCGCCGGCGAGCCACACCAGCACCAGGCCGCCGGCGAGGGCTGTGGCGAACAACGCCAGCGAGACCGGGTCGCCGCCCGGGGGTGCGACGCCGAGCGCACCGAAGAAGAACACGGCCACCGCAGCCGAGCCGAGGGCGCTCAGCGCTGCCGGGGCCACGACCTCGACCCCGCGGGCCCGGTCGTGGATCCAGACCGGGGTGCCCAGGTGATCCAGCTGGAGCAGCTCCTGCCGCCGGTCGAGCACGGCGGAGGCCTGGTTCAGCAGGGCTGAGCTCGCCGCTACCAGGAAGGCGATCGCCAACGTCAGGTAGGCGCCCGTGCGCAGGTCCTGCCCGAGCATCCGCGCCAGCGGGTCGATCCCCGGGGAGTCCAGGTTCGGCAGGGTGATCAGCGCCCCGGCGGTGAAGCCGATGAACGCCAGCCCGGACACCGACCGCCAGGCAGCCCTCGGCTCAGCGAGCAGCCGGCGGCCGGCGATGAGCACGCCCGGGGAGCCGGACCGGCTCAGCAGCCTGCCGAGCAGTTGCAGCAGCCACGGCCCGACCAGGTTGATCAGGCCCATGAACATGGCGAGGCCGACCAGGACGACGACACCGCCGAAGGCCACGTCCCCTCTCAGGTTCAGCAGCGGGGCCACTCCCAGCCAGGCCACGGCGGCTGCCGGCAGGACGGCAAACCGCCACAGGCGCAGCGCCGGCCGTGGCTGGCGACGGGCGACGCCGAGCGGGGAGATCCGCAGCCGCATCAGGCCGGTAACCGAACTCGCACCCGCGAGCACGACCAGGCCGGCGATGGTCCCGGCGATGGCCAGCGGTGGCAGCAGCATCTCGCCGATGCCGAGCGGGGTGGCCTGGAAGGTCACCCCGGGCCAGGCCGGCAGCGTGAGCAGGTACCCGACGAGGCCGGCGATCCCGCCGAGAAGCGCTGCGGTCATGGTCTCGACAGCGGTAAGGGCGACCACCTGGGAGTGCGTGACCCCGATCAGTCGCAGGGTCGCCAGCCGCTGGTCGCGGCCGAGGGCCCCCATCCGCGCAGCCGCCGCGCCAAGGGTGAACACCGGCACCAGCAGCAGCACGCCGGCACACGCCGCGAGCAGCGTCCACACCGGGAGCTGCTGGACGGCTGGGACGGTTCCGGTGCTGCCCGCGTCCAGGAAGGCCTGCGGCGGCACCAGCTGGCGGGAGTAGAAGGCGTTGACGCCGGCCAGCACGACCAGGAGCAGCCAGCTGCTGACCGTGAAGGCGATCACGCCGAGCAGGTCGACCACGCCCCGGCCGGCGGTGATCCGGCCGCGGAGCAGGAGCGGCACCAGGCGGGTGGGGCTGGAGATGGTGCTCATGACAGCGCCCCGGCGAGCATGCGTCCGTCCACGATCTCGATGTGGCGCTCGCACCACGCGGCGACCTCCGGGTTGTGGGTGACCAGCACCAGGCTGGCCCCGACGTCGCGGGTGGCTGCGGTGAGCACCCGCATCACCTCTGCGCCGGTCGCCCGGTCGAGGGCACCGGTCGGCTCGTCGGCAAGGACGACGGCCGGGGAGTGGACCAGCGCCCGCGCGATGGCGACCCGGTGGGCCTGCCCGCCGGACATCTGCCCCGGACGACGGCGCTCGAGCCCACCGAGGCCGAGCCGGGCCAGCCAGTCGGCCGCCCGCCCGAGCGCCTCTGCGCGGGGCCGGCCGAGCAGCATCAGGGGCAGGGCCACGTTCTCGAGGGCCGGCAACTCCGGCAGCAGCTGGCCGTCCTGGAAGACGAACCCCATCCGCTCCAGCCGGAGCCGGCTGCGGGCGGCGTCCGAGGACAGCGAGACCGGCTCGTCACCGAGGGAGACGTCGCCGGAGTCGGGGCGCAGGATGCCGGCCAGGCAGTGCAGGAGCGTCGACTTGCCGGAGCCTGATGGGCCCATGATCGAGACGGACTGGCCCGCGGGAATGGCCAGGCTCATCTGGTCGAGGGCGATCGCAGAACCGAAGGACTTGGAGATGTTGTGGGCGATCAGCGTCCACTGGTTGGTGTTTGGCATACCCACCAGCCAACCCGGCCGGGAGCCGGCGGACACTGGCGCTGGCTGGTGTCCCTGGGTAGTGCCAGCACTACCCGGCGGGTAGTGCGAGTTCCACGGCCACCCTGCGAGTCGACCTCTAGGGTGGCAGCGTGGCCCAAGACAGCTGGCCCCTCGACGGGGAAGAGAGCCTGGCCCCGGGGCTGCCGCCGAACCCGCTGCGGATCCTGTTCAGCGCCGAGAGCTGGCGCGCGGTGTTCTACTGCGCGACGTCGATCCTGCTCGGGCTGCTGGCCCTGGTGAGCGCGATCCTCGGCTTCCTCGCGCTGCCGATGGTGACCTGGGCCACGGCCAGCATCGAGCGGACCCGGGTGGTCCTGCTCGGCATCCCTCAGCTCAAGCCGCTGCCCCGCACCCGGTTCAGGTGGTTCTGGGACCCGCGCGGCTTCGGCGACGGGAACTTCGCCGTCTGGGGCATCACCGTGCTGTTCGCGCTCGTCGACCTCGTGCCCGGACTGGTCATCAGCGCCCTCGCCCTTGCCTTCGCCACCACCATCGGCCAGGTCGTCGGACGGCTGCCCGGCCAGGGCCTCGAGCTGGCCATGGCAGGGGCGGGACTCGCAGCTGTGCTGATCGTCGGCCTCTACGTGGCCTGGGCACTCTCCGCGGCCCAGGCCCACCTGGTGATCGTTCAACTCCGGCCGTTCTCCGACCTGAGCCAGCGCGTGGCGGACCTGACGCTCTCCCGCCGGCAACTGATGGACGTCTACCAGGCCGAACGCCGCCGGATCGAGCGGGACCTGCACGACGGTACCCAGCAGCACCTGGTGCTGCTCAGCATGCAGGTGGGCGAGGCCGAGTACGCCCTGTCCAGGGGCGATCTGCAGCAGGCCCGGCAGGCGATGGCTGCAGCGCAGTCCTCGGTCGAGGCCGCCATGACCGCGCTGCGCGAGACCGTCCGGGGCATCCATCCCCAGCTGCTGACCGACCGCGGGCTCGCAGCGGCCGTCCGGGAGCTTGCCGGACGGCAGCCGGTGCCCGTCCAGGTGGACGTGTCCGGGACCAGTGACCCGGTCGCCGAGCAGGTTGCTGTGACCGCCTACTACCTGGTCAGCGAGGCGCTGACCAACGCTGCCAAGCACGCCCGCCCCACCTCGATGACGGTGCGGCTCGAGCTGGCCGACCCGCTGGTGGTCGAGGTCTACGACGATGGGGTCGGCGGCGCAACGGTGCGGCCCGGGCATGGTCTCAGCGGCCTGTTCGAGCGGGTCGAGGCTGCCGGCGGCAGGTGCTGGCTGAGCAGCCCGGCCGGCGGCCCCACCCGGCTACGGGCGAGCCTGCCCAACCCGCAGCTGGTGGAGCCGGCTTTCCGGGAAGCCCAGTCGAAGGACACAACGTGAGACTCCTGATCGCTGACGACGCCACCCTGATCCGGGCAGGCCTGGTCGGCCTGCTGGAACGGGCCGGCCACGAGGTGCTGGCCGAGGCCGGCGACGCTCCCGAGCTGCTGGCGCAGTTCCGCAAGCTCCACCTGGCCGGCTCGTCGCCGGACCTGGTGATCTCGGACGTCAGGATGCCGCCATCGATGACCGACGACGGCCTCCGCGC
>JADLEH010000007.1 GCA_020846255.1 Propionibacteriaceae bacterium
GGGCCGCCGCCCAGGCGCACTCGGTCAGCGCGTCACCCAGCCAGACGCTGCCTTTCCGCGTCTTGCCGGAGCGGCGCTTGCCGCCGGTGATGTTGTTGCCGGGGCAGCGCCCGGCCCACGACGCGAGGTGGGCGGCGTCGGGGAACACCGACATGTCGGCCCCGATCTCGGCGATGATGGACTCGGCCGCCCGCTTGCCGACCCCGGTGATCGTGTCGAGGTGGTTACGGGCGCGCTCGAACGGGGCGATCACCCGGTCGATCTCGGTGCCCAGTTCGTCGATGGAGCGCTCCAGCTGCTCGACGTGCTCGAGCGAGAGCCTGATGAGCACCGCGTGGTGGGCGCTGAAGCGGCCGTGCAGTGCCTCGCGCAGCTCGGGCAGCTTGGTTCGCAGCCGGCCCCGGGCGAGCTCGGCCAGAACCTGCGGGTCCCGCTCGCCGGCCACGAGCGCGGTGAGCATCGCCCGACCCGACACGCCGAGCACGGACGAGGCGACCGAGTCGAGCCGGATGCCGGCGTCCTCGAGGGTCTTGCCGATCCGCTGGGCCTCGGACGTGTGGGTCTGGATGAGGCGCTTGCGGTAGCGGGTCAGGTCGCGCAGCTCGCGGATGGCGGCCGGCGGGACGAAGCTGCCGCGGAGGAGGCCGTGCTCGAGGAGCTCGGCCAGCCACTCGGCGTCGCCCACGTCGGTCTTGCGCCCGGGCACGATCTTCACGTGCCGGGCATTGACGAGCATGAGCTCGAAGTGCCGCTCTTCCAGGACGTACCAGACCGGCTTCCAGTATTGCCCGGTCGCCTCCATCACCACGGACGTGACGCCCTCGTCGGTGAGCCAGGCGGCCAACGCCTCAAGCTGGCGGGTGAACGTCCCGAACGTTCGGACCTCCTGGCGCCGACCAGCGGTGTCGGGCACCCGGATAGCGGCCACGACCTCGTCCTTGCCGATGTCGAGTCCGGCGCACCGCTCGTACAGGATCTCCATGCCGGCAACCTCCTCGCGCGTGATCGAGGCGCCGGCAGGACCTTCGAGTCAACGATGCTGAAACACGTGCACGCGGCAACAGTTCGTGGTGCCGGGAAGGTCCCCGCTTCAGTCTGAACTACGGGCTCTCTCGCACCAAGATAAGCCGAGCTTGGCCGGGCCCCGTCCCCATTCTCATCCTTCGTGGCGGCCGAAGGCCATGGGCGTCTGAACTGGGATGATGGCGTTGAAGAGACACCCATCAAGCCCACCAGAGGAGCACCCGATTGATGCGATCATCGCACAGCCTGGACCGCCTTGACACGGCCTTCGACGACGACCGCCTGGTGGCCGATGCCGGACTCCTCCTGCCGGCCACCCTGGCCCACCATCTCGGTCTGCGTGAGCTCATCGAGGAGCACCTCGACCTCGGCGCCAAGCCCGGCCGGGCGCACGTCGGCGACAAGCTCCTGACGCTCGTGCTGTCGGCCCTCGCCGGGGGCGACTGCATCGACGACGCGAACGCCCTGCGGGCCGGCGGCACAGAGCGGATCCTCGGCTTCACCGTCAAGGCGGCATCCACCCTCGGCACGTTCCTGCGCAGTTTCCGGTGGGGCCACGTCCGTCAGCTCGACCGGGTCAGCCGGGAGCTGCTCGCCCGGGCCTGGGCGGCCGGTGCGGGCCCAGGCTCGGCGCCGTTCACGATCGATCTCGACTCGACGATCTGCGAGACGTACGGCCTGGCGAAGGACGGTGCCCGGCACCATACGTACACCCGCGTCCGCGGCTATCACCCGCTGCTCGCGATCGCGGCCGGGACCGGTGATGTCCTCATGGCCCGTCTGCGCGAGGGCCGGGCGAACACCGCGCGCGGCGCGGCGAACTTCCTGGCCGAGACGATCACCCGGGTCCGGCACGCCGGAGCGACGGGTCAGCTGACGGTCCGCGCCGACTCGGGCTTCTATGGCCACGCCGTCGTCGCGGTCTGCCGGAAGCTGGGTGTCCGCTTCTCGATCACGATCCGCCAGAGCCCGGCCACCCGGCGGCTGATCGAAGAGATCCCCGACGATGCCTGGACGCCGATCCCGTATTGGCTCGACGGTGGGGCCGACGTGGCCGAGACGACGTACGTCCCATTCAAGGATGAGCCGGACGCCCGGCCCGTCCGGCTCATCGTCCGCCGGGTGAAGCCGACCCCAGGATCCCAGCTCGCCGCCTTCGTCCTGTACGACCATCACGCGTTCATCACCGACCGGGCCGGCGAGACCCTCGAACTCGAGGCCGACCACCGGCGTCACGCCGAGATCGAGAACGCCATCCGCGACCTCAAGTACGGCATGGCCCTCAACCACCTGCCGTCCGGGAAGTTCGCCGCCAACGGAGCCTGGCTGTCCGTCCAGGTCATGGCCCACAACCTCGCCCGCTGGACGGCCCGGATCGGCCTCGGCGAGGGGATCGTCACGACCAAGACGCTGCGCCGACGACTGTTCGCCCTCCCTGGCCGGCTGACCCGCTCTGCCCGCCGGCTGACGCTGCACCTGCCGACGCGCTGGCCGTGGGCGATCGACTGGAGCACTGCCCTCGCTCGGCTCCGGGCGATCCCGCTCCTCGCCTGACCGGGCTGACACCTCGTCCGCCGCACCGGGGCTGGCGGGAGCCTGCCCGCGACATGGTCGGCGGGCGTCAAGCGGCCCAACCTGAGCCACCCGCAAACCCGCTGGTGCGGTCATACGCGTCA
>JADLEH010000008.1 GCA_020846255.1 Propionibacteriaceae bacterium
CCTGCATGATCGCATCAGCAGAATCGAACCAGGCCACACCATCAGACTTGGCCACGAACTGCTTACCCAGATTGAAGTAGTCCTCCCACGTGCTACCCAAAGCCTTCGCGACCTCGTCACGGTCGGTGGGCAGACCCGCCTTCTTGAACAGGTCGGAGCGGTAACACACACCCTCCGGGCCGATATCAGTACCGTAAGCCACCAGCTTGCCATCGGTCGAAGTCGCAGCCTTCGTCTTCCAGTCCAGCCAACGGCCGGCCACATCATCGCCACCCAGATCCATCAACTTGTCAGCGGTCTGCATCACATCAGGCATCCAGTCGACCTCGATAGCCTCAATGTCACTCAGGCCGGAACCGGCAGCAAGCTTGCTGAAATAGTTCTCCCGAGCCTCATTCGAGGTCGCAGCCTTCTTCGGGGTGATCGTCACGTTCGGGTGGGCCTTCGTGTACTCGGCGTACAGGTCGTCGTAGCCGAACTCGTTGAAGGTCGCGACAGTAAGCGTGACCTTCTCGTCGCCAGGTGCCGCCGAAGTGGCCGACGGGGCAGGGGCGGCGGAGGTGCAGCCGGCGAGCAACAGGGCGAGACCTGCGGCAGTGGCGGCGCCCCGCATCAGGGATGAACGCATTGGACTCCTTCGTCGATGGATGAGCGCTCCCCCGGTCATCCAACCAGGTTCAGAGAGCGCTTTCTGGATCAGATCCTACGCTGAGAGAGCGCTTTCTCGTCAACGGAGCGCAGATAACGATCCGGTCACTCTCGAAGGCTGGGGCTCGGCCGGCCGCCACCGATGGGAGGTCCGTTGCCAGAGCCGCACACGCATGCAATAGTTGCCGAGAGAGCGCTTTCTGGCAGCGAGAGGATCCCAACGTGTCCACCACTGGAGAGGCCGGTACGGCCGCGGGCGAGTTCTGCGACATCGACGGCGAGCGTTCCTACCGGATCGACGCCGTCGATCTCCTGCCGCCGTTCTTCATGACGCTTGCGACTGCAACGGAGGTCTGGTGCTTCCTCGCCAGTACGGGCGGACTGACCGCCGGCCGATGGAATGCCGACCACTCCTTGCTGCCGTACTACACCGACGACAAGATCACCGAGAACGCCGGCAATACCGGTGGGGTCACACTGATCCGTGACACAGCACGTTCCCACGCCAATGTCTGGGAACCCTTCTCCCTTACCTGCGCGCCGGCCACCGGCCTCCGCTCGCTGGCGAAGACCGTCCTTGGCGACTCGATCCAGTTCACCGAGGAGGCGCCGGACCGGGGCCTGCGCTTCTCGGTCACCTGGACGGCGAGCCAGCGTTACGGATTGATCAGGCGCTGTCGACTCACCAATACGAGCAACACCGGCCAATCGCTGGAAGTCCTGGACGGATTGCGCAATCTCCTCCCAGCGGGAGTGACAGCGCAGGTCCAGAGCGGGCTCAGCAATCTGGTCGACGCGTACAAGCGCGGCGAGACAGATCCCGAGACCGGGATGGCGATCTTCACGATGAGTTCGTTGCTCACCGACCTGGCCGAGCCGGCCGAGTCCCTTTCGGCGACTGTCGCGTGGCAGGTCGGCCTTCCCGACACGACCACTCTGCTCTCCACCACTCAGGTAGAGGACTTCCGGGCTGGTGGTCAGGTATACCCGGAGGCGGAAGTCCGTGGCCAACGAAGTGCCTACCTCAACCACTCCCGCGTTGAGCTGTCACCCGGTGCAACGTGCGAGTGGGTCGTTGCAGCCGACGTCGAGCTGGACGCAGCTCAGGTCGTGGCACTGAAGGATGCACTGCTCGACCCGGGCGTCCTGACCGAGGCGCTCGACGACGATCTGGCCGAAGGCCGTCGTCGGCTTCGTAGCATCGTTGCGTCCGTCGATGGGTTCCAGGTGGGCGGCGACGAGCGTACGACCGCACACCACACCGCCAGCTCCCTGTTCAACGCGATGAGGGGCGGAGTTCCAGTTGGGGGCTACCGGGTGGACGCCGTCGATTTCCGGGCGTTCATCGGGGAACGCAACCGTGCGATCCTTGACCGCTGCGCGGGGGCGTTGGCCGCGCTTCCGCCCGTGCTGGAAGTCAGCGCGTTGCGCGCCTGGGCCGACACAACCGACGACCCTGATCTTGCCCGACTGGCTCGGGAGTACCTGCCGCTGACGTTCAGTCGGCGGCACGGTGACCCGAGCCGACCGTGGAATCGTTTCGAAATCCGCCTCCAGGACTCCGCCGGTGTGCCTACCGTCGGCTATCAGGGGAACTGGAGGGACATCTTCCAGAACTGGGAGGCCCTGGCGTGGTCACACCCTGAGTACCTGGAGAACATGATCTGCATCTTCGCCAACGCGACGACTGCGGACGGCTACAACCCGTACCGGGTCGCGCGCAGCGGAATCGAGTGGGAGGTGCCCGAGCCTGAGAACCCCTGGGCGAACCTCGGCTACTGGAGTGACCACCAGATCATCTATCTGCAGAAGCTCCTTGAGGCGTCCCGACGCTTCAGCCCTGGAGCCGTTGAGGCCCTTCTGGAACGGCGCATCTTCACCCACGCCGATGTCCCCTACCGAATGAAGGCGTTCACAGACATTCTGGCCGACCCCGCCAACACCATCGATTTCGATGTCTCGGCCCACCGGGACAGCATGCGTCGGCAGCGCGACCTTGGGGGCGACGGCGCACTGCGGGCCACTCCGAACGGTGATCTCGAACGGGTCACCCTTGCGGAGAAGCTGTTGCTGTTGCTGGCAGCGAAACTGGTGAACCTGGTGCCCGACGGCGGGATCTGGATGAACACCCAACGCCCCGAATGGAACGACGCGAACAACGCCCTCGTCGGCCGCGGGCTCTCTGTGGTCACGCTCGGCTACCTGCGCCGCTACCTGGTGCACCTGCAGACCATGCTGACCGGGCCGGCCGAAGTGAATGTGGAACTGTCCGAGCTGATCCACTCGCTCATTCGCATCCTTGGTGCTCACAGGGGCGGCTTCGACGCCGGGCTCAGCGCGGAAGCCCTCCACGAGACCCTGGTCGATCTGGGTCGCGCCGGCGAGGCCTACCGCCAACACGTCTACTCGGCGGCCCCGCTCGGGAGAGTCAGCATCCCCGCCGCCGACATCAGCGAGTTGCTGGAACTGGCCCGTCACTACGTCGAGGTGAGCCTGGCCCGCAACGTCCGCAGCGACGGAATGGTGCACAGCTACAACACCCTCGAGCTTTCCGACGGGCGGGCACGGATCGGCCGGTTGGCGCTCATGCTTGAAGGCCAGGTGAGCATGCTGTCTTCCGGGGTGCTGGACGGGTCTGCTTCGCTGCGCCTGCTGGCGGCCCTGCGGGACAGCTCACTGTTCCGGGCGGACCAGCACAGTTATCTGCTGTACCCGGACAAGGACCTGGCCGGGTTCCTGGCGCGAAATGTGATCGGGACGGCCGCCGTCGCAGCTTGCCCGTTCTACGCCTTGGCAGCAAGGCACGGTGACCGCTCGGTCACCGTGACCGACAGCCGCGGTCTGGTGCACTTCGCCCCCGGTATCCGAAACGCCTCCTACCTGCGGGAAGCGCTCGACAAGCTGGCCGACGACCCGAGGTTCGCCGACGCGGTGTCCCGTGACCGGGAGCTTGTTCTTGATCACTACGAAGCCACTTTCAATCACCGCGACTTCACGGGCCGGTCCGGGTCCTTCTTCGCATTCGAGGGCCTCGGGAGCATCTACTGGCACATGGTCTCCAAGCTCCTGCTCGCCGTACAGGAGACCATCGATGCAGCGCGGTTCAACGACGAACCGGACGCGCTGGTGGCCACACTGGCCCAGCGTTTCGAGGACATCCGCGAGGGGCTCGGATACCGGAAGTCCCCCGATCGGTACGGGGCATTCCCGATCGACCCCTATTCGCACACTCCCGCACACGCCGGCGCCCGGCAGCCCGGCATGACGGGTCAGGTCAAGGAGGATGTGCTGATCCGCATCGGCGAGTTGGGGGTGACGGTGAGCGGCGGCCGGATCCAGCTCCAGCCCGAGAGGGTCCGCGACGAGGACTGGACCACTGCAGCCACTTCGTGGGACTTCTTCGACCCGGGGGGAAGGGCCAGGACGATTGACCTGCCCTCCGACTCCCTGGCCTTCAGCTTCTGCCAAACGCCCATCAGCTATCGGCGGAGCCCGCTCGGGACAACCTCGATCGAGGTCGTGTTCAGCGATGGCACCGGCCGGCGATTCCCGGGGACAGTGGTGCCCGAGGAGCTCTCGCGGGAGATCTTCGCCAGGTCGAATCTGGTCGAATCGATCGTCGTCCACACCCCTGTTGTCGCCAACGGTGGCAGAACGCGAGTTCAGGCGGACTGACGTACAACCAGCTCGACCGGGTTGATCAGCGACTGGGCGTCCTGCGACAACTGGTCGCCCCCTGCCGGGACGCCTCGGGCCAGTAACGCCAGAAGCGTTCGAACCATGAGACGTCCCTGGTCCTGGGTGTGCTGGCGCACCGTGGTGAGGGGCGGGTCCGAGTGCGATGCGAGCTCGATGTCATCGAAGCCGACGACGGCAACGTCACGGGGGACGCTGCGTCCGGCTTCACGAAGGACCGGCAACGCCCCGAGCGCCATCAGGTCGGAGGCGGCGAAGATGCCATCGACGTCCGGGCAGCGGTCGAGCAGGCGACGAGCAGCGTCGGCACCACCCTGCAGGGTGAAGTCGCCCCCTTCGACCAGCGTCTCGTCAAACCGATCGCCCAAGCCTTTTCGAAATCCCTCCAGCCGGTCGACCCCTGCGCTCATGTCAAGGGGCCCGGCGATGGTCGCGATTCGCAGCCGCCCGCGGCTGATCAGGTGCTTGGCTGCTTGCTCTGCGCCGCCAAGGTTGTCGTTGTCCACGAAGGTGATGCCGGGGGTGGAGTCGAACGGGCGGCCGCCCATGACGATCGGCAGTCCAGCCTCCTTGGCGTGCGACGAGATCGGGTTCGAGCCGTGCTCGGAGATCAGCAGCACCCCGTCGACATGCCCGGCGCGCAGGTAGGCGTTGAACTCGTCCAGGTCATCGGGGCTCTGGATCATGACCAGCACCATCCGCAGCTTGGCCCGGCTCAGTTCCTGGCTGACTCCCCGGACTATCCCGGCGAAGAACGGATCGCCGAACACCCTGGTGTCCGGCTCGTGGGCGACGAGGGCGATGAGGTCGGTGCGTTTGGTCATCAGTGAGCGCGCAGCCAGGTTCGGCGAGTAGCCGACCTGGGCGATGACGGCCCTGACCTTGGCGGCAAGCGCCGGATCGACCGTGTCCAGACCGTTGACAACCCTGGAGACCGTTGCCCGGGACACGCCGGCCTGCGCCGCCACCTGTTCCAGGGTTGGCGGCCGGAAGGCGCTCTTCGATCGTGGCATCGGCTAAGCATCCCAGTACCCGGCCCGCGCGGTCTAACGGCGCCG
>JADLEH010000009.1 GCA_020846255.1 Propionibacteriaceae bacterium
CGAACTCGATCACCGCAGCGCGTTCGTCGTCGATGTAGCCGTCGCTCAGCCCCGCACCCACCATCGCCAACGCGTGCTGGTCGACGATCTCCTGCTCGAACTCGTCAACGTCAGCCCGGGATGCCAGCCGGCGAGGCGCGTCGATCGAACGCACCACAGCCAAGCTCATGAGCACCCCTCCAGATCACCAATCCAACGTGCCGGTCATGTATATCACCAAGCGGTCGGGATTCCTGACATCCTGTCGGGCTTCCAGCGGACAGCCGCACCACGCCACGAGTACCTCGAACGCCGAGTGAGGGACAGCGATGGCTGATCGAACTCAAGAGAGTAGGAACACGTCGAGCTGGCGGGACGAGCGCGGCTCGGCGGCGGTGGAGATCACCATGGTCGCCCCCGTGCTGGCCCTGTTCATCCTGGTCATCATCTTCGGCGGACGCCTCGCCCTGGCCCGCCAAGCCGTCCAGTCCGCTGCGTTCGACGCCGCCCGGGCCGCGAGCCTCGCCCGCGCCCAGCCCGACGCCCACGCCTTCGCCGCCAAGACCGCCGCCGCGACCCTGGCCAACCAGAAACTGCCCTGCGCCACCACCCAACTCGACCTCGACACCACCGGGTTCGCCAAGCCCGTCGGAACCCCGGCCACCGTCACCGTCCGGCTGGTATGCGACGTCGCGACCGGCGACCTCGGCCTGCCCGGCATCGCCGCGACCGTCCCGGTGGAGGCCGAGGCGACCTCCCCGCTCGATTCGTTCCGCGAGAGGAAATGAGATGCGCGACCGGCTGAGGGATGAACGCGGTGCCGCCGTCACCGTGTGGACGGTGATGGTGATGGCCGCGCTCACCCTGATCGTCGGGCTGGCTGTCGACCTGTCCGGCCAGGTCAGCCGGATGCGGCTGGCCAGCGACGTCGCCGCCCAGGCCGCCCGCACCGCCGGCCAGCAGCTTGACGCCGACACCTACATCGCCACCGGCGGAGACGTCGAAGTCGCCGCCGCCCGCGCTAAGGCCGCGGCCGTCAACTACGCCAAAGCCTCCGGCATGAACGCCACCGCCCCCATCGAATCCGGCACCGACCTCGTCGTGGACGTCACCACTGACTACGAACCCGTATTCCTGTCCGCTTTTGGCATCGGCACTCAACAGGTCACCGCCACCGCCCGTGTTCGGGTCGTCAAAGCCCTCGAAGGGAAGGAACACCGATGACCAGACTCCGCGCACTCGCCGCCCTGCTCGGCCTCGCTGCGATCGTCATCGGCATGCCCGCCCTCCTCATCGCGGCCGCCCCAATCGGCGCGGTCAGCATCACCTGGACCCCGGACGGTATCTGGCAGGCACTCAGCACCCCCGACAACGGCACCATCGCCCTCGCCCTGTTCAAGCTGGTCGGCTGGATCGCCTGGGCCGTCCTCACCGCCGCCGTCCTGCTCGAACTCGTCGCGCTCGCCCGACGCACCCCCGTCCCGAAGCTGCCCGGACTCGCCGTCCCGCAACTGTTCGCACGCCGACTCGTCGCGACCGCCGCCGTGCTGTTCATCGCCACCTCGGCCGCCTCGGTCGGGGACCTGTCCACCGCCCCGGTCGCGCACGCCGCCGGAGTCCCGCAGCAACCCGTCCCCGCCCACGCGATGCCCGCCCATCCGCAACCAGCCGACGTCGACCAAAAGGCTGAGCGGCCGCGCACCTATACGGTGAAGAAGGGCGACACGCTCTCGGAGATCGCGCTCGAGCAGACCGGCCACGCCCGCAACTACCCCAAGCTATTCCGGGCGTCCACCCACACCGTCCAGCCGGGCGGACGGCGGCTCACCGATCCCGACGAGATCGACATCGGCTGGAAGATCACCATCCCGGTCGAGCACACCAAACACCCCAAGCCGACGAACGACCGGCCGGCCAAGACAGCCGAGACGCCCAGGCCCACACAGGTGACCCCACCCGCCCAGGAGCGGCAACCGACCACGCCGGACCAGCAGCCGAGCACACCGGCGAGCACGCAGGCTCTGCCGCAGCAGGCGGCAGAGCCGACCCCGTCAATCTCGGCAGAGTCAACCGACCACGTTCCGGCGACCTCGGATGCTCCGGCGTGGCTACTGACCGGACTCGCCGGTGCCGGGGCGCTGCTGGCCGGCGGCCTGTGGCTGGTGCTTGCCCGACGCCGCGAGGCCCAGTTCCGCAGCCGACGACCCGGACGCATGATCTCCCCGCCTCCCGCGGACACCATCCCGGTGGAGAAGACCCTGATCAGAGAAGGCTCGGTCACCGGTGCCACCGTGCTGTTCATCGACGAAGTCCTGCGTCGCGCCGCCGCCGCCCTCACCAACGCCGGACAGCCGGTGCCCGTCTTGATGGGCGTCGATGCTCATGCCGACCACCTCGCCCTCCGCCTCGCCGGACCCGCCGACCTGCCTGGCGTGTGGACCTGCCTGGACGGGGACGCCCGGCAGGTCTGGCGCATCCGGGCCGACGCCGACCTCGACCAGGCAGGACCCCTCAACTCAGACGGCGCCCCACCGTGGCCGCAGCTCGTCACCCTCGGACGCGACAGGGCCGGGTGGCGGCTGGTCAACCTCGAAGCGGTGGGGGTGGCGAGCCTCACCGGCGACGCGGCGAACTGTGCCGACTTGGCCCGCTACCTTGTCAGCGAACTCGCCATCTCACCGTGGGCGCGCGACGTGCAGATCGACTGCCTCGCGGTGTGCCCCGAGATGCCCGACCTGGCACCCGACCGCGTCCACTACCACGACGATCCCACCGTCATCCCCGAACGGGTCAGCACGGCAGTCGCCACCGCCGACCGGCTCACCCGCGTCCACCCGACAACCCTCGAAACGGCCCGCGTCACCCACGCCGACGAAGACCTGTGGCACAGCCAACTCCTCCTCAGCGCCACGGCTGACGCCGCACACCTCGACGTCCTCACCCGACTCGTCGCCGACCAGAAGGGACGCACTGGCACCGCCGTCCTCCTCCTCAGCGCCGACCGTCCGCCCGCCGGCATGGAGATCCGGCTCACCGACAAGGGGCGCGTCCAGGTGCCGGCCCTCGGCCTGGATCTGGTCGCCAACGGTCTCACCGAGGACGAAGCGCGCGGTTGCATCGCCCTCATCAACGCCGGACGCAACCTCGACGACATCGAGATGCCGATAGCAGACGACGCCGACGGCGAGGAATGGGAGCAGTTCTGCACCCAGGCCGGAGCCATCCGCGCCGACAAGACCGTCCCACGCGACAGCGACGACCCGGAGGCGACCTCCGTGCTGCCCGACCCCGACCGGGTCTATGTCACCGAGACCGCGAACACGGCCGAGGACCTGGCCGAACTCGCCCCGAAGGTGACCGTCGAGGTCGCCGAGCAGATCGAGGCCGCCGACCCGACCCTCGATACCGATCTCGCCGACTGGTGGGCCGACTCCTGCATCCGCCCACGCCTGCGCGTGCTAGGCCCGATCAAGGTCCGCATCGGTGTCGGCGGCTCCGCCAAGGCGGCGACCAACCGCAAACCAGCCTGCAACAACGCCGTCGCTTACCTATCCACCCGGCCCCGCGGCGCCACCACCCAGGAGGTCGCCGACGCACTCAGCATCACCGACGACCGGGTCCGCCAGGACATGTCGATCGTGCGTGCCTGGCTCGGCGGTAACCCGCGCACCGGCCGGGAGTTCCTGCCCGGCGCCTCCAAACACCCGCTCGCGGTGGAACGCGGCGTCGGGCTCTATCTCATCGAAGACCTGCTCTGCGACGCCGACCTGTTCAAACGCCTCCGCCTTAGGGGCGAAGCCCGCGGACCCGAAGGCGTCAACGACTTGCGCACCGCGCTTCGGCTGGTCAACGGTTCCCCGTACGACGGGCTCCGCACCCGCGGCACCGTCTGGCTCGCCACCAACGCGGTCGATCACGACCTGCTGTGCAGCATCATCGACACCGCCCACATCGTCTCCACCATCGCCATCCAGACCGGCGACCTCCGAGGCGCCCGCGCAGCCGCCGAGCTGGCCGTCCTCATCGCCCCAACAGACGCCAACCTGCAGATGGACCTCGCCAAGATCGCGGAAAGGACCGGTGACGACGCCAAGGCAGCCGCCATCGCCAGAAACGTCCTCGGCTGGCGCGACACCGCCGGCGACCAGGTCGACCTGTCACACCGCAACGACGCGATCCTCCGAACTCACCGCTGGCTTGAAAGAGCTACCCAAGCCAGTTGACGGTCCTGGCTCGATCGTGAGTCTGGTCGATCCACCCTCTTCTGGCCGAGTTCCGGGTGGTCGAGCCGGTCGAGACCAACGCACTGATCTGAGATCCGGAGGCCGTTGCGCGTGGAACCGCTGGTGGCCAAGTACGGCAACAGCTGCGACTTCATCCTCGGTGCGCGCGACAAGACGGCACATGGCAAGCATTCGTGGCAGGCGGGTCGGCACGCCGCCGCGGCGGCACGCGCGACCCGATCTGACCTGCGGCAACCGGGCAACGAACATCGGCCGGCCCTGTGCTCCTCGGCCACCCGTCCCTCGTCATCGCGACCGCGGTGCTTCTCGGAGCCCTGGTGGGTCTCTGCACCCGTCGCCAGGTGGCCCGTCTGCGGTATCGGCTCAACACTGAGCGCAACCTGCCAGAGCCAGGGTCCCGGTGGTGGATCGTGGCCGCTGCCGTTCTCACCTTTCTCGGCCTCGGGATCTGGCAGACACTCACCCCTATGGCGGCACATGGGCTTGCCCTCCTGCCGCTGGCTGTCGCCGGGCCGGCCCTGGCAGCCATCGACCTCGATGTC
Source organism: Propionibacteriaceae bacterium (assembly GCA_020846255.1). GTDB lineage: Bacteria > Actinomycetota > Actinomycetes > Propionibacteriales > Propionibacteriaceae > Propionicimonas. The sequence goes on from JADLEH010000009.1 coordinate 4,766, forward strand.
CACCGCCTACCGAACCGGATCCTTGCACCCGTCGCGATCGCGACCCTCGCCGCCCTCGCAGCCGCAGCGCTCGCGGTCGGCGAACCCTTGCACATCCTGTGGGCCGTCGCCGCCGCCGTGGCCACCCTGGCCGTACTCGGAGCGCTGAACCTCGCCACCGACGGCATCGGCATGGGCGACGTGAAACTGGCGGGCATCATCGCCGCCGCCGTGACCCCCCTGGGTCTGAGTGTGCTGTGGATCGCCATCGCGATCGGCTCAGGCCTCGCGATCCTCCACACCACAGCAACCCGCCAGCGAGGGCCGATCCCCTTCGGCCCCTGGCTTCTCCTCGGTGCATGGGCCGGAACCCTGCTGTCACTGGGCATGACACCATGACCGACATCGCACCACGAGCAAGGGCCGGGCCGCGGCCAGCTTCCCTGGAAGGCACGCGGCCGCTCGGCCCCGGCACGCGCGTTCTCCTGGCACGATTGTCCCTCCAGCACCTGGGTCCGATCGCCACAGCGGTCCTGGTCGGCGAAGCAGCGCTCATCGCCGTGGGTATCTATGTGCTGAGCCCCGGCTTCGGGAGGACGGTTACCTGGTGGATGGCGGCGCTGCTCGCAGTGATTGCAGCTCTCGGGCTGTTTGTGGTCGCCAGAGAGATCATCCTGTGGCGCTGGCAGCGGTCCGGGTGGTGCGTTGGCTACTTCAGCGCCACCACCAGCGTGCTCGTCCATCGCGACGCCACGGGCCGCTGGGAGATGACCGACCACATGACCACCCGGCGCGGAACACGTCAGGGACAAGCATTCCGCCAACGTGTGTTCGGCCATCTCGCCGAACAGGCCGACCAGCATCAAGCCACCATCGTCGCCGGAACCTTCGTGCTGAAGCTCGCCGATCTCTACGAGACAGACATGCCAGGCCTGCAGGTCATCCGAAGCCGGCACGACCGGCTAGGACGCACCCGCTACCTGCTCCAGCGGGAACCCAACCCGGCTGCCCCGTCCGACCAGGGCCAGTCATAGCGACACCCTTGCCTATCTGGACGTCTGCCTTGTTCGGCTTCGTCGAAACCAGGTTCTGTCGAAACCAGGTTCTATCGAGTCCCCAAGAGCCGCAGCGCCGCCCGGCGGGGAGATGCTCAATGCAGGTCGAAGGAGTCCAGATCCTGACCCGCATGGACAGCGCCATGGAAGCCGCTCACCTGCCCACGCCAATACTCAGCAGGTAGGTAACTTGGAGCGTAGTGACTCAGCACCAGTTTCCGGACGCCTGCTCGCTGAGCAATCGCTCCAACCTCGGTAGCCAAGGTGTGCTTGGCGTAGATTCCCTCGATCAGGATCCGCTGATGATCGGGGTAGGGCGGCTCGCCGAACTCTCGCCGGCCGAACTCTGGATCAATAACCTCGTGAACCAAGATGTCGGCCCCGGTTGCCAGACGCACCAAGTTCGACGACGGCGCAGTATCCCCAGAAAACACCACGGCCCCGCTGTCACAGTCGAATCGGTAGGCCAAGGCCGGTGCCATGTTCCCGTGATCCACCAGGATGGTAGTAACTCTCACCCGGTCGTCCTCGTGGACCACCCAAGGATCCAGTTCATCCGAACTATGCAGCGGCACACCAGAGGATGGCGGCGCGATATCAACACCGTGCATTCGAGAATCCAGTGTCGCCTTTCGGCCGGAGAGTGCACGATCGACCGAGTCTGCGGCGAAGGCGCTGATCAGGTTGTCCACCATCGCGGTGGTACCTGGAACCCTTCGCGTGGATCCTGGTTCCAACTGCGCCTTGGGGTAGTCTGCCGCCTTGATGAGCCGCGGCCAAGGCCCATAGACCGGTAGCGAACCATCCGGCCAGCCTTGCAGGTAACCGCACACCGCGAAGTTGACCAGGTCCATCGTGTGGTCCGAGTGCAGGTGGGTCAGGAAGATCGCGGCCAGGTCGTGCATCACCCGGCGGTGTCCTACTCCCAGGGGATCGAGCAGGGTGAGCTGGCGTGATGAACCCTGACCGACATCCACCAGGTAGATACGGCCGCCAACAACCACGGCGGACGAGATGCCATACGCTGCGGACGTCGGGCCGGTCGGCCTTACCGTAGTCTCCGCGCCGCCTGCCGTCCCCAGCAAGATGAGTCTGTCGCCCACGTCAACCGCCGTTCCTCTAGAGCCTAGTTCGTGTGTGAGTAGGTGCCGCAAGGACATGCCTCTAGGAATGCCCCGCCTCCGGCGTGGACACGGCCTGGGCGATTAGCGGCAAGGCCATGGCCAGGCGTGCGCGATGGCCCAGAGGAAGTCGGACGTAGCTCGCAAACTCTTCCGACGGTGAGAACGTCGGCCCCGGGTTCAGGATGACGCCCCGGCGCCGCAGTCGCGCGGACAGGTTCGTCGCGTCCTCACCAGTGTCAACCCACAGTGACGAGCCATCCGCGGGATGTGGTCGCCACTGTGGGAGGTAGTGCGCGAGCAGATCGACGGTCTCGGCCTGAGCCTGCCGCAGCTCTACGCGTCGTATTGAGCGAGCCTCGTGGCGATGCTCCAGGCATCGCGCGGCCAGCACTTGCGATGGCAGGCTGCCCGCGAGGTTCGTCGTCATTCGCGCCCGCAGGACAGCATCCACGATCTGCTCGGGACCACGTAGCCAGCCCACGCGGAGCCCCGCCCAAAACAGTTTCGTAGCCGACCCGATCAGCACCGACTGTTCATCGGGCAGCAGCAGGCCCATTGGCCCCGCGGACTGCCCCAGCTGCAGGTCGGCGGTCGAGGCGTCCTCGATGACAAGAAGACTGGCTCGGGTGGCAATGCTGGCGACGTCGCGGCGACGGTCCTGGGTCCACGTGACGCCCGTTGCGTTGTGCGCGGTGGGCATCACATAAAGCAAGCGAGGTCGATGGCGGTGAATCGCTGTGGTGAGGTCGGAAGGGTCGATTCCGTCGTTGTCGGTGCGGATCCCGACGACGTGTGCGCCCAGCCGACTGAACACGTCGAGTGCGCCACGGTAGGTCGGGTTCTCGACCAGGACAGTGTCCCCCGCGCTGACCAGACACTCTGACACGAGCGTCAGCCCCTGATGTGCACCGTCAGTGATCACTAGTTGAGCACTGGGTGTGGCGAGACCGACGTCGTCGAAGGAGTCCGTGACTGCCTTACGCAGCGCTTCCAAGCCAGCGGGTAGGAATCCGTCGAGCGCGAGAAGGCTGCGGAGGTCGTCAACCCAAGGATCGCTGAGCACGCGCTGGAGAATTGGCGAAGCCAGGAGCGCGCCACTGGTCAGATCCAGTGGGTTCTGATCTGCTGCGTACGACCCCAGTCGATCTCCCCGCCAAGCCATCTGCCGTGCGGGGATGGGCTGGCGTACCCAAGTGGTCCCCCCCTGCCGGGTGGCTAGCCAGCCTTCCGTGCAGAGCTCATCGTAGGCAACGGCCACGGTCGTCCGGCTCACGGCGAGGGCCTGAGCCAAGGCTCGCTGAGAAGGGAGAATGGCGCCCTGTGGTAGCGCTCCGGACACGATGACACGACGGACAGCATCGACTAGGCAGCGGTGCAGCGGTCCGTCGCAACCGTCCCAACCGCTTAGGAGTCGGGTCATGAGCGGAGCGCCCACTCGATCGGGGATCGGCATCCTCTCTCCTCACCTTCGGACTATTGTGACCGATTTCGGCCGCTCCTGACGCATCTGTGGGTGGTTGAGCGCGCCCGGTCGGGCCGCAGGCCGCCTCCTGTCTAGGTTTCCGAGTTGTCGAAGCAGAGGATGCAGGTGCACAGGAGAGCAGGGTGCGTGAGGTCAGCCTATGGCGGGGTTTGCTTGGGAGTCGAGAAGACGGTCGTGGTGCGGGTTGAGTTCGACGCTCAGGTGGTGGTCGCTCACGTGCGGCCGGTGCCGGCAGCGGGGACGGTACGGGGTGTGTCGTCGCCGGTGCCTTGGGTACGACGTTCGTTCGGGACAGCGGCGCTGGCGGACATTGGGCCCTGGGCGTCACGGTTCAGCCTCAGTCCTGCGATACTGTCTGTATGGAGTGCCCTCGGTGCGGTGGACCGGAGCGCCGCGAAGTCTCCGCCGGCGTTTTTCGCTGCGAGTCAACGGTCCTTCTCGGCGTAGCGCCGGGAGTTGGGTCTGTGGGCACCCCCGTAAACGGTGTCTGCGGAACCACATACCAGGACGGTGCCATACCTGGTGCCTACTGCGGGTGTGGAATGGGTGGGATCGCGCGTTGCGTCGACTGTGGTGCCAACCTCTGTCTGGCCCACATTCAGCGAACAGGCGACGACCGTGTGCGCTGCCTAAAGTGCGTTGCGCCTGTCCGGTCTGCCGAGGCGAGACTGCAGGCCGAGCGCCGAACCGCTGCTGCTGTAGCGAAACAGTCGCGAGAAGAGGAGTTGATCGCCGAGCTACTGCGGCTACCTGTTCCGGCACGCCGTCTCAAAGCTGCTTTCCTTGTCGGTTGCGAGCGGGTCTGGACCGAGAAGTCGCGAAGGCATGACGGTCCGCCTGCCGGCCTGGTGGGACCAGATCTGGCCGGATCTCGACAAAGGGGCCTGGACGCAGGCTGAGCCGGCTCCGGAACCCGCGCCGTTGATGATGTGGTTTGCGCAACATGCTGAGGCTGTCGGCTTCCCGCCACTTCAGGTTTTGATACCTCATGTGCCTGCCGTCAAGCCCCGTCGGAGGCTGTTCGCCGGAGCGCCCGTCGACACCAGGCCTGGGTGGATTCTCTGGGGCTGTGGCGTTCGTTTTCACGGTGAGTCGTTCAGCACTGGTCAGGGCTGGTCCGATTCGGCAATTCGCTTGGATGGCACCCTTGATCCGGCGTACGACACCCTGAGCATGTACGGCTTGTACATTGTGGGAACCGCCGTCAACTTTCGCGGTGGTTCGGCGCTGTGGCCACATCACCAGGTGTTGCGTCGTCGCTGAGGATGAGCGTTACTGCTAGACACAGGGCGATTCAGTGCGTCGAGTGACAAGACCCGTGTCCTGATCCGACGTAACAGCCATGCCACCCAAGGCCTGTTTCGACAACATCGACCACGGGTTCTTGATGGAACGTACGTTTCCGCGGTCAACCCTGAAACTAGGGGTTCGCTGTCTTCGAAAACTCAGCAACGGGCCGGGAGGCTTCGCGCGTGGATGGTTGTGCCGCTACCAAGCTGCCCGTGGTAGTTCGAGCCCCAGCACCAGGCGGCGCTCTTGTCTGTGACCGCGCACGTGTGCTCGCCGCCAGCGGAGATCTGGGTGACCCCGGAGGGCAGGCCGGTCACCTTCACCGGAACACTGCTGCCGTTGCTTTTGCCGTCACCAAGCTGCCCGTCGTAGTTCGCGCCCCAGCACCAGACGGCACCCGCTTCCGTGACCGCGCACGTGTGGCCGCCGCCAGCGGAGATCTGGCTGATGCCGGAGGGCAGACCGGTCACCTGCCTCATCAGCCGCTCGACCGTGCAACGGGCCACGCTGATCCCGTCACGGTTCAGCACGGCGTGGATCTTCCTCGCCCCATAGACACCCAAGGTTGGCCTTGTGGGTGGTTCCGGCCCGGATGCCTCTTGAGCAGGTAGTCCGTGACAGCCACTTCGCCCGAGCTGTCTCTCGCTGGCGAGGAGTCACTGGCGGCGCGCGCGGAGGGCCGTCCACTTGTGCCGGACTGGCTGTTGTTGAGGACCGCGCAGTTCGAGAGCGTGAGGTATCGATCTATGCACAGGGAGGTGCAACACGATGGGAAATGTGCTGTTGGTCGGCACTCTCGATACCAAGGGCCGTGAAATGCGGTACATCATGGACGAGATACGTGCTCTGGGCGGCGAGCCACTCGTCGCGAACATCGGGGTCTTCGACCCGATGCCGACAGACGTGCCGATTGCCTACACCGCGCAAGACATCGCGGAAGCCGGTGGTGAGTCGCTTGCTGAGTTGCGTACTGGTGGCGAGACAGGCGGTGCTCGTGCGCATGCCATGACAGTCATGACCAACGGACTGTCCGCGATTTTGAGCCGGGAGAACGAGGCCGGACGGTTCGACGCCGTGCTCGGGTTTGGAGGATCCTCCGGCTCCTCCGTCATCGGAGCGGCGATGCAGGTGCTTCCTGTGGGCGTGCCGAAGGTTCTGGTGTCCACGATGGCTTCGGGGGATACCACTCCGTACGTCGGGACTCGCGACATCACGCTCATGTACTCGGTCACCGACATTGCGGGCCTCAACCGCATCAGTCGGGTAGTCCTACGCAATGCCGCCCGGGCCGCTGCCGGAATGGCATCAGGTCCACTCACCGACAACGCGGACGACCAGCCCCTGATTGCGATCACGATGTTCGGCGTCACGACGCCCTGCGTGATGGCTGTCCAGGAGCAGATCGAAGAGGATGGCTTTGAGACCACAGTGTTCCACGCGACCGGCTCAGGTGGCCGGGCGATGGAAGACCTGGTCCGGGATGGACTCGTCGACGGTGTTATCGATCTCACAACCAGCGAACTCACTGACGAACTCGTCGGGGGCGTCCTGACCGCAGGTCCGGCACGGATGGAGGCCGCCGGCCTCGCAGGGATCCCACAGGTGCTCGTTCCGGGCGCATTGGAAGTCGTCAACTTCGGTGCCGAGCCAACGGTCCCGACGAGATTCCGTGTACCGGAGCGCATGCTGCATGTCCACAACGCGGCGGTCACCATCGTCCGTACCCTGCCGGAGGAGGCCCGCCGCCTCGGCGAGATCTTCGCACAGAAGGCGAGTGTCGCAACCGGTCCGACCGCTGTGGTGCTTCCCCTTAAGGGCCTATCCGCGCTCGATGCGCCGGGCCAGCCCTGGGAGAACCCCGTTGGGAACGCCCAGTTGTTTGACGCCATCCGCTGTGGGTTGCGCGAAGACATCCCGATCATCGAGGTGGACGCCGCCATCAACGATCCCGTCTTTGCCGATGCGTGCGTTGCGGCGTTCCGCGACCTGTGGGCCAACCGATGACGCGACGGGCCATCATTGCCATCGGTGTCGGCAGCGGTCTCACCGCCGCCGGAGCGGTGGCTGGTGGGGCGGATCTCCTAGGGTGCTACTCGACTGCGTGCTACCGAATCATGGGCCTTCCGTCATCACTGGCGTTCTTGCCGTACGACGATGCGAATGCACTGGTCAGCCGGGCGTTGCCGGAGGTGCTCGCCTCCGCCGGAGACGTCCCGGTTGTTGCCGGGGTGGGTGCACACGATCCTCGGCTGAATGTCCCACGTCGGATCGCTGAACTGGCTGCCGCGGGCGTCGCCGGTGTCACCAACGAGCCGTTCATCGGGATGTATGACGGTGACCTCCGGCGCCAACTCGAGGCTGCCGGCCTTGGGTACGACCGGGAACTCGACCTGGCGCGGACCGCAACAGCGGCCGGCATGCTTGTGATTGGGTGGGCGTGGAACCCCGAGGAAGCCGCGCGCATGGCGGCAACGGGCGCGAGCCACGTTGGTTGCATGCTCGGCATCACTTCCGGCGGTCACCTAGGTGGCGGAGCAGCGAGTTCGGCGGTGTCGCCTCACCAAGCCGGGGAACTCCTGTCCGACATGGTGGCAGCCGTCCGAGCTGAGAACCCCGGCAGCCGCACGCTGATTCATGGGGGACCGCTGCACAGCCCGAGCGGTGTCCAAGAGGCACTCAACTCATCTGGAGCGGACGGCTACCTGGCTGGCTCGTCCGCAGAACGCAACCCAGTCGTTGCGGCGGTAAAAGAGGCCGTAGAGCAGTTTTCCACACTTACAACGAACCACTGAAAGGATCCACTGCAATGTCAAAGCACTTCACCCGTGACGAGGTTGTCTCCCGACTCCGCTCGGAGATCGCGGCTGGACGTCCCATCGTCATCGTTGGCGCGGGCACGGGCATCTCTGCCAAGTTCGCAGAGAAGGGTGGCGCCGACCTCATCGGCGTGTACAACTCCGGTGTGTTTCGCATGAACGGTCACGGATCGCTGGCTGGTCTCATGCCCTACGCGGACGGCAACCAGATCGTGATTGATCTCGGCTCACGCACCGTTCTCCCAGTGGTCAAAGAGACCCCCGTCATCGGTGGCATCTGTGGCTCTGATCCGACCCGGGAGATGCCGGTGTTCTTGGCCGAGCTTCAGCGGCTGGGTATCGCCGGGGTGATGAACTTCCCGACTGTCGGCCTCATCGACTGGGGCTCGCGCTACCGGCGCGAACTGGAGGACACCGGCATGGGCTACGACACGGAGATCGAGGCGCTCAAGGTGGCCAAGGATCTCGGGCTCTTCACCATGGGGTACGCGTTCCGTCCCGAGGAGGGCGCCATGGTCGGAGAGGCGGGAATGGACGTCGTGATCGCTCATATGGGCCTCACCCGCGGGGGCTCGATCGGCTCGACCTATTCGCGTGAGGAGGATCTCGCCGAAGCAGCCAAGCTCGTCGACGCGATCGGTGATGCAGCCCGAGCTGCGAATCCGGACATCATGGTGTTCGCCCACGGCGGCGCGATCGCCTACCCCGATGACACCCAGTACATCTACGAGCACACCCAGGCGGTGGGCTTCTTGGGCGCGTCAAGCGCTGAGCGCATCCCGGTGGAGGAGCCCCTGCGGGCGGCGACGGCCGCCTTCAAGGCCGCAAAGCTGCGCAGCTAAGGGTCGGGACATGACCGATACGAATGTCGCCGGAGAGGCGGCGCCCGTCTTCAAGGAGACGATCCCGCTGTGGCTGGCCGTGGGGATAACCGTCCTCGTGGCTCTTCCCTTCACCTTGTGGCTCGGACCGTTCAACATGGCCACCTGGGTGTCGTTCATCGTGTGGGCGTCGTACTTCGCCTTGGGTGCGAAGCCGGCGGCGGCGAAGACCATCATCCCGGCCTTTGGCTACGGGGCGGCGCTCACCGGCATCATTCTCGCCTGCGTCCCGCTCTTCGGCTTCCTGCCGAGCCTCGTCACCCCCGGCGATCTGGCGGTGGCTGTCCCGCTGTTCATCGGTGTGTGCTTCCTGGTGTATTCGATGAAGTGGGCAACTGTGTTCCAGACGGGCAGCCTGCCGTTGTTCAACGGATTGTCCATGGTGCTGGCGGTGTACTTCACCGGCAGCTATCCGCAGGTCGTGGCGGGACCGCTCGAGCCCTTGTTCGCGGCGGCCTGGACCTTCCTGCTCGCATTGTTGGGAGTCGGACTGGGTATCTTCAATATCTGGCTAACCTTCCCGAAGCAGGTACAGGTTGAAGGCAGCTAGTCGGAAACGAAGTGTGTGGTTCGGGTCGACAGTTCGTGACCCGAAC
>JADLEH010000010.1 GCA_020846255.1 Propionibacteriaceae bacterium
GGCGCGAGGGCACGGTGATCCGCTCCTGGCTGCTCGACCTGATCTCGATCGCTCTTGCGGACGACCCGCAGCTGGCCAGGATCCGCGGCTACGCCGACGACTCGGGTGAAGGCCGCTGGACGGTGGACGCCGCCATTGACCTCGGCGTTCCGGTACCGGCGCTCACCGCAGCCCTCTTCGCCCGCTTCGTGTCCCGCCAGGACGAGTCCCCGGCCATGAAGCTGGTCGCGGCCATGCGTCAGCAGTTCGGTGGGCACGCGGTCCAGTCCGAGTCGCCCAGCGTCGACGCGATCTAGCCGGGTCGGTCCGTTCCGGTCGCCGTCGGCTTGCCGCGGCCGTCGCGCAGGCTGCCCTGGAACAGGCCCACCAGCGCTGCGACGAAGGCCAGGTTGAAGACGAGTTGCACCGAGACGATGAACCTTGCCAGCTGCCCGGCGGCGTTGACGTCGCCGTAGCCGACGGTTGCCACCGTTGTCAGGGAGAAGTACAGGGCGTCGAGGCGCGTGTGCAGCCCGCTGAACTCGGCCGGTGAGCGCGTCGCCAGCACGAAGTAGACCAGCGCGAAGATCACCACGACCAGTTCCAGTGCCAGGAGCAGGTGCACCGGCCGGAGCCGCCGCTCGGCCCGCTGCACCTCGTCCGCGACCACCCAGGCGACCCCGGCGAGCCCCGCCACGGCGATCACCGCTCCGATCACGACCCCCGCCGGGGCGTTCTGCGCGTCCACCGGAACGAGGAAGTAGGCCAGCAGCACTGCGACCGGCAGGAGCAACCGGTTCAGCCAGGGTCGCCTCACGGCTCTGGGGTCCTGGACTGCCGCGCTCCGACGACGGCGACCACCATGCCCGCGGCTGAGGGGACCGGATCGTCCATCGCCTGCAGCTCGACGCCGGCCTGGTCGAGTTCGACGACCCGGCCCACCAGCGACCCCGGGTCCAGCCGCCCTGAGGTGATCATGCCCAGCAGGCCCGGGTAGTCGGCAGCTGCCATCCCGTGGCTGCCGACCACGGTGAGTTCGCGGGCCACCACCTGGCCCCAGGGCAGGGCGGTCGAACCGCTCTCCCCCAGCATCAGGCCGACCTGGACGTGCCGTCCGCGCCGGCGCAGCCCGAGGATCGCTGCCGTCGCCGTGGCCGTCGAACCCAGGGCGTCCAGCGTGACATGGGCACCACCACCGGTCAGGCCGGCGATCGCCCCGGGCGCCGCCTCGGCCAGGGTGGTCTCGGCACCGAGGTCCAGGGCGCGCCGGCGGGCGGCCGGGGACGGATCCACGGCGACGACCCGGGCTCCGAGCGCAACGCCGATCATGACGGCGGACAGGCCGACGCCGCCGCAGCCGAGGACGGCGAGCCACTCCCCTTCGGCGAGCCGGCCCTGGGCGGTGAGCGCGTGATAGGCGGTGGCGAACCGGCAGCCGAGGGCAGCTGCGGTCACGTGGTCGACGGTCGCCGGCAACCGGACCAGGTTGAAGTCGGCGGCCCGGACGGCCACCAGCTCGGCGAAGGACCCCGGGTGGGTGAAGCCGGGCTGGGTCTGGTCAGGGCACACCTGGGCCTGGCCCTCGCGGCACCACGAGCACTTGCCGCAGCCGTTGACGAAGGGAACGGTCACGCGGTCACCAACTGCGAATCCGGTCACGGCTGGGCCGACCGCCGACACCACTCCGGCGAACTCGTGCCCCCCGATGTTGGGCAGCGGCACCGGATCGTGACCCCGCCAGGCGTGCCAGTCGGAGCGACAGATGCCGGTGGCCCGGACGGCGACGACGGCCCCATCGACCGGGCACTCCGGCTCGGGTACCTCGGTGAGGACGGGGGTGGCCCCGACGGCTTCGTAGACGATCGCGCGCACGTCAGGCCCGGTTCCGCCGCAGCAGCACGACGGCGTCGTCGAGCAGCCCGCTCTGCCCGTCCGGGCCCGTGGCGGCACGCTGCCTGGTCTCGACGATCAGCTGCTCCCACTCCCCGTCCGCCGGGTCGAGAGCAGCGATCTCCTGTTGCGGGGTGAGGAAGGTGCGGTGGTGTTCGTGGCCGGCCAGCCCGCTGGCCCACGGCGGCGGTGCGGCGTGGGACACCATCAGCAGGTGACCGCCAGGGACGATCCGGGCGGCGGCGGCACGCAGGATCCGGCTGCGGTCCAGCTCCACCGGCGACTGCAGGAAGAAGGCACTGACCAGCTCGTAGTCCGAGCCGGGCTCCCAAGCGGCCAGGTCGGCCGCCACCCAGTGGATGCGGTCGGCCCCGATCCCCGCGGCCTTGGCCGCGGCCCGTCCCCGCTCGAGCGCAGTCGTCGAGATGTCGACGGCGGTGACCTCCCAGCCCTGGCCGGCCAGCCAGAGGGAGTCGCCGCCCTCGCCGCAGCCCAGGTCCAGCGCCCGGCCCGGGGTCAGTTGCCCGGCCACCTCGGCGAGCACCTGGTTGACCCGCCCCGACCAGATCTGCGGCTTCTCCGCGTAGCGGCGTTCCCAGAACTCCGTCGGGTCCTCCGGAGTCGGTTCGTGGTGGCGGCGCGGGTCGTGCGGTACAGGCATGCCGCTCATCGTAAGGCCCGCCCGCCGCCCCCCCGTCCCCCGACATCGGGGACGGTTCCATTTCCGTTCACGCCCCGGCATCCCCGACCCCGGGGACGGTTCCTTCTCCGTTCAGCTGAACGGAAAAGGAACCGTCCCCGTTGTTGCGGCGGTAGTCAGCGGGAGGACGGATACCCCGCCCGGCATTTGCTGGATTTGGCCACGCGACCCGGCCCGACAGGGGCAGAATGCAGACAGGTCACACGCTGTGACCGCTCACACGTCGGCCCATCGCCGAGTCGACGCAGCTGGGCCGAAAATCGCTGATCGAGGA
>JADLEH010000011.1 GCA_020846255.1 Propionibacteriaceae bacterium
CCTGGCCACGGGCAAGCAGACCAGGGCGCCGATCGACACCGGCTGCGGCTACAAGGGCACCGGCTCGATCGATCCGCGCGGCTACCCGCTGCTGTACGCCGGCCAGGGCCTCGACGACATGGACGGCTTCAACTGCCCCTGGCAGTACCGGGTCTTCGACCTGATCCAGAACAAGCAGGTCGCCGGCTGGGGCGGTACCGACCCGGCGGCCCCGCGCAAGGACTGGGGTGCCTTCGACTCCTCTGCGCTGGTCAACGGCGCGTCCGACACCCTGATCGAGCCGGCCGAGAACGGACTGGTCTACAAGGCGAAGCTGAACGCGAAGTTCGACCCGGTTGCGAAGACCGTGAGCGTCGACCCGCAGCTCACCCGCATGGAGTACCGCACCCCGTCCAGCTCGAAGTTCGGCATCGAGTCCTCGGCAGTGGCGTACCGCAACCTGATGTTCGCCTCCGACAACGACGGCAACCTGATCTGCTGGGACGCCAACACGATGGCCGTGGTCTGGGCGCGCGACATCGGCGACGACTCCGACGCGTCCATGGTGCTGGAGGAGACGGCCGACGGCGTGTTCCTCTACCACGGCAACACCCTCGACCACCGGGGCGGCACCGATGTCGAGCAGGTCACCAACCTGCGCAAGATCAACGCGCTCACCGGTGAACTGGTGTGGGAGTACAAGGTGCCCACCCAGCACGACAGCCCCAACAACGGCGGCCTGCTCGCCACCCCGCTGCTGGGCACCGGAGAGATCTCCGACCTGGTGATCTTCAACGTGTCGAAGACCACGAGCCTGAAGGCCGGTGACATGGTTGCCCTCGACCGGTCGACCGGCGAGCTGGTCTGGAAGCGGCACCTGAAGCGGTACTCGTGGAGCTCACCGGTGCAGGTCACCGGTACCGACGGCAAGGCCTACGCGATCGTCACCGACTCCGGCGGGACCATGCACCTGTTCGACCCGAACACCGGCGCCGACCTGTCGACCCTGAACCTCGGGAAGAACACCGAGGCCTCTCCGGCCGTCTACGGCAACATGATCGTGGTCGCCTCCTACGCCCGGCGGATCTGGGGCATCAGGATCAGCTGACCGGCCGCGTGAACGGAAAAGGAACCGTCCCCGTGAACGGAAAGGGGACGGTTCCTTTTCCGTTCAGCCCGCTTGATGGGCGAGGCAGAGTTGAAGCATGAGCGACGACGAGGTTGTGCGGTACCTGATCATCGGCGGGGGCCTCACCGCTGCACGTGCGGTCGAGGGCATCCGCGAACACGATCGCGAGGGCGCGATCACACTGGTGAGCGCCGAGGACCACCCGCCCTACGAGCGCCCGCCGCTGTCGAAGGACGTGCTGCAGGGCAAGGCTGAGGCCGACGTGGCCTACCCGCATCCGGAGGGCTGGTACCTCGAGCAGGGGGTCACCCTGCGCCTTGGCCAGCCGGCCCGGTCGATCTCCGTGGATGCGCGGACGGTGGCCCTCGCGGACGGCACCGAGCTGCCCTGGGACCGGCTCCTGCTGGCCACCGGCTCGGTCGTGCGGCGCCTGGACGTCCCCGGTGCCGACCTGCCCGGGGTGCACTACCTGCGGACGATGGACGACTCGCTCGCCCTCCTCGACTCGTTGCGTGGCGGTGGTGACGTCGTGGTGGTCGGTGCCGGCTGGATCGGGCTCGAAGTGGCTGCCGCGGCCAGGGAGCACGGCTGCACGGTGACGATCGTCGAGCCGACGCCGGCGCCGCTGCTGGCTGTGATGGGGGAGCGGATCGGTGGCTGGTTCGCCGACCTCCACACCGCACACGGGGTCGAGGTCCGACTGGGCGCAGGCGTGACCGGCTTCTCCGGAACCGGGCACGTGACCGGGGTCATCACCGACACCGGCGGCACGATCCCGGCCCGGACGGTGGTGGTCGGTGTCGGCATCCGGCCCAGCACCGAGCTGGCCGGGACGGCAGGGTTGGCCATCGACAACGGGGTGCTCACCGACGCAGCCCTTCGCACCAGCGTCGCGGGCATCTGGGCCGCCGGTGATGTGGCGAACTGGGAGAGCCGGCTGCTCGGCCGCCACGTCCGCGTGGAGCACTGGGCGAACGCCAATGACGGCGGGCTGGCGGCGGGCCGGTCGATGGCTGGGGTGGACATCACCTATGACCCGGTGCCGTTCTTCTACTCCGACCAGTACGAAGCCGGGCTCGAGTACGCCGGCTACGTACCGAAGGACGCCGGCGCCGAGCTGGTCGTGCGGGGGGATCCGGCGACCAACGAGTTCATGGCGTTCTGGGTTGCGCCCGAAGGGGACGGAGCCAGGGTGCTGGCCGGCATGCACGTGAACGTGTGGGACACCATCGACGCCGTCCAGGCCCTGATCCGTCAGGGGACGGTCGTCTCCCGCGAGCGGCTGTCCGACCCGTCCGTCCCGCTGGAGGAGCTTGCCTGACGACCCGGTGATGGCGGGAAATGGAACCGTCCCCAGTTTCGGCCGGGACGGCGCGGTCAGCGCTTGGCCGTGCCCCACATCGTTCGGACGACCTGGCCGCCGACCCGGATGACCTGGTTCCAGAAGGTCGCCGAGCCCAGCACCCGTTCCACACCGGACCTCGGCGCCGGCCGGGACGAGGGTTGCCGCGTCGACCGCCTCGGGGCTGGGCGTTCCTGCTGCTCTGCCCGCTGCTGCTCCTGCTGCTCCCGCTCGGCGGCTGCGGCCTCCTCCTGGGCCTGAGCCCTGGCCGCGCCGTCCTCCAGCCGCCGGGTCAGCAACTCGTAGGCAGACTCCCGGTTGAGGTCCTGGCCGTACTTGGCCTGCATCGCAGAGGAGGCGACGCCGTTGGCCAGCCAATCGGCCGGCATCGGGTCCATGGACGCCTGCGGCGCGCGC
>JADLEH010000012.1 GCA_020846255.1 Propionibacteriaceae bacterium
CCGCCTCCCGCCGGCCGGTCCTCGACTACCTGTGGTCGCGGCGGGCGGTCACCGTCCCGGCCGCGGTGGTGTGGCTGCTGGTCGCCGGCTGGCTCGCGGCGCCGAGCCTCGGCCACCTGGGCAGGCCGGACGCCGTCCGGTACTCACCGGTGGCCATCGCGGCCATCCCGGAGGGCTGCCGGGTGGTCAACACCTACGACGTCGGGGGCTACCTGCTCCTGCTGCGACCCGACGTCCTCGACTCGATCGACTCCCGCAACGACCTGTTCGGCGCGGAGCGGGTGCTTGCCGGCGAGGAACTGGTCGCGGCAAGGGGCGACCTCGTCGCCGGGCTCAGCGGTGCCGGATGCGCACTGCTCCCGCTGGACAGCCCGCTGGCCGCCCGCCTGGCCACCGACCCGGGCTGGCGCGAAGCCGCGCGCGACCCGGTGCAGCTGCTGTTCGTGCGCGCCTGATCAGTGCCGGAACGGGCCCCAGCCTTCCGGTTCCTCCTCCTCGCCCTCCTCGTCCGGGTCGTTGAACCTCGGGTCGTTGTCCCAGTCGGTATTTCGGCTGGCCACCTTCTCCAGCGCCTGCGCTGCCTCCGCCGGGGTGGCGTAGGGGCCCAGCCGGGTCTCGCTCCGGCAGGCCTCGTAGGGCTCGACCAGATGGTGGTCGAGGCAGTAGTACCACTCGCCCGCTGCCATTCCGCTCGCCTCCGATCGCCTCAACTCAGGCCACTATGATCGCGTCCGTGACAGCGATCAAGCCCTTTCCGGTGTCCCCGCCACGCCCGGTGCCGGAGCACATCCAGCGCCCGGCCTACGTCGGCCGGCCCCGCCCGGAGCGCTACGAGGGTTCCCACGTGCAGACCCCGGAGACCATCGAGAAGATGCGGGCGGCCGGTGGGATCGCCGCACGGGCCATGCACGCCGGCGCTGCGATCATCGCTCCCGGGGTGACCACCGACGAGATCGACCAGGTGGTTCACGACTACATCGTCGCCAACGACGCCTACCCCTCGACGCTGGGTTACCGCGGGTTCCCGAAGTCGTGCTGCACCTCGGTGAACGAGGTGGTCTGCCACGGCATCCCGGACGCCCGCCCGCTGGCCGACGGCGACATCGTCAAGATCGACGTGACCGCGTTCCGCGACGGGGTGCACGGCGACAACTGCGCCACCTTCGCCTGCGGCGAGGTGGACGAGGCTTCGCGGCTCCTCAGCGAACGCACCCAGGAAGCGATGAACCGCGCCATCCGGACGGTCCTGCCGGGCCGCCAGGTGAACGTGATCGGCCGGGTGATCGAGTCCTACGCGCGCCGGTTCGGCTACGGCGTGGTGCGGGACTACACCGGGCACGGTGTCCACTCCGCCTTCCACTCCGGACTGGTCATCCCGCACTACGACGAGCCGCTCGTCGACACGGTTCTCGAGGTCGGCATGACCTTCACCATCGAGCCGATGCTCGCCCTCGGAGACCAGAGGTCGCACCAGTGGGACGACGGCTGGACGGTTGTGACCAACGACGGGAGCCGGGTCGCCCAGTTCGAGCAGACCATCGTCGTGACCCCCGATGGTGCGGAGATCCTGACCGTCCCCTGATCCGGGAGCGGTCGCCGGCGGCCTCGTCCAACTGCTGGGAAGGAGCGGCTCAAGGAGTGGAAGCGCTCCGCGATCCGTTCGATATTCGGCTGCCGACGAGATACGGTTTTCGCAGCCGGAGGCCTCCACATCCCCCCGAATCAGTTCTGGAGCGCCTCGGGTCAGGCCCCGCCAGGCCCCCAACCCCCCGGAGTGTCTGGCTGGGCCGCGCCATTTTTTCCGGGTCGTCACCGCCCTCGACCGAGCGCCGTGGGACCCACTCAGCCGCGCAGGCAGGCAAGCGCCTTCGCCGCAGCCCCGTCCCGCTTGCCCTTGATCGGGAAGTAGTGGGCACCGGCACGTTCGGAGCCCCGGAGCGACGGGGCGTCGGTGACGAACAGGGCTGTCGCCGGCACGTTGTCGCTGGTGTAGCCCTCACCGTTGGGGTGCACCTTCGTGGCCACGGCGACCGTCCACCACGACTTGTTCGCACGCACCATGCGCCCGCTGGGGTAGGTGATCGCCCCGCCGACCCGGCCCACCTGCTCCAGCTTCGCCAGCAGCTCGGCGGAGACCTCCCGGCAGGTGGCTCTCGGTGCGAGCTTGCCGGTGTAGGAGTCGATCGGGGACTTCGGCCCGGGATCGGGCTTCACCGCGGGCAGCTTCTTCAGGCAGGCCAGGGCCATCCGAGCAGATTCGGTGTTGTCGGTGACCGGCCAGGTGACCCCGGCGGTCTCCCAGTCCTCGGGTTCGTAGTAGGGCGAACTGGTGGCGAAGAAGGCGTACTCGGCGACGTTGTCCCTGGTGAAGCCGTTGTTGTTGGCGTGGACGGCGGTCGCGACGACGACCGTCCACCAGGGCTCGTTCGACTTCACCAGCACGCCTTGGGGGTAGGTGATCGCGCCACCGACCTGGGCGGCCAGCTCCATGTCGGCCAGCACTGCCTTCGAAGCCTTCACGCACTTGGCGTCCTCGCCCAGCTCCCCGGTGTAGGGGTGTGCGGTGCGGTCGTCCGGCGCTGCGGTGGTCGGCGCCGGCGTGAACTCGGGCTGCCGGGCCGGGACCTCGTTCCAGATGCTGTACATCCCACAGCCCGAGAGGACGACGACAGCCAGCGCCGTCCCCAGCCAGCGCAGCGGGGTGAGCATGACCCAAGGCTAGGGGCGCCCGGCCGAATCCGGCAGCGATGCCGCAAGGTTCGGACGGATGGGGGACGAGCCGGTCTGTAAGCCGGATTC
>JADLEH010000013.1 GCA_020846255.1 Propionibacteriaceae bacterium
GTTGGCCGGCTTGCTTCCGGAATGCATCAGTGGGAGCATTATCGGCTGCCCATTCCCAGATCCCGGAGCCAGTCATGCCTGCGTCCAGCCAGACCCGCGAGTTGCTCGCGGACGCGCCCTTCGTGGTGCTGCTGAGCGCACGCACCGTCTCGATGCTGGGCATGGCGTTCGCACCGGTGGCGCTCGCTTTCGGGATCCTCGCGCTCCCCGGCGCCGACGCCGGCACCCTCTCGATCGTGCTGGCCGCGCAGACCATCCCGATGGTTGCCTTCATGCTCGTCGGCGGGGTGATCGCCGATCGCTACTCCCGGGCCCGGGTGCTCCGCTGGGGCCAGCTGCTCGCCGGAGTGGCCTGGAGCGCCATCGGTGTCATGTTGCTGACCGGCTTCACCCCGCTGTGGCTGCTCTGCACAGCCGCAGCCGTCGCCGGCATGGCCGGCGCAGCGGTGTACCCGGCCCTCACCGGCATCATCCCCGACCTGGTTCCCGCCCACCTGCTGCAACAGGGCAACGCCTGGCTCTCGATGGGGGCCAGCGCGGCGAGGTTCGTCGGCCTGGTGGCCAGCGGTGCTGTCGTCGTCTGGCTCGGCGGCGGCTGGGCGATGGTGGTCGGCGGCTCGCTGTACCTGGTCGCGGCGACGCTCTCGTCCTTCCTGCCCCACGGCGGCTCGCTCGCCCAGCCCGAGGGGAGCCCGCTGCGGCAACTGGTCGACGGCTGGAGCGAGTTCCGCAGCCGCCAGTGGCTCTGGGTGTGCGTGCTCCAGTGGGCGGTGATGCTGCTGGTGCTGCAGGCCGCCCAGGGCGTGCTCGGCCCGGTCGTCGCCAACGCAGAACTCGGCGGCGCCTCCGGGTGGACGGCCGTCCTCGGCGGCGAGGCACTCGGCGCCATGGTCGGGGTGGTCATCGCCATGCTCTGGCGCCCGCATCGGCCCATCCTGGTCGGCACCCTGCTCACCTTCGCCGCGGCGTTTCCCCAACTCCTGCTCGGGCTGAGCAGCCCGCTGTGGCTGGTCGTGCTCTCGGCGTTCTTCATGGGCATCGGCTTCGACCTGTTCGGCGTGCTGTGGATGACCACCATGCAACGGGAGGTGCCACCCGAGTCCCTTTCGCGCGTGGCGTCCTACGACGCGCTCGGCTCGCTGATGCTCGGCCCGATCGGGCTCCTGCTGGCCGGTCCGGCTGCCGTCCACTTCGGGGTGCATGCGAGCCTGGTCGGGGCCGGCGTGGTCAGCATCGCAACCACTGTCTTCGCGCTCAGCTTCCCGGAGGTCCGCCGGCTGAGGTCCAGGCACCTGTCCAGCCCGGACGTGGCCAGGGCCGCCTGACCGTCCCGTCCCGGCGTCCGCCCGGGCGCTGAAGTAGTCTGGTGCGGCTGTTGGGGCGGCGGGCGTCCCCGCCCGGGCACAGGAGAGGACTGGCGGATGCCGAGTGACCCACTCCGACGGCCGGCGCCCCCGGCCGAGATCGCCGATTGGGTTCGGGAGGTAGCCGGACGCCAGGATCCCCGGGTCGACGCCCACACGCCGGTGGTGCCACTGGTAACCCGCGGCCTGCCGACCCGCCCGGTGGCCCCGGAGCACTCCCAGGTCTACATCTGCGCCGGCGTGATCGTGAAGCTCCACGGCGCCGGCACCGACCTCGGCCGGCTGAGCCGACGGCTGCACGCCATCGGCGGCATGGACATGGACCGGTTGTGGATCCAGCCGCTCAGCTACACCCCGATCAGCGCGCCGGCGGACCGGCTGGCAACCGTCTGGCCCCGGGTCACGGTCCTCTCGACCATCGACCGGCCGCCGTGGACCGAGATCGGCTCGCTGCTGGCCCGCCTGCACCGGATGCCGGTGGCCGACGACCCGCCACGGCTCGGTGGGCATTCCAGGCTGGCCCGGGCCATCGCGTACCTGCGGCAGGCCGGCGACAGCGACCTCGGCTGGCTGGTCGACCTCGGCCAGTCACTGGCCGAACGGCTCGAGCACCCGGCCCGGACCACGCTCGCACACGGCGACTTCCACCTCGGGCAACTCGGCCACACCCCGCTGCGGCGCAGCTGGAAGCTCCTGGACGTGGACGATTTCGGGATCGGCGACCCGGCCTGGGACCTCGCGCGGCCGGCCGGGTTCTGGGCCGCCGGGCTGCTGGACGACGACGCCTGGCACACCTTCCTGTCCGCCTACCGGGAAGCTGGCGGCCCGGCAGTCCCGCCCGATGGCGATCCCTGGCCGGCGCTCGACCTGCCGGCCCGGGCCGCCGTCCTCGTCGCAACCGTCCAGGCGCTGCGCACACCCCACAGCGAGGACACGGCCCGGCTCCTCCTCGACGCCTGTCGCCGTATGCATGGGTGAACGGCTCGTCTCCAGCTGAGCCCAACGCGCCGGATCGTGTACCGACTATGGTCTGCGATCCGGCACCTTGAGTTCAGATGTCGGCCAGCGCCTCCGTCGGGGCTGCCTTCGCCGCCCGGCGCCCGGGCAGGACGGAGGCCAGCGCTGCCGCCACGACTGCCAGCCCCAGCATGGCGAGGGTCTGTGGCACGTCCACGGCGAACAGGATCGCTCCGACGCTGGCCGACCGGCCGAGCGACGTGACCGCCAGCCACCCGAAGAAACCACCGGCGAGCAGTCCCACGAGCACCCCGACCAGGGTCACCTGGAGGGCCTCGATGGTCAGCATGGCGCGCAGGGACCTGGCCTGCAGTCCGAGCGCCCGCAGCAGGGCCGACTCGCGGGTACGCTCCAGCACCGACAACCCGAGGGTGTTGCTCACCCCGATGAGGGCGATCAGCACCGCCACCCCGAGCAGGGCCGTGGTGATGGTGAGCAGGATGTTCAGGACCCGCTCAATGGTGGCTGCCTCGATGATCGAACCGGCCACCTGGCCGTTCGTGCCGACGGTCTCGGTGACAGCGAGCATGGCGTCGACGGCCCGGGAGCGGTCCGGCACGCTGAGCCAGAGGACCGCACCGGCGACCGGCTTTCCGATCCGGTCAAGTGTGGCCGGGCTGACGATCACCGTTCCGGGTCCGGGAAGTGCTGAGGCGACCACGTCGAGCTTGAGTTCGGTGTTGCCGGCCCTGACCGTCACGGACTTGCCCGTCGCGGCCGCCGTGTCCTTGTCGAGGAGCACCTGACCGTCAGCCACCCCTGCGGTGACCCCGGTGACCAGCTGGATCGCCGGGTCGTAGCCGATCGCGCTCACCTGGGAGGAGCCGTCCCTGCCGACCAGTTCCGCCGCCACAGCCGACAGCAGTACCGAGTCGGTCACGCCAGGGGCCATCCCGAGCCGGGTACGGACCGCGTCGGGGATGCTCGCCGGCAGGCCGTCGGCTGCAGCCCAGGCGATCCCGATGTCCACCGGGCTGCGCCGCTCGATCTCGTCCAGCAAGGTGAGCCGGATGCTGGCCGTTGCCACCTGGAGAGTCACGATCAGGCCGACAGCCAGCATCAGCGCGGTCGAGGTGGCCGTGGCCCGCCGGGGGTTGCGCTCGGCGTTCCCCGCGGCGAGGGCTGCGACGGTGCCGAACCGCTTCACCAGTCTCCCGGAGAAGCGCAGCAGACCGGGCACGAACAGGGGCGCGCCGAAGAGGACGCCGAGGGAGATCATCGCCCCGGCCGCGACGGCGCCGAAGAAGCCGTAGGGGTTCCCCGAGATCGCGAACACCACCAGCCCGGCGCCGGCGAGCAGGAACAGCCCACAGACCACCGACCGCAGGATCGACGCGCGGCGCTGCTCGTCGCCCGCCGGCACCGGCTGCAGGGCTTCCAGCGGCAGCACCCGGGTCCCGCGGATGATCGGCACCCAGGCGGCACCGACGGTGGCCAGCACCCCGAGTCCCACAGCTGCGGCCAGTTGGGCGACGGGCAGGGCGAGACCCCAGAACAGGGACCCGGTGTAGGCGGATCCGGCAGCGGCCAGCCCGGTCCCGGCGGCGAGCCCGAGCGTCGATCCCAGCACGCCGAGAATCACCGCCTCAGCCAGGAACCGGCGCCGTACCTGCGAGCCGGTGGCGCCTACGGCCCGCAGCAGCCCGATCTGGCGGCGGCGCTGGGCGAGCGTGATCGAGAAGGTGTTGGCGATGGTGATCATCCCGACGACGAGCGCGACCGCAGCGAACGCCCACAGCAGGTTCGTGAAGACCTCGAAGTCCCCGGCCAGCTTCTTGACCGCAGCCTGCCGGACGTCCTCGGCGAGGCTCACCTTCACCCCAGGACTGGTCGCGGTGAGGGCCCGCTGCAGTTGAGCGACGAGCTCGGCGGGCTCGGTTCCGGCGGCCCCCTTGACGGCCCAGGTTTCGGCGCCGTCCGGGTCGACTCCGAACTGCCGGAATCGGGCGGAAGCGCCGTAACCGGTCTTGGTGAACAGGGTGCTGGGTTCGTCCGTCACCCCGACCACCGTCAGTTGCTGGTCGTTGAGGGAGCCGGTGACCCGGTCTCCCGCGGCGACGCCGAGGGCTTCGGCGGCGCCCCGGCTGAGGGCGATCTCGCCGGCTGTCGTCGGCCAGCGTCCAGCGTCCAGGCGCGACCAGCGCAACGCTTCCGGCGGAACGGCGAACATGGAAAGGAGCTGTGACCTGGTGCCGGCGGTGATCGGCTCGGTCAGCTGCAGGACCGGTGCGACCGCGACGACCCCGGGCGCTGCGCCCAGAGTCGCCCGGACGCCCGGAACGGCCGCGTTCTCGACCACGATGTCGGCCCCGGCGATCGGGACGTTGAGGGCGCGGCCCTCGGACTGGGCCTCCGTTGCCACCATGACAGCGGAGCCGGAGAGGAAGGCGACGCTGATCGCCACGGCGAGGATGGTCGAGATGAACCGGCCGGGGTGCAGCCGCACCTCGGCGAGGGCTTGCCGCAGCATCAGGCGCCCAGCCGCTTCATCGCCGCGAGCACCGTGTCGGCCGTGGGATTGGCCAGGTCGTCGACGATCCGGCCGTCGGAGAGGAGCACCGTCCGGTCGGCGTAGGCCGCTGCGTTCGGGTCGTGGGTCACCATCACGATGGTCTGGCCGAGCTCCTGGCTGGTGTTCCGCAGGTAGTCGAGCAGGTGGTGGCTGGAGCGGGAGTCGAGGGCCCCGGTGGGTTCGTCCGCGAAGACCACGGCCGGCCGGGTGATCAGGGCCCGGGCGATCGCCACCCGCTGCTGCTGGCCACCGGACAGCTGGGACGGCAGGTGGCTGAGCCGGTCGGCCAGCCCCAGGGACCTCACCACCTGGTCGAACGCCGCCTGGTCGGGACGCCGGCCGGACAGCTCGAGGGGGAGCACGATGTTCTGGGCCGCGGTCAGGGTTGGCAGCAGGTTGAAGGCCTGGAAGACGAAGCCGACGTGGTCCCGCCGGACAGCGGTCAGCGCCCGGTCGGTCAACTCCGAGAGCACGTTGCCGCCGAGCTCCACCCGGCCCGACGTCGGCCGGTCGAGACCGGCGAGGCAGTGCATCAGCGTGGACTTGCCGGAGCCGGACGGCCCCATGATCGCGGTGA
>JADLEH010000014.1 GCA_020846255.1 Propionibacteriaceae bacterium
ACCCGGTCTTCGAGATCCCGCTGCCGCCGCCTTCGGTGCCGGGCATGCGACTCAACTCGGCCCTGATCGCGAAGGCCAAGGCCGCCGGCATCCGGATGGTGCCGGGCAGCCGGACGGTCGGCTTCCGCGCCGGTGACGGCGGCATCCTCGGGGTGTCGATCGCGGCGGCCGGAGCCCCGCGGGAGTTCACTGCTGACGCCTTCCTGCTGGCCACCGGCGGGTTCGAGTCCGGGGCGCTGGCCCTCGACTCCTACGGCCGGGCCTCAGAGACCCTGTTCGGGCTGCCGCTGGCCGGGCTGGACGCCGAGCCGCTGGTCCACGGTGACTACTGGGGCGCCGAGCAGCCGTTGTTCCGGGTCGGCGTGCGCGTCGGCAGGGACATGCGGGTACTGGACGCCGCCGGCGCCGGGGTGCACCCGAACCTGTGGGCCGCCGGGGGCATCATCGGCGGCTCGTCACGCTGGTCGGAGAAGTCCGGCGACGGCATCGCGCTGGGAAGCGCCGTCCTCGCCGCCGATTCGATTCTGAAGGAGATGGCATGACCCCAAGTGGCGACCGGCTCGAGCCGGCTGAAGCGGGAACCACGACTGGTTCGCCGATCTCCATCGGGCACGCCGGGCTTGGCTTCGCCGGTCACGAGCTGGCAAGAGCCAGCCTCGACGCCTGCGTGAAGTGCACCATCTGCGAGACCGCCTGCCCGGTCTCTGCGGTCACCCCGCTGTTCTCCGGGCCGAAGTTCGTCGGGCCGCAGGCCGAGCGGTTCCGGGACGGCGAGAGCGTCGACCACTCCCTCGACTACTGCTCGAGCTGTGGGGCCTGCACCCTCGCCTGCCCGCAGGGCGTCCAGATCGCAGAGCTGAACAGCCAGGCGCGCGCGGTGATGAAGGCCGACCACATGCCGCTGCGGGACAAGCTGATCACCCGGACGACGCTGATGGGCATGATGATGACGCCGGTGGCGCCGATCGCGAACGCTGCCCTGCACAACAAGCCCATCCGCACGATCGTGGAGAAGGTCATCGGCATCCACCGGGATGCGCCGATGCCGCCGGCGCAGACCCAGACCCTGCAGGGCTGGCTGAAGAAGCGGCCCGCCCCGACCAGGACCCCGACCCGGGGTGCCGTGGTGTTCTTCCACGGCTGCGCCGGCGGCTACTTCGAGGTGGAGACGTCGAAGAAGTCGATCGAGGTGCTGGAGTACCTCGGCTACGAGGTGCTCGTGCCCAAGCAGGGGTGCTGCGGGCTCGCCCAGCAGTCCAACGGGCTGTTCGACCAGGCCACGGACGCCGTGCTGAAGCTCTGCGACGACCTGCGCTCGGCCGGCACGGACCTCACGATCGTCTCCTCCTCCGGCTCCTGCACCGGCATGCTGAAGCACGAGGCGCACGAGATCATGGGGGTCTCCGAGGACAAGCTGGCCGACGTCGGCACCCGGATCCGGGACATGATGGAGTTCCTGCTCGACCTGCACGATGCCGGCGAACTGCCCACCGACTTCAAGCCGATCGAGATGACCGTCCCCTACCACGCCCCCTGCCAGCTGAAGAGCCAGGGCATGGGCATGCCGGCGGTGGAGGTGCTCAAGCTGATCCCCGGCCTGACCGTCGTCGAGTCCGGCGCGGCCTGCTGCGGCATCGCCGGTACCTACGGCCTGAAGAAGGAGAAGTACGAGGTCGCCCAGGCCGTCGGCAAGCCGCTGTTCGACATGGTGAGGCGGACGAACCCCGACCTCGCGCTGTGCGACACCGAGACCTGCCGCTGGCAGATCGAGCAGTCCTCCGGGGTCAAGACCGAACACCCGGTCTGGATGATCCACCGGGCCTACGGGCTCTCGTAGCACACCCGCCCGGCGCCTGGCGCAGTCCGGCCCGTCCACAGCAGGGAGTGGACGGATCGGGCGCCGCGGCGGCCGGGCGGGTGGGTCCTCGGGGTGGGCCCTAGTTCTTGCGGCCCACGACGGCCCGCTGCAACAGGACGAACAGCAGCAGGGTGCCCCCAGTGATGACCGTGGTCATCTCCGGCGGGATGCTGCCGTCGCGGGCGATGATCACGTTCATCAGTCCGAGCACGAGCGCCCCGACCACCGAACCGAGCACGTAGCCGGCTCCGCCGGTGAGCAGGGTGCCACCGATCACGGTCGCGGCGATCG
Organism: Propionibacteriaceae bacterium; assembly: GCA_020846255.1. Taxonomy (GTDB): domain Bacteria; phylum Actinomycetota; class Actinomycetes; order Propionibacteriales; family Propionibacteriaceae; genus Propionicimonas. The sequence goes on from JADLEH010000014.1 coordinate 2,150, forward strand.
CGTCGAGTTCCCAGCCGATGCCGGTGATGTTCTGGGCGATCCCCAGCCGGGCGGTGTAGACGACGGCCGCAACGCCGGCGAGGGTGCCGCTGATCACGTAGACCCACAGCTTGGTGCGATGCACCGGCAGGCCCATCAGGATCGCCGACTGCTCCTTGCCACCGATCGCGTAGACCGTGCGGCCCATCAGCGTCCGCTGCAGCATGATCACGCCGAACAGCACCACGACCACGGCGATGATCACCCCGGGGGTGATCACTAGGTCGTCCACCTTCGGCCCGTCGTAGAGCTTGATCGGGACGCCGAGGACCCGCAGTGGCGAGTCCTCCGGCAGGCGCTCCGGCCGGGTGCTCAGGGTCGAGGCCAGGCCGCGGGCGAGGAACATCATGGCCAGCGTTGCGATGAACGGCTGGACGTCGAAGTACTGGATCAGCAACCCGGCGATCAGGCCGAAGGTACTGCCGAAGGCCACCATCCCGACGATCACGAGGTACGGGTTCCAGCCCGCGTTGGTCAGCAGGACGCCGGCAACCGAGCTGAAGGCGATCACAGCCCCGACGGAGAGGTCGATGCCGCCCGTGATGATCACGAAGGTGAGGGCGACGGCGAGGATCACCAGGTGGGCGTTGTTGATCAGCAGGTTCGACAACGTGCTGGCCTGCAGGATCTTGCCGTAGGCGACCTGGGCGTAGCCGACCATTCCGATGAAGATGATGGTGGCCGCCCAGGTTGGCAGGACGGCCCGGCGCGCGCGGAGCCACGCCGAGATGCCGCCGGGGCGCTGGTTGCGGGCGATGGCGGTCGGCATGACCGTGGTCTGCTGCTCGGACATCAGGCAGCCACCTCCTTGGCCGGGGTGGGACCCAGGCCTTCGTCGGGCTTCGGACTCCGCTTCAGCGCGGCCCGCAGCCAGGGCGCCTGGAGGAGGAACAGGATCACGATCACGCCGGCCTTGAAGGCCGGGGTGGCCGAGGACGGGACGCCAAGGAACACCACCGTCTTGTCGAGGGTCGCGATCAGGAGCGCGCCGACGGCTGCCCCACGGATCGAGAACTTGCCGCCGGCCAGCGACGTCCCGCCGATGACGACGGCCAGGATCGCGTCCAGCTCCATCTGGTAGCCGGTCTGCGAGACGTCGACGGTCATCGCGCTGGCAGTTGCGAACACGCCGGCCATGCCGCCGAGGACGGCGGAAACGACGTAGACGGTGAACAGGATGCCCCGCTTGTTCACCCCGGCCAGCCGGGCGGCCTCGGCGTCGATGCCGATCGCCTCGATCATCAGGCCGAGCGCGCTGCGCCGGACGATCAGGGCTACGACCAGGGCGATCGCACAGGCGATCAGCACCACCACCGGTAGCCCGAACACATAGCCGTTGGAGATCCAGCGGAACGGCTCGTTGACCGCGCTGGTGTTCTGGCCGCCGGTGATCACCTTCGCGATGCCCCGGCCAGCGAGCATCATGATCAGGGTGCTGATGAAGGGTTGCAGCCCCACCACAGCGACCAGGGTGGCGTTCATGACGCCGAGCAACCCGGCCACCAGCAGCGCCAGCAACAGCGCCCGTCCCGCGCTGCCGACGTCGGTGCGGGAGTTGGCGGCCTTCAGCACCTCCATCGAGACGGCTCCGGCGATGACCATCGCCGAGCCGACCGACAAGTCGATGCCGCTGGTCGCGATCACCAGGCTCATGCCGACGGCGATCATCAGCACCGGAGCCGCTGCGCGCAGGATGTCGACCAGGTTGCCGACCAGGCCGCCGAGGTTGTCGCTGTAGGTGATCGAGAGGTAGCTGGGGTCGGCGGCCAGGTTGACGGCCAGCAGCAGGATGACGGCGAGCAGCC
>JADLEH010000015.1 GCA_020846255.1 Propionibacteriaceae bacterium
AAGGTCGGGGTGGAACTCCTGGTCACCTTCGCACCGCTGTCCGCCGTGGACGTCCTGATCACCGACGACGGCATCTCGGCCAACGACCGCGCAGAACTGACGGCGGCGGGCATCGAGGTGGTGGTCGCATGATCGTCACGCTGACTGCGAACCCCTCGCTCGACCGCACCGCCACCCTCGACCGTCCCCTGTCCCGCGGCGAGGTGCACCGGGTCAGCTCGGTGACCGTGGAGCCCGGCGGCAAGGGCATCAACGTCGCCCGGGTGGCGCACTACGCCGGGCATCCGGTGCGGGCCGTCCTTCCGGCCGGGTTGAGCGACCCGATCCTGCACGGTCTCGACGACCTGCGGGTGCCCTACCGCACCGTCCCGCTCGCCGAGGCCGTGCGCACCAACCTCACCCTCACCGAGGCCGACGGCACCACGACGAAGATCAACGAGCCCGGTCCCACCCTCGATGCGGACTCGGTCGAGAAGCTCGCCCACCTCCTGGTGCTCGAGTCCGAGCGCGCCGACTGGGTGGTGCTCTCCGGTTCGCTGCCCCCGGGGGTGCCGGCCGACTGGTACGCCGACCTGGTTCGGGCCCTGCGACCCTGGGGCTGCCGGATCGCCGTCGACACCTCGGACGCGCCACTGCTCGCGCTCGCGGAGCAGTTCCCGTCCGCGGCCCCCGACCTGCTCAAGCCGAACTCGGAGGAGCTGGCCCAGCTCACCGGCGCCGATCCGGAACTGCTGGAGGCTTCAGCCGCGGCCGGCGACCCCAGCGCCTGCGTCGAAGCCGCCCGCACGCTGGTGGCCAGGGGCGTCGGCGCCGTCATGGCCACCCTCGGTGCCGCCGGCGCCGTCCTGGTCACCGCGGAGGGCGCCTGGCACGCCACCCCGCCACCGATCACCCTGCGCAGCACCGTCGGCGCCGGGGACTCCTCCGTCGCCGGCTACGTCCTTGCCCACACCAGGGACCTGAACCCGCCCGACCGCCTCCGCCTCGCCGTCGCCTACGGCTCCGCCGCGGCCTCCCTGGCCGGGACGGCACTGCCGCGTCCCGAACAACTCAATACCGCCGCCGTCACGGTCACCGCCGTCGGCTAAGTCTCGCCCACCACAGAGAAGGAACCCACGTGTCCGAACCGCTCATCACAACCGAGCTCGTCCTCCTGGACGCAGACCTCGGCAGCACCAAGACCGAGGTCATCCATTCGATGGCTGCCCTCGTCGCCAAGACCGGACGGGCCGACGAGGCCGGTCTGGCCGCGGACGCCCTCGCAAGGGAGGAGAAGGCGGTCACCGGCCTCGGTGGCGGGATCGCGATCCCGCACTGCCGCTCGGCCGCAGTGCACACCAACACCCTTGCCTTCGCCCGGCTGAGCCCGAAGGTGGACTTCGGCGCTGCCGACGGTCCGGCCGACCTGGCGTTCATGATCGCGGCCTCCGAAGGCTCCGACGACGCCCACCTCACCCTCCTGGCCATGCTGGCCCGCTCCCTGATGCGGGCCGAGTTCCTCGAGGGCCTGCGCAGCGCCACCACGCCGGAGCAGATCGTCGCCCTGGTCAACCAGGCCACGGCGCCGGAGGAGAAGGCCGCTGCCCCGGCCCGGGCCGCTGCCGCCCCCGTCGCGGCCGCTCCGGTCGCCGAAGCCCCCACCGAGGCGAAGAAGAAGCTGATCGTCGCGGTCACGTCCTGCCCGACCGGCATCGCCCACACCTTCATGGCCGCCGACGGCCTCGAGCAGGCCGGCCGGTCCGCAGGCATCGAGTTGATCGTCGAGCCCCAGGGCTCCGGCAAGATCGAGTGGCTCGACCCGGCCGTCATCGCCCGGGCGGATGCGGCGATCTTCGCCGCCGACGTCCCGGTGCGTGAGCGGGAGCGCTTCGCCGGCCTCCCCGTCATCGAGGGCAGCGTGAAGCGGGCCATCAACGAGCCGGCGAAACTGGTCTCCGAGGCCCTCGCGGCAGCGGACAACCCCAACGCCCGCAAGGTGGCCGGGTCCGGCGCTGCCGCCGGCGCCGCCGCCGGCGGTGGCTCGCAGCTGAGCATCGGCAAGCGCATCCAGCAGGCGCTGATGACCGGCGTCTCCTACATGATCCCGTTCGTGGCCGCCGGCGGCCTGCTGCTCGCCCTCGGCTTCCTGTTCGGTGGCTTCGACATCGCGCTGCCGCCCGGCGTCAACGGGGCAAGGGCCTGCGCCCAGCTGACCTGGCTGAGCGCCGATGCCTGCCAGGCCGGGGTGGCCGCGAAGAGCTCGATCGGGGCCCTGGCCATCGCCGCCGGCTGGGGGGCCGGGCTCGACTACCTCGGTGCCGTGCTCTTCGCCATCGGCGGGGCCGCCTTCGGCTTCCTCGTGCCCGCACTGTCCGGCTACATCGCCTACGCCCTCGCCGGTCGCCCGGGGATCGCTCCCGGATTCGTCGGCGGCGCCATCTCGGTGACCCTCGGCGCCGGCTTCATCGGCGGCCTGGTGACCGGCCTGGTGGCCGGTGTGCTCGCCCTGTGGATCTCCGGCTTCAAGGTGAAGCGCTGGCTCGCCGGCCTGATGCCGGTCGTGATCATCCCGCTGGTCGTCACGGCCGTCGTCGGCGCCCTGATGTACTTCCTGCTCGGCCAGCCGCTGGCCAGCCTGACCAAGGCCATGCAGGACGGGCTGACCGGGATGTCCGGCGGTTCGGCAGTCGTGCTCGGCATCGTGCTCGGCCTGATGATGTGCTTCGACCTAGGCGGTCCGGTCAACAAGGCCGCCTACCTGTTCGCCACGGCGGGCCTCTCCGCTGCAACCGTCGCCAACTTCAACGTGATGGCAGCGGTCATGGCGGCCGGCATGGTGCCGCCGCTGGCGATGGCGCTGGCCACGGTTGTCCGGAAGAAGCTGTTCACCGAGGTCGAACGCGAGAACGGCACCGCAGCCTGGCTGCTCGGCGCGTCCTTCATCTCCGAGGGCGCCATCCCGTTCGCAGCCGGCGACCCGCTGCGGGTGATCCCATCGATGATGGTCGGCGGTGCGGTCACCGGCGCCCTCAGCATGGCGTTCGGCGTCGGTCTCCGGGCCCCGCACGGCGGCATCTTCGTCCTGTTCGCCTTCCAGCCCCTGCCGGCAGCCATCTTCGGGTTCCTGATCAGCCTGGTCGCCGGCGTCCTGGTGGCAGCCGCAGCAGTGATCACGATGAAGACCGTGTGGCCGAAGAAGGAGGTCGCTGCAGTGGCGTGATTCGCCCCTGCCAACGAGCCCGCCGGGAATCCCGGCGGGCTCGTTCGCGTTACGTACATGGGTCTGGCAAGGAGTGATTCTGCACCCGGAGTCGAGGCTCGGCCGAAGCACAGAACCGATTTCCTGTCAACCCCTGAATGGGCCTCTGGCTAGGAGAGATGATCCCGATGTCGGCAGGATCGTGCTAGACTGGGCAGTCGGGAAAGGTGGTCGAAACTGATATGACGTTCACAATCGGTGAAACGGTGGTCTACCCCAATCATGGCGCGGCAGTCATCGAGGCTCTGGAAACCCGAAAGATAAAAGGCGAGGACCAGCTCTATCTGGTCCTGCGGATCGTCGGCCAGAACGACCTGGTCGTCCGGGTCCCGGCCTGCAACCTCGACCTGGTCGGGGTTCGCGACGTGGTCGACGCCGATGGCCTGGAACGGGTATTCACCGTACTGAGGGCGCCGCACGCGGAAGAGCCGACCAACTGGTCCCGCCGGTACAAGGCCAACCTCGAGAAGCTCCACTCGGGCAACGTGCTCAAGGTGGCCGAGGTCGTCCGCGACCTGTGGCGGCGCGAGAAGGAACGCGGCCTCTCCGCCGGCGAGAAGCGGATGCTCGCCAAGGCGCGGCAGATCCTGGTCTCCGAGCTCGCCCTTGCCGAGAAGGTCGCAGAAGACCGCGCCGAGGTGCTCCTCGACGAGGTGCTCGCTTCCTGAGCCTTCAACCAGCACACTTCTTCACATGCAACCGGTCGTCGCCATCGTGGTGGCGGCCGGTTCTGGTTCCCGGCTCGGCGGCGAGGTGCCCAAGGCCCTTCGGGAACTGGCCGGACGGCCCCTGGTGAGCCACAGCCTGGAACACCTCGCCGCCGGCGGGGTCGACCGGGTGGTTCTCGTGATCGCAGCCGGTCTCGCCGCCGACTTCGCTCCCGCGATCGCCGGATCCCCGATCCCGACGAGCTGGGTGGCCGGCGGAGCCGAACGGCAGGACTCGGTCCTCGCCGGCCTCGCCGCCATCGCTGCCGACCCCGAGCTCTCCGGTTGCCGGTTCGTGCTCGTCCACGACGCCGCCCGGGCGCTGGTGCCACCGGAGGTCGTCGACCGGGTCGTCCAGGCCCTGGTCGCTGGAGCTGTCGCTGCCATCCCGGTGGTGCCGGTGGTCGACACCATCCGCGAAGTGACGCCGTCCGGCTCGGCGACGGTCGACCGCAGCCGGTTGCGGGTGGTGCAGACCCCCCAGGGCTTCCGGCGAGAGGTCCTGGTGAACGGCCACCGGCTGGTGCGCGAGAGCGGACTGCAGGTCACCGACGACGCGGCCGTGATCGAGGCGCTCGGGGAGCCGGTCACCCTGGTCGAGGGCTCCCGGGAGGCCTTGAAGGTGACCGAACCGCTCGACCTGTTGTTCGCCGAAGCCATCGTCAGGAGTCGCCCATGAACATCCGGGTCGGGATCGGTACCGACGTGCATTCCTTCGCTGCCGGGCTGCCGATGTGGCTGGCCGGCATCGAGTTCCCGGGGGAACCGGCGGGGCTCGCCGGCCACTCCGATGGTGACGTGGCCGCGCACGCTGCCTGCGACGCCCTGCTGTCGGCAGCCGGCCTCGGTGACCTCGGTAGCAATTTCGGTACCGCCGAGCCGCGGTGGGCAGGGGCCGGCGGCACCGCGTTCCTCGTCGAGACGGTCGCCCTGCTCAATGCCGCCGGGTTCCGGGTGCTCAACGTCGCCATCCAGGTCATCGGGAACCGGCCGCGACTCGCGGCCCGCCGGGCGGAGGCTGAGGCAGTGCTCTCGGCCGCCGTCGGCGCCCCGGTGAGCCTCTCCGGCACCACCACCGACGGTCTCGGCCTGACCGGCCGCGGTGAGGGCCTCGCTGCCATCGCCACGGCACTGGTCAGCTCCGATTGAGCCGCGGCCCGGGACGCGTCAGCGCACCTGGGTGGCCGGCACGGTGTAGGTGTTGCAGGTGGCCAGCTGGTCGGTCTCCTGACCTGCGGTGAACCATCGCTGGCGGTTCTTGCCCAGGCCGTGGCCGCCGTCGTAGTTGTCCTTGCCGGTCAGCACGTCGTCGCCCAGGTTGAAGGCCACCTGGCGGAGGTTGGTGAGGTCGCCGGCCGACAGCCCGGAGGCGTCGCCGACAGCTGCGGTGAAGAGGCCGGCGAAGCAGTCGGCCTGAACCTCGAGGCGCCGCGAGAACACGTTCGCCGCCGCCTGGGAGGTCTCCTTGGCCTTCGCCTCGAACGCCATCGAGGAGATCATGATCCCGGTCCTGGCCTGGATGGTGTGGCCGAACTCGTGGCCCAGCACCGTCTCGATGAGGAACGGGGTTCGCTGCAACTCCTCGGGGAAGATCCGGTAGATCCTACGGTCGTAGTAGATGTGCTGGTTGGCGCCACAGTAGGAAGCGTTGAACTCCGGCTGCGAGCCGCACGGGGTGGTGATCTCCTGGGCGTAGATCGTGACCGGCGGCCTGGGCAGCTCGAAGCCGGCGGCCTCAAGGGGTCCCGACCAGACCCGCCACAGGCAGGCGGTCAGGTCGTCCAGATGGGTGGCGAGTTCGGCGTCGGAGGCCCCGGCCGGGTCGATCGGGGGCAGCGGGCAATCGGTGGGCACCGCCGCAGCCTGCGCATAGGCGGCGTTCTCGGTGAGCCACAGCTCGGCTTCCTCGTAGGTCTCCGGCACGGGCAGGGCCGGCGGGTCCACGTCCGGGGCCGGCACCGAGACAGGTGGGGCCGTCGGCGTCGCCGTCGGACGGTTGTTCGCGACGTTCCCGGTGCCCCCGTCGAGGTAGTGCATCAACGAGACGGCGAAGAAGCCGATCCCGATCACCAGGACCAGGCCCAGCAGGACGCCCCGGAACGGGCTGCGTCTCGGTCCACCCGGCTGGTGGCCGCGGTTGGCCGGCTGGAAGCTGCCCGGCTGGCCGTAGCCCGGCTGCCCGAATTGCGCCGGTGGGCCGAACCGGCCAGGCGGCTGTGCCGCTGCCTGCGGGTAGGGGGCCTGCCCCTGCGGATAGGGGCCCGGGTACTGCGGCTGCTGGTACTGGCCGGGGGCACCGGCTGCCGGCACCCCCCAGGTCTGCGCGGGTCGGTTCCAACCCGGCTGTCCCGGCCACGACTGAGCGCCCTGGTTGGGCTGCTGGCCCTGCGTCCCCCACTGCTGCGTCACGCGGGCAGCCTAGTTGCTCGACCCGCCTCAGCGGCAGTCCCCGAAACCGTGGCCCGGCCGCTCAACCGGGGCGGCAATTCCTTTGCTTCCCCCTCTGGCGCGAGCGCTCTGCACCACTAGTCTGTGTGCTGCCTGCTGCGCGGCCTCACGGGCGGCGGAACGAACTGTCCATCGCGCCAGCGAACAGGAGCGGGAATGGCCTCGAATGTGACCGGTAGTCGACGGCTGGCAGCTGTGGCCCTGATGGCCATCGCGCTGCTGACCTGGATCGCCCCGTCGGCGCGTGCCGCTGACCAGGTCAACAGCTACGCCGTCGAGGGCGTCGTCAACGCCGACGGGTCACTGTCGGTCAAGGCGACCCTCACCTTCGACGGGGCAGCGCCGAACACCTTCGAGCAGCAGCTGGTGACCGCCACCCGTACGGCGGACGACCTGGAGTACCGCTACCGGATCACCGACATCGCCGCGACCAGCGGCGCCCAGGCCCTCGAGGCGAACGTGACCGTCGGCCCGAGGACGACGACGATCAGCATCCCCACGGCCGGGTCCGCGGAGCCGGTCACGCTCAGCTACGTCGTGCACGGGGCTGCGATCGCCACCGACGACGGTGCCTCGACCACCGTCCGGTGGCCGCTGCTGCAGGGCCTGAGCGTGCCGGTGGCCACCTTCGACGCCACCGTCGCCGTGCCCGGCATGTTCAACGTCATCGACTGCGCAGCCGGCGCCCCGGCCACGCCGGGCGCCTGCACCTCCTACGGCGGCGGCACGCACGACTCGCCGAACCCCGGCTTCCACGACGAAGGGCGGGCGGCCGGTGAAGTGGTCGTCGCCATCCTCCGCTTCCCCAAGGGTGTGGTGGCGGTGAACGAGGACCTGCGCCAGGTGTGGTCGCTGGACCGGGCGTTCTCGGCAGCACCGCTCCCGCTCGGCATCGCTGCCGGACTGCTGGTGCTGGGCGGCCTCGCCCTCTGGGCGGCGCACCGCAAGGTGGGCAGCGACGCCGGCATCGGCGTGCAGCCGACGCCGGTGGCCGAGTTCCACCCGGTCGGCCCCGGCCAGAGCGAGTTCCGGGTTCTCGACGGCGTCCGTCCCGGCGAGATCGGCACCGTGGTCGACGAGCGGGTCGACCCGGTCGACGTCACCGCGACCCTGCTCGACCTCGCCGTCCGGGGCCACCTGCTGATCACAGAGGTGCCGCCGGAGTCCGCCCACGCCGCAACGGAATGGACGTTCTCCCGGCGGGCCAGCGAGGACCAGCTGCAGGCCTACGAACGGACGCTGCTGGACGCCGTGGCTCCGGTGCAGGGTGAGCCGGTGAAGGTGTCCAACCTCGCCGGGAGCGTTGGTGCCGTGATCGGGCAGGTGCAGTCGGAGCTGTACGACATGGTCGTGGCCAGGGGCTGGTTCGCCCGCCGTCCGGACGCGACCCGCAACCGGTGGGGGCTGATCGGCTGGGTAGCGCTCGGCGTTGCGGTCGTGCTCACCCTGCTGCTCGCGGCCTTCACAACGTTCGGGCTCACCGGCCTGGCGCTCATCGCGCTCGCGCTCGGCGTGCTCTTCGTCGCCCAGGAGATGCCGGCCCGGACGGCCGCCGGCACCGGGATCCTCGGTGGGCTGGACGCGTTGCGCGGCAGCCTGCTCACCCAGCCGGTTGACACGCTCCCGGCGGGGGCGGGGCTGAACCAGCTGTCCATGATCCTGCCGTACGCGATCGTGCTCGGCGGCAAGGACCGCTGGCTGCAGGCGGTGGCTGCCGCAGACGCCGACGCCGAGCCGGACTCCACCGACCTCGACTGGTACCACGGCCCGGAGGGCTGGCACCTCGAGGATCTCCCGGCGTCGCTGGCGAACTTCGTCACGACCGTTCAGGGAACGTTGTTCAGCCGCTGACGGTCACGCCAGGACCACCTGGATGCCGGCTGCCCGCAGGGCCTCCGCCGACTGCTCGCCGATGCCGGCGTCCGTGATCACTCCGGTCAGGTCGGCCAGCGGCAGGACGTTGACGAAGCCGGCGCGGCCGTACTTGGACGAGTCGGCCAGCAGCCAGGTCTCCTCCGCGCGGGCGTGCATGGCGCGGATGACGTCTGCACCCTCGGCGAACTGGGTGGTCAGGCCACGCTCGACGGTGAAGCCGTCGGTCCCGATGAACGCGCACCGGACATTGAAGTCACCGATGGTGCGCAACGCCCCGTAGCCGACCAGCGACTCCGACTCGGCATGGAAGTTGCCGCCGGTGAGCAGCAGGCGCAGGGCAGGGTTGAGCCGGGCGGCAGCGAAGGCGAGGGTCGAGTTGGTCACCACCTGCACCCCGCTGCGGCCGGACAGGAAGCGGATCACGGCCGCGGTGGTGGTTCCGGCCTCTACCAGGATGGCGTCGTTGTCCCGGACCAGCCCGGCCGCTGCCTGCGCGATCAGCTCCTTCTCGGCAGCGTGGTGGCGCTGTCGCTCCAGGACGGACTGGAAGCTGCTCGCCTGGGCGCCGCCGTGGGTACGGGAGAGCAGCCCCCGGCCCTCGAGGTCGCGAAGGTTGGCCCGGACGGTCACCTCGGAGACGCCGAGATCCCGGGAGAGGGCGGAGACCGAGAGGCTGCCGTCCCGGGCGAGGCGGTCGAGGATGTAGGCCTCCCTGGTCTGTTTCTCGGCCATCTGGTCCCCCTCGGTTAGGCTGCCGCTCTGCACTCGTTAGGAGTTTCCCATGCTCCGCATCGCCACCATCGGCACCAGCTGGATCACCCGCCAGTTCGCGCTCGACGCCGGCTCGGTTGCCGGCCTCACGATCGCCTGCGCCTACTCGCGGGACGCAGGTCGAGCCGCCGAGTTCGCCGCCGAGATCGGGGCAGCGGCCGCCAGCGCCGACCTGCCCGGCATGCTGGCCTCGCCCGAAGTGGACGCGGTCTACATCGCCAGCCCGAACAGCGCCCACTTCGCGCAGGCGCTGGCTGCCATCGAGGCCGGCAAGCACGTCCTGGTCGAGAAGCCGGCCACCTTGACGGCTGCGGAGTTCGGCGAGCTGTGCGCAGCTGCCACCGCTCACCGGGTGGTGGTTCTGGAAGCCATGCGGACCGCCTACGATCCAGGACTCGCTCTGGTGGCGGCGGTGCTTGGCGAGCTCGGGGTGCTCCGGCGGGCGTCCCTGCGCTACTGCCAGCGGTCCTCCCGCTACGACCAGGTGCTGGCCGGTGACCGGGTGAACATCTTCGATCCGGCGCTGGGTGGTGGCGCCCTGAACGACATCGGCTACTACTGCGCCAACGCGATGGTTGCCCTGTTCGGCGAGCCACGGCACGTTGTGGGCCGCTGGGTCACCGTCCCGGGCGGGTCGGACGGCGCCGGCACGGCCATCGCGGTCTATCCGGGTCTGGTGGTCGACCTCGGCTGGTCCAAGATCACCGCGTCCAGCCTCGCCAGCGAGATCGAAGGCGAGCTGGGCTTCCTGACCATCGACCGGATCCACAGCCCGCGCGTCCTCCGGTTGACCCGCCTGGACGGCACCACCCAGACCCACGAGGTGCCGGGCCCGGAGTTCACCCTCGCCCACGGAATCCAGCGCTTCGTCGACCTGTGCCGGTCTGGCGGCGGCGCCGGCGCCGACCACGCCCGCACTCTCGGGGCCCTCCGCGTCCTCGAAGCCATCCGCGCCTCCGCCCAAGCCGGGCCCGGTTCCTGACCCGGCGGGAAACGGGGACGGTTCCATTTCCGTTCACGGCGGGAAACGGGGACGGTTCCATTTCCGTTCAGGTTCCGCGATCGCCGGGCACCGGCGGGAAACGGGGACGGTTCCTTTACCGTTCAGGTTCCTCGATCGCCGGGCACCCGTGACCGTGGACGGAAATGGAACCGTCCCCGATACCCGCCAGCTGGGGACGGTTCCAGTACTCGCCGGGGCTAGAGCTCCAGGCCCGGGTACAACGGGTTGGCTGCCAGGAGCTCGGCGGCGGCCGCCCGGGTGCGCTCGGCCGTCCCCTCGGCCAGGTCGTACCTCGCCTTGCCGGGGGCACCGGCCGCCGTTGCGACCGGCGTCGTGTTCTTCAGCACGTCCGTGATCAGCTCGGCGACCCGGTCGAACTCGGCCGCGCCGAAGCCGCGGGTGGTCAGCGCCGGAGTGCCGATCCGGACACCGGTGGTGTACCAGGCGCCGTTCGGGTCGTTGGGCACCGAGTTGCGGTTGGTGACGATGCCGGAGTCGAGCAGGGCCGACTCGGCCTGGCGACCGGTCAGCCCGAAAGAGCCGACATCCAGCAGGACCAGGTGGTTGTCGGTACCGCCGGTGACCAGGTTCACACCCCGCCGCAGCAGGCCGTCGGCGAGCGTCTTGGCGTTGTCGGCCACAGCCTGGGCGTAGGTCTGGAAGGCCGGCTGCCTGGCCTCGGCGAGGGCGACAGCCTTGGCGGCCATCACGTGGCCGAGCGGCCCCCCGAGCACCATCGGGCAGCCGCGATCGACGCTGGCGGCGTACTCCTTGGTTGCGAGCACCAGCCCCCCGCGCGGCCCGCGCAGCGACTTGTGGGTGGTGGTGGCAACGACGTCGGCGTAGGGGATCGGATCCTCCTCGCCGGTGAACACCTTGCCGGCCACCAGGCCCGCGAAGTGCGCCATGTCGACGAACAGGGTCGCACCGACGGCGTCCGCGATCTCGCGCATCCGCGCGAAGTTGACCCGGCGCGGGTAGGCCGAGTAGCCGGCCACCAGGATCAGCGGCTTGAACTCGCGGGCGTCGGCGAGCAGCTTGTCGTAGTCGATCAGCCCGGTCCCGGGGTTGGTGCCGTAGGACCTCTGGCGGAACATCTTGCCGGAGATGTTGTGCCGGAAACCGTGCGTGAGGTGGCCGCCGGCATCAAGGCTCATGCCCATCACCCGCTGGGAGTTGAACTCCGCCCGCAGTGCCTCCCAGTCGGCCTCGGTGAGGTCGTTCACGGTCTTGGCGCCGAGACGCTCGAGGGCCGGCGACTCGATCCGGTGGGAAAGGATTGACCAGTAGGCCACCAGGTTCGCGTCGATGCCGGAGTGCGGCTGGGCGTAGGCGTACTCCGCCCCGAACAGCTCCCGGGCGTGCTCTGCCGCGACGTCCTCGACGGTGTCGATGTTCTGGCAACCGGCGTAGAAGCGGTGCCCGATCGTGCCCTCGGCGTACTTGTCGCTCAGCCAGGTGCCCATGGTCATCAGTACGGGCAGCGAGGCGTAGTTCTCGCTGGCGATCAGCTTCAGGGAGGCCCGCTGGTCGCTCAGCTCGGCCCGGGTGGCTGCTGCGATCCGCGGCTCGACGGACTCGATGACGCCGAGCGCCTGGCTGTAGATGCTGGAAACGGTGCTCGCGAAGTCGGACACGGAGGCTCTCCTGGGATCGGCGACCGGGCAACTCTATCGAGAACAAGTCCCGTCCACGCTTTGGGTCGAGACGCGGGAGGAGTCGTGCCGGCGTGCTCCGCGCCACCCTCGACCCGGTCCGTGGCGAGATCACGGCTGCGAACCTCCGGGAGGCAAACGAGTTCATCGGGTCCGGACGCGCTGTCGGCAAGGCGGTCCCCGCTGGCTGGCCACGGGTGGCAGCCGCAGCCGGACACGCTCGCTGTGTCGACCGGGACGCTCCGCCCCCGGCCCTAGGGTGGAGGCGAGCACCCACCTAGCTGGAGTCACCCATGAGCGCACCCGATCAGTCCCCGTCCCAGTCAGCAGCGGTCCCGGCGCCGGAGCAGCCCGGGCCGTTCCAGCAGGCGCCCGGCCGGCCACCGCAGCAGTACCCCGTCCCGATGCCGCCGCCGGGCTGGGGCCAGCCGCAGCCGCCGGTGCTGGCTGCGCCCCCGGCGAAGGGTGGCTTCCGGCGGGGCTTCGGTGCCGGCGCGGGGGCGGGGATCGGCCTCGGTGCCGTTCTGGCGGTCGGCATGGTGGTCTCGTCCCTGGTGTTCGGCATGCTGGCGGGGGCTGCCGCGCTGAACAGCGGGACGGCCTCGAGCCTCGAGACCATCTGGGGCAGCCCGACGGCGAGCAACAGCATCCGGGCGATCCGGGTGACCGGCACGATCCTCGCCGACCCCGGCGACGGTTCCACCCTTACCGGCGGCACCTACGGCTACGAGGTCGCCGCCCAGATCGACGCGCTGGGTGCAGATGACGCGGCCGGACTGCTGCTCCTGATCAACACCCCGGGTGGCTCGATCAACGGCTCCAAGGCCATGGCTGACGCGATCGAGCGCTACCAGGAGCGCACCGGCAAGAAGGTGGTGGCGCACGTCCAGGGCATGTC
>JADLEH010000016.1 GCA_020846255.1 Propionibacteriaceae bacterium
GGCCTCCGCGGCGATCGTGTGGCCCGACTCGTAGCTGTCGAGCACCCTCGGGTCGATGTAGGCAGACCTGGCCATCGCCGGCGTGTTGCCGAGGTAGCCGGCCACCTCGGCAACGGCCTGCTTCACCGCCCGTCTCCGCGAGGCCGCGGTGTCGCCCGGCTCCGGAACCAACGCCAGCGTCTCGGCGGCGATCACCGTGGCGTGCCAGGTGCGGAAGTCCTTCGCCGTGATCCGGCCGCCGAACAACTCGGCCAGGTAGGCGTTCACAGTCCCGGCGGCCAGGTCCACCCATCCACGGCGGTCGCGGTAGCAGAGCAACCGGCGGCCGCCGTCCCGCCGCCGTCGCATCACCTGGAGGGCCTCCACCACCGCTTCGTCGGTGATAGTGATCAGGTGCTCGATCCCGGACTTGCCGACGAACCGGAAGACCAGCCCCGTCCCCTGCCTGCGCACATGTTGGCGCTCCAGGGTGGTCAGCCCGAACGAGCCGTTGGCGTCGGCGTAGAAGTCGTTCCCGATCCGGAAGTACCCGAGGTCGAGCAACCGGACGGCGACGGCTGCTGCCCGCTCGAGCGGCATGCCGGGAAGGGCCAGGTCGTTGGCGACCCTGCGGCGGGCCCTCGGCAGCTGCACTGCTGCTGTCGCGACCCGGTCGAACTTCAGCCGGTCCCGGCGTTTCCGCCAGTCCGGGTGGTAGAGGTACTGGCGCCGGCCGGCCGCGTCCACCCCGGTGGCCTGCAGGTGCCCGTTGGGCAGCGGGCAGATCCAGACGTCCCGCCAGGCCGGCGGGATGGCCAGCGCCCGCACCCGGGCGACGTCGGCTGGAGACAGCGCCCGTCCCTGTTCGTCGGCGTAGGCGAAGCCCCGGCCGGCCCGACGACGCGTCCAGCCCGCGGAGTTGGGCGAGACCCGGCGCAGTCGCGGCATGGCCATCTTGTACCCGCGGCTGGCACTTCCGATCGCGGCACGGCCGCCGGGAATGATCGCCGCCGGCAGGTAGTTGCCCAAGCCGTGCACATCGACATCTGGTCCGACATCGCCTGCCCGTGGTGCTTCCTGGGGCTGACCCGGTTCGCCACGGCCCTTGCCCGGTTCGAGCATGCCGACCAGGTCGAGGTGCGGCTGCGCTCCTTCCAGCTCGACCCGGGCCTGCCGGAGTCCTTCGACGGGACCGAGGTGGACTACCTGGCCGCCACCAAGGGCATCGGTGTGGACGTGGCCAGGCGGATGACTGCGCAGGTCGCTGCCGCCGCCGCCCCGGACGGGGTGGCCTACGACTTCGACTCGGTGCAGGTGGCGAACTCCAGACGTGCCCACCGGCTGCTGCACCACGCCCGACAGTGCGACCCGTCCGGCAGGGTGGCGTGGAACCTTGAACTCGCCCTGTTCCGGGCCCACTTCAACGAAGGCATGAGCATCGCTGAACCGGGGATCCTGGTCGGCCTGGCCGCCTCGCAGGGGCTCGACCCGGGACCGGCGTTGGCAGCCCTCGACTCCCGGCTCCTCGACGAGGCAGTCGCGAAGGACATCGCCCTCGCGACCAGCATGGGGATCCGCGGCGTCCCCGCCTTCGTCCTTGCGGAGAAGTACGTGCTCTCCGGGGCCCAGCCGGTGGCAGCCTTCGAGGCGGCGCTGGCCCGGGTCTGGGGGGAGTTGCACCCTGGCGTCCAGCGGCTCGTCGGCGTGCCGGGCGGCCTGGACTCGCCCGGGCAGGTCGGCAACTGCTGAGCACCTTGCGGTCCGTTCCGCCCCGCGGTACGGATAGGGTGCAACCCCAAGGCGCCGCTACGCCACCAGCCCCGCACGTGCAGAGGAGCCCTGGTGAGTGGTCCCGCCGAGGACGACTTCGAAGTGGTGGTCCGGCCCGGCTTCGCGCTCACGCTTGCGCTGCTGGTGCTCGCGTACACCGCCCTCCACGCCTACGCCGGTCTCGTCGGTGGGGAGCCGACCCAGTTCGTGGCCAGCCTGAACTGGGCCGCCGGGGTCGTGGTGCTCGTCCTGCTCGGAACGACCCTGCATGAACTCGGGCACGTGCTGGCAGCTGTTGCCGTTGGTCACCGCTGGACCAAGGTCGTGCTTGACGCCGCCGGCCTTGGCGTGGTCATCCAGCCGCGTCCGCACGGCTGGCACCGCATCACGCGAAGCCTGGCCGGGCCGGTGGTGCAGGTGCTGGTGGGGCTGCCCATGCTGGCGGCCCTGACGCTGGAGGGCACCGGCGGCCAGCTCAGCATCAGCACCGGCCGGCTCTCGGTCTGGTGGGTGGCCGGGGCGAGCAACCTGCTGCTGGCCGCGGTGAACCTGATGCCGTTCCGGGGCTGGGACGGCGGCAAGGTGCTCGTCGGCATCAGCGATCTCGTCGCCGGCCGCAGGTCCTGAAGCCAGGATCCAGCGCAACCGGCCTGGGCTAGGGTGTCCTGCGGGTGATGGATCCCGCCCGGGCTGGTCCCGAACCGCCGTTTCGGCTGATGGCTCCTGTGCGTCGGAGGGCGTACCCGGTGCGCCCGCTCCTTGGAGGTCAACGTGCCGTTCCACCACGTGCCCCAGCCGAGCCCGCAGCGGATGGTGCCGATCCCGGGCCACCCGCTGGTGGTCGGTGTCGTGCCCGGCCAGTCGGAACTGGTCGCCGTCACTGCCGCGGCGTGGGCCGAGGCCCTCGGCGGGGTGCCGCTCTACTTCGCCTATGTCGACCAGAGCAGGATCGTCGACGAGGAGTACCCCGACGGCACGGTCCGGCACTCCTCGCTCGACCCGGACCTGGCCGACGACTCCTGGGTGGTCGTGGAGGACCAGCTGCGCGACCGGCTCGATCGCGAGCTCGCCGGCCATCGCGGGCAATGGGAGTTCCGCTACCTCGCCGGACGTCCGGACCGGGCACTGACCCACCTGGCCAGGGCCGTCGATGCCTCGGCCTTCGTCATCGGCGCACGGCGCCCGTCCTCGACCGAGCGGGTGCGCGAGTTCCTGGCCGGGTCGGTGGCTCTCCACCTGTCGCGCCACCAGCACCGGCCGGTGCTGGTCGTGCCGGTCGCCATCGTCGACTGGAAGGCGCCCGCCCCGTGGTAGCTGCTCCCGGAAGCGGTGGCTCCCGCCGGTTCGGCCTACCCGTCGACCCCAGGATGCTGGGGCTGATCTTCCTCGGTGCGGCGCTCGGCACCAGCCTCCGTTCGGCGCTGGAGGCGGCCTACGGCCCCGGCCCCGGCCAGTGGCCCTGGGCCACCTTCTGGATCAACGTCGGGGGCGCACTTCTGCTCGGTGCCCTGCTCGAGGGGATCGCCGCCAGCGGGCGGGACACCGGCTGGCGCCGCGGCCTGCGGCTGGGTGCCGGCACCGGCTTCCTCGGCGGCTTCACCACTTACAGCACCTTCTCGGTCGAGACGATCCTGCTGCTCCGCTCCGGTGAGTGGGTGGTCGGGGCCGGCTATGCGTTGGCCAGCGTGGCCGCAGGTGCGCTGGCCGCACTGCTCGGCGTCCGGCTGGTGCGGTGGACCACCAGGGGGCGCCGGCTCTCCTCCGCCCCGGGGAGCGCCCGGTGATCGGGCTCCTGGTCGCGGCTGCCGGCGGCCTCGGGGCGGTCGCCCGCTTCCTGATCGACACCTGGATCGGCCATCGCAGCCAGCGCTCGCCGGTCCCGCTCGGCACCCTGCTGGTCAACATCGTCGGCTCCTTCCTGCTCGGCCTGCTGACCGGCTGGTGGATGTTCCGCACAGGTGACCCCGGCTGGAAGCTAGTGCTGGGCACGGGCTTCCTCGGCGGCTTCACGACCTTCTCCACCGCGAGCGTCGAGGCCGCGCGGCTGACCCGCGCCGGCCGCGGCTGGACCGTTCTGGTCCACGCCGGCGGGATGCTCCTGCTCAGCCTGACCTTTGCCGGGCTCGGGCTGTGGGTCACCTCCGGATAGCCCGCGACGGGGTGGCTGCCAGCCGGAGGACCGGACCGTGACTCGCCTCTGGCGAAGGGGCTTCGGCGGTGGCAGAGTTGGGCCCTCGAAGCAGCGGTCCCGGCCGACCGGCCCCACCCCGTCCGCTCGCAGAGCCCCACCGGGGGCCGGCTGCGTCCAGGGGAGCGGACGTGGCCGGTCCGGGATCATCCCGTCAGGTGGCAGGCTTGGGGGAACTCGATCCAGCAGGAGAAACGCTCATGCCCCAAGCCACGGCTTACGCAATCGACGGCCCCACCGGCCGGTTCGCCCGCACGACCATCGAGCGCCGGGAGCCCGGGCCGACGGAGGTGCTCTTCGACATCGCCTACGCCGGAATCTGCCACTCCGACATCCACACCGCCCGCGGCGAGTGGGGACCGGTGAAGTACCCGCTGGTGCCCGGGCACGAGATCGCCGGAGTGGTTCGCCAGGTCGGGGCCGAGGTCACGAGGTTCGCGGTCGGCGACCGGGTCGGGGTCGGGTGCTTCGTCGACTCCTGCGGTCAATGCGAGCAGTGCCGTGAGGGCGACGAGCAGTTCTGCGACGGTCCCGGCGGCACCGTATGGACCTACAACGGCACCGGCCGGGACGGCTTGCCGACGGCCGGCGGCTACTCCTCCTGCATCACCGTCGAAGCCGACTACGTCTGCCGCATCCCCGAGGGCATCGAACTGGCCAGCGCCGCCCCGTTGCTGTGCGCAGGGATCACCCTGTACTCGCCCCTGAAGCGCTGGGGCGCAGGGCCCGGCAAGCGGGTGGCGATCGTCGGAATGGGCGGTCTCGGCCATATGGGCGTCCAGATAGCTGCTGCGCTCGGGGCGGAGGTGGCGGTGATCAGCCAGACCCGATCCAAGGAGGCGGACGGCCTCAGGTTCGGAGCTGCCGAGTACCACGCCGTCTCCGAACCCGGAACGCTCCGTGGGCTGCGCAAGAGCTTTGACCTGATCGTCAGCACGGTCTCGGCCGACCAGAACATCGGAGCCCTGCTCAACTGCCTGAAGACCGGCGGCGTCCTGGTGGACGTGGGCCTGCCGGAGCACCCGGTGACCCTCTCGCTCGGCACCCTGGTCGGGCAGCGCCGGGTGCTCGCCGGCTCGAACATCGGTGGCATCGCCGAGACCCAGGAGATGCTCGACTTCTGCGCCGGGCACGGCCTTGCCGCCCAGGTCGAGGTGATCGGTGCCGACGACATCGACGCCGCCTACGACCGGGTGGTCGCCGCCGACGTCCGCTACCGGTTCGTGATCGACACCGCCACCTTCACCGCCTGAACGGAAACCGGGGACGGTTCCTTTTCCGTTCAGCTGAACGGAAAAGGAACCGTCCCCCGTCTTCGCCTCCGCTGAACGGAAAAGGAACCGTCCCCGGTTTCGGACCGGCGGGCGCTACGGGTCAGACGGCGGCGTCGGCGACCGCTTTCATCACCGGACGCAGGGCTAGCCACCACTGCTCGGTGGGACGGCGGTAGCGCAGGTCCATCTCTGCCAGCATCTGGGCCATCGGGGCGGCGGTGACCTTGGACTTCACCAGGCCCAGGTAGTGGCTCTGCCGCGTGCCGGCGGCGAACTCGGAGTTGATCAGGTCGAGTGCCCGCGAGACCAGTCGCACGGCCAGCAACCGGTCGAACGGGGACGGGCAGCCGCCCTGCTGGATGTGTCCGAGCACGTTCTGCCGCACGTCGTAGAGGCCCTGGCCCTCCTGCTCCAGCAGCCGGGCAAGGAAGTCGGTGGTGTACAGCGCGTTGGCGTTCTCGTTCCTGACGGCGAGGAAGAGCTTCCGGCCGGCCCCGAAGCTGTGCCGCAGCCACTCCACGTCCTCCTGGAGTGCTGCGAGGCTGATGCCCTCCTCGTGCAGGTACACGCGCTCGGCGCCACCGGCGAGTGCGCTCATCAGGGCCAGATAGCCGCAGTAACGGCCCATGGTCTCCACCACGAAGGCGCGCTTGGCCGCGCTGCCGGACATCTTGATCCGGTCGACAGCTTCAGTGATCACGTTCAGCGCTGTGTCCGCACCGATCGCGAGCTCCGATCCGGGCAGGTTGTTGTCGATTGAAGCCGGGATGCAGACGATCGGCAGCCCACAGGCAGGGAATCGGGCCGATTCCCGGTGCATCAGTTCAGCGGCCTGGTAGCCGTTCCAGCCGCCGATCATCAGCAGTGCGTCGATCCTGTGGTCCTCGATCGACCGGCTGATCCGGTACAGCTCCTCTTCCGTCGGGACGGTGCGGCGAACGCCGAGATCGGCGCCGCCGTCGACCAGCCATCCCTCCACGTCGCTCCAGAAGAGTTCCCTGACCCGCCCGTCGCGGAGTCCAGGGAAGCCGTCCTGCACACCGAGCATCGTGTGTCCCCGGCTGATCCCGAGCCGGACGGCGTAGCGCGCGGCCGCGTTCATGCCCGGCGCCAGCCCCCCGGCGTGGATGATCGCGATCCGCCGGCTGGAGTCGGGGGCGTCGATCCGGCTGGGCTCGACCAGTTCGGCCAGGATCTTCGCGGCCTCGTTGAAGGAACCGCCGCGCAGTTCCATGGCAGCCGCGTAGTCGCCCGAGGCGATCATCTCCGGCACCTGCCTGGTCCTGGCCACCGCCTCCACCAGGGGCACGCGAGTGACCCGGTTGCCGCGGAAGCCGATCACCGGCCCAGCGGTCTCCGGCGTTGCGGTCAGTACCTCGAGGACGGCCTCGTAGCCGAGCCAGGTGGAGGCCCACCGGTCGTATGCGCTCGGGGAACCACCGCGCTGGACATGGCCGAGGATCGTCACCCGGGCGTCCTCGTGCAGCATCTCCTCGAGCACCTGCCGCACGTAGCCCGACGTGATCGGCTTGCCCGCCCGGTCGCACGCCCCCTCGGCGACGACGACCAGGGAGTCGCGGCGACCCTCCTGCCGTCCCCGGTGCAGCGCTGCGCACATCCGCTCCTCCCAGCCGGCTTCGGGCGGGTCCTCCGGGATCAGGACGTAGTCGCAGCCGCCGGCGATCGCGCTCATCAGGGCGAGGTAGCCGCAGTGCCGGCCCATCACCTCGATGACGAAGCTGCGCTGGTGGCTGGCCGCAGTGCTGGAGAGCGCGTCGGTGGCGTCCACGATCCGGTGCAGCGCGGTGTCGGCTCCGATTGTCATGTCGGTACCGACCAGGTCGTTGTCGATGGAGCCGACCAGGCCGGCGAACATCAGCGCGGGATGGGCCTGCGCCACTTCCGGGGCCAGTTCGCCGGCGGCGACGAGTTCGGCGAGCAGTTCGGACCACTCGGCCCGGAACTGGTCGAGCCCGGACAGCGATCCGTCGCCGCCGATCACGATCAGGCGGTCGATGCCGTGCTCGAGCAGGTTGCGGGCGGCCTTGCGGCGCCCATCGCGCTCGCGGAAGTCCTTGGACCTGAAGGTGCCGATCATCGTGCCGCCCTTGTGCAGGATGCTCCCGACGTCCTCCCACCCGAGCTCCCGGATTCCGGCGCCGCCGTCGACCATGCCCTGGTAGCCCTCGTAGACGGCGAACACCTGCGCGCCGAGGCTGACCGCTGTCCGAACCACGGCTCGCACGGCCGCATTCATCCCCTGGGCGTCGCCGCCGCTGGTCAGGATGCCGATTCGCTTCCCTGCGCCGACGAGCCCGGTGGCAGCCGACTGGTCATCGATAGTCATGGCGACATTGTGTCGCTACCTGCATCCCGCCGCCTGAAGTCGGCGAAGCTGCCGGGTCGACGGGTCAGTCGATGCCCAGGTACTCCTCGAGGGTCTTGGTCGAGTTGGGCTTGAATTTCATCGAATGTTCGGTGCCGACGTAGCGGAAGTGCCATGGCTCGTAGGCGTACCCGGTGATCTTCTCCTTGCCCGGCGGGTAGCGCAGGATGAACCCGTACTCCCGGGAATGGCGCCAGAGCCATTTCCCGGTGGCTGTGTTCCGGACGCCCAGCCCCCAGGTGACCCCGTCCCACAGGTCGACGGCCAGCCCGGTCTGGTGCTCGCTACGCCCAGGCATCGCGTTGTAGCGGCGGGCAAGGGCCTCGCTGGGATAGCTGGCCAGTTGGGCCTTGAAGATGGCTGCCTGGGTGGAGTAGCTCCGGTAGCCGCTGCGGACCACTATCCGCACCCCGGCCTTGCGGGCAGCAGAGCTGAGCTTCTTCAGGGCGGCCGCGGTGTCTGCGGTCAGGCCGTTCGCCCCGGTCGGCCGCTTCGGGGTGTACGCGGCGGTGATCCGGTGCTTCTTCGACACCACCGGCACTCCGTCGACCATGTACGGCCGGTCCAGTTCTCGCCCCTTGCGCCCGTCCGCGGGCGGTTCGGTCGGGGTCGGCTTCGGGGTGGTGGGAGTCGGGGTCGGCGTCACGGTGGGCGTGGGCGTCGGCTTCGGCGAGCTGGGCGCCACGGAAGCCGTTGGTGGGGCGACGCTCGGCTTCACCGTCGGCTGCAGGCCGCTGCAGCCGGTAAGGGCGAGCAGCGTCGCCAGCACCACGGTGGTGTTGCGACGGCTCACCGGTGGCCGCGCCAGGGAGCATGGGCCCGGAGTCCCTCGGCGTGGCTCCTGCCGGGGAGGTCGCCTCCCTGGGCCGCCCGCACCGGCCGCTGGGCGGCCAGGGTCCGGGATTCGGTGCTGCGGCTGCCGTTGCTGGCCGCAGCAGCCCGGTGCCGCCGCACGGCCTCTGCAGCGGTCTCCGTCGGACGCGTCCCCGGGACCGGATTCGCAGTCGGCGCCGCTGCCTGCGGTGGGCTCGCAGCCCTCTGCGGGGACGCCGGGGGCTTCGGGTGAGCAGTCGGACGGACGGCCGGGGCCGGCCCGGTGTCCCGGCCGTGACGGGTCGGGCCGGCCGCCGCCCCGCTGGTCGGCGAGGGCGAGTAGGTCGGCTTCGGTGTTGCGGTGGGCGTCGGCGTTGAGGTGGGGGCCTGCGTTGTGGTGGGGGCCTGAGTTGTGGTGGGCACCGGCGTGGGGGTTGTGCTGGGACCGATGGTGGCCGTCGGCCTCACCGTCGCCCATCCCGGCGGGCAACTGGGTGTGGCCGAGGGTTCGGCCCTCGGCACCACCGAGCGCCGTGTTCCCGGCTTGGCGTTCGGCCAGCAGGTCGGCTCCGGGATCGGCGTGCTCGTGGGCACAACGGTCGGGGTGGGCTTGATCGTCGGGGTGGGCCACCAGCTCGGTGTCGGGGTGGCGGTCGGCGTCACCGTCGGCGTCGGGGTGATGGTGGGTGTTGGCGTTGGCGTTGGCGTGACCGTTGGCGTGGGCGTGACCGTTGGCGTGGGCGTGACCGTTGGCGTCGGTGTGACCGTGGGCGTGGGCGTGACCGTTGGCGTCGGTGTGACCGTCGGCGTGGGGGTGATGGTCGGCGTGGGCGTCACGGTGGGCCAGGCGGTCGGGGTACGGGTCGGCCAGCCGGTCGGCGTGACCGTCGGCGTCGGGGAGGCGGTTGGGGTCCCGGTCGAGGTCGGCGTCGCTGTCGGCGTGCTGGTCGGACTGATCGTCGGGGTTGGCTTGCGGGTCGGCCGGGACCACGGCGGAACCGAGTGCGTGGCCGTGGCGGTGGCGGATGGCTCGGTCGTCGGCTCGCTGGTGGGGGAGGCGGTCGGTTCGCCAGTCACCGTCGGTGTCGGAGTAACGGTCGGGGTCGGGGCCACCGTGGGGAGGGTCGAGGTGGGGGTTGGCTGTGCGCTGGGCGAGGCAACTGAGGGCGTGGCCGTGACGGTGACGGTCGGCTGGACCTGATCACCTGTCGAAAGGAACGGCGTTCCTGACCTGGGCGGCGCGACCAACGCGCCGGCGGCAACGCAGGCTGCCGCAGCAACCCAAACACCCGCCTTTGCCATTGCGTACCCCCCGCATGCAGTGGCTAGTGGATCAACTCGAATTCCCTGCCCGGTCGGTGTCTGCAAGTGTCGA
>JADLEH010000017.1 GCA_020846255.1 Propionibacteriaceae bacterium
GGGCGTAGAACCGCGGCGTCACCGCCTGGAACACCTCCTGCACCGTTCCGGCAGCCCCCGGCAGGCAGACGAGCCCGCCGGAAGCGTGGCGCAACAGCACGTCCTCGCGGATCGCGTTCGAGAACAGCTTGGCGATCCCGGAGCTGAACACGTTCGGGGGCTCATGGCCGTACAGCCAGGTCGGGATGCCGTAGCTGGGTCCGGTGAGGTCCCAGCGGTCGCGCACGGCGAGGCCGGCGGCCACCCAGGCGGCAACGTCCTCGGCGAAGCGGGGCCGCTCGGCCAGCAGGGCGACCGCAGCCTCCAGTTCGTCCGGCCGGCCGACAAGTGCAGCACCGAGGTTGACAGCCTCCATCGCGCCTGGCCCGCCGCCGCTGATCACCGTCCGCCCGGTCCTGGTCAGGGCCCGGCCCAGCCGGGCCGCCTCCACATAGCCGGCCGAGCCCCGGAGGAGCTGGTGGCCGCCCATCACGCCAACCGCACCGTCGAGCGCGAGATCCTCGAGCGCTTCGGTGATCGCGTGGTCGTGCAGGGTCATGGCCAGCTCGCTGGTCAGGCTGCGGTGCTGGCCGACGTACCGCCACCACCGGTGGATCCGGGCATCAAGGGTGTAGCGGTGGCCCTGCTCCAGGCCGGCGTACAGTTCCCCGGCCGTGTACAGCCCGGAGCGGTACGGGTTGAACGGCAGGTCGGGCAGGTTCGGGAAGATCAGGGCACCCCGGTCCTGCAGTCGGGCCTCCACCCCGGGGTCGAGGGTGCAGCCGAGGAACACGGCGCGGGTCACGTCCGTCGCCAGGAGCACCCCGCTGCGCCCGGTCAGGTCCAGGGATTGCAGGTAGCACTCCGCGAGCGAACCCCTCGCCACGCGGGCGTCGAACTCGGCGAGCGACTCGATCTCCACCCCGCCATCGGCGTTGCCGGTCACCGGTCCGCCCCCGGTCCGTGCACCACCACGGTGTCGCAGTGCGCCCCCGCCAGGCGGTGCTCAAGGATGTCCTGGTACTCCGGTGACCGGTACCAGGCCAGCAGTTCGGCTTCGCTCGGGAAGCCGATGATCACGGTCCGCGAGTCCGGCCAGCTTCCCTCGAGCACTGTGGGGGAGGCGTCAACGGCCAGGTAGGTCCCGTTGAAGCGGGCGAACACGTCGTCGCAGGCGTCCAGGTACTTCTGGTACTCGGCGGGATCATGGATCCGGATCTGCGCGACGAAGTAGACCGTCATCTGCTCGACGGCTCCGGCCGGACGTTGGACACGGTGCCTCCTTCGAAGGTGCCTGCAGCCTGCCTGCACAGTATCCAGCCGCGGCCGGCCGGATAGGCTCCCTGATGAGGAACTAGGGAGAGTTGGACCGGCATGCGCCAGGTGGTGATTCTTGGGAGTACCGGCTCGATCGGAACCCAGGCGATCGATGTGATCAGGGCCCGACCGGACCGGTTCGAGGTCATCGGGCTCGCGGCCGGTGGCTCCTCGGTGGAGCTGCTGGTCGAGCAGGCCCGGGCGCTGCGGCCCCGGGTGGTCGCCGTCAGTGACCCGGACGCCGCCGACCGGGTCGCGGCGCAGCTGCCCGGCATCGACGTCTGGGCCGGCCCGGACGCGGCCACGAGGCTCGCCGCCATCGACGCCGACGTCGTCCTCAACGGCATCACCGGGGCTGCCGGGCTCGAGCCGACGCTGGCCACGCTGGCCGCCGGCACGATCCTTGCCCTCGCCAACAAGGAATCCCTGGTCATCGGCGGCCGGCTGGTCACCGATGCCGCGGCCCCGGGCCAGATCGTGGCCGTCGACTCCGAGCACTCAGCCTTCGCCCAGGCCCTGCGGGCCGGTCGCGCCGACGAGGTCAGGCGGCTGATCCTGACCGCATCAGGCGGGCCGTTCCGCGGCCGCACCCGGGACGAGCTGCGCGACGTCACCCCGGAGGCAGCCATGGCCCACCCCACCTGGGCGATGGGCCGGGTGATCACCATCAACTCCGCCACGCTGGTGAACAAGGGCCTGGAACTGCTCGAGGCCGGCCTGCTGTACGGGGTGGACCTGGCCGACATCCAGGTGGTCGTGCACCCGCAGTCGATCGTGCACTCGATGGTCGAGTTCTGCGACGGCTCGACGATCGCCCAGTGCTCCCCGCCGGACATGCGACTGCCGATCGCCCTCGGCCTGTCCTGGCCCGACCGCACGCCGGACGCCGCAGCCGCCTGCGACTGGACGAAGGCGACCAGCTGGACGTTCGAGCCACTGGACGACGTCGCGTTCCCGGCCGTCGAGCTGGCCCGGCGCTGCGGCAAGGCCGGCGGGCTGGCCCCAGCCGTGTACAACGCAGCCAACGAGGTCTGCGTCGATGCCTTCTGCGCGGGCCGGTTGGACTTCCCTGGCATCGTTGAGGTGGTTGCCGACGTCGTGGACACCCACCTGTCGGCCGCCGGGGCGGACACCCGACTCAGCGTGTCCGCCGTTCTGGCAGCCGACGCCTGGGCACGGGCCGAGGCTGCCGACCGGATCAACCAGGAGCAGTGAATGGAAACCCTCACCGTCATCGGGTTCGCGATCGCGTTCTTCGCGCTGATCATGGCTTCGGTGGCCCTGCACGAGCTCGGCCACATGGTGCCGGCGAAGCTCTTCGGCGTCCGGGTACCCAAGTACTTCGTCGGTTTCGGGCCGACGATCTGGTCCAGAACCCGCGGTGAGACCGAGTACGGCGTGAAGTGGTTCCCGCTGGGCGGCTACGTCCGGCTGCTCGGCATGTACCCGCCCGGCCCGGACGGCAGGCCCAGCCGCCGCACGCGGCTGGCCGAGTTCGCCGACAGCGCACGGGCTGCCGAGTGGGAGGAGATCACCCCGACCGACGTCGCCGACGGGAGGTTGTTCTACCAGAAGAAGACCTGGCAGAAGCTGGTCGTGATGGCCGGCGGGCCGGCGATGAACCTGCTGATCGCCTTCGTCCTGCTGCTCCTGGTCACCGGCCTCTACGGCGTGCAGCGTCCGCAGACCACCATCGCCTTCGTCCAGCCCTGCATCATCACCGACGCCACCCGTACCGAGTGCACCGCAGCCGACCCCAGCTCGCCGGCGGCCCTGGCCGGGCTGCAGGTGGGCGACCGGGTGACGAGCTTCAACGGCGTGCCCGTGGACACCTACGCCCAGCTGAGCGCCCTGATCCGCGCCAACCTCGACAAGGAGGCGCGGCTGGTCGTCGACCGCGCCGGCGCCACGGTCGAGCTGGTTCCGGTCAACACCGTGATCACCGGCGTGGCCGACAACCTCGACCCGGAACGGCGGATCTCGGCCGGCTGGCTCGGCGTCAGCCCGGAGTTCGAGCTCGTCCGCGGCGGTCCGGGACAGGTGCTCAGCGACATGTGGACGATGAGCCAGCAGAGCGCCGTAGCCCTGGTGCAGTTCCCGGTGAAGGTCTGGCACGTGGTCGTCGGCATGGTCACCGGGCAGCCGCGCAGCCTCTACGACCCGATCAGCATCCTCGGCGCCAGCACAGTCGCCGGCCAGGTGGTGGCCTCTGCCGAGGTGACCCTGCCGGAGAAGGTGGCGACCTTCACGTCGCTGCTGGCATCGGTGAACCTGTTCCTCGCCCTGTTCAACTTCATCCCGCTGCCACCCCTGGACGGCGGGCACATCGCCGGTGCCGTCTACGAGTGGGTGCGCCGCACCGGGGCGAGGCTGTTCAAGCGGCGCCCCTACGGCTTCTTCGACACCGCGCGGCTGCTGCCGGTCGCGTACGCCGTTGGCGCCCTGCTGCTGCTCAGTGGCGTCGCCCTCATCCTTGCCGACATCGTCAGCCCAGTGCAGATCTTCTGAGGATGCCCGAACGGGTCACCTTCCTGGCCATCGGCTCCCGTGGCGACGTCGAACCCATGGCGATCCTGGCCGGTGCCCTGGTTTCGCTGGGCGTTCCGGCCACCGTTGTGGCGGTGGACGACTACGCCGCGCTCGTACGCTCCCGGGGTGCGGACTTCCGCGGGACCGGCACCACGATGGCGGCAATGGAACGGCTCGGCCGGGGCTGGCTCGGCGAGCTGGCGTTGCGCACCCCGCTGGCCCAGCCTGTGCTGCTGCACCGCTGGCTCTCCGGTCTCGCCGAGCCGCTGGCCGGGACGCTCAGTGACCTGGTCGAGCCGGGCACCCTGGTCGTGACCGGGCTGGCTTCCCGGGACGCAGCGCTGGCCCTCACCGAGGCGCGGGGCTGCCGGCTGGTGACCCTCCTGCACACCGCGATCCTGCCGACAACGCAACGGGAGAGCCACCTGGAGGGACGCTGGTTCCTGGGCTGGCGGTGGCGCGACCGGCTGGTGACCCAGTGGTACTGGGAGACCACTTCGGGGTTGTCCCGGGCCACGTCCTCGGCGTTGCGGAAGCGGTTGGGGCTGCAGCCGGCGACGGCTCGACAGAGCACGGCGGCGGCGGATCGCGAGCTCATCCTGCTGGCCGCCGACCCGACCCTGGTGCCGGCGGCGTCCGACTGGCCGTCGACCTGCCGGCAGACCGGCGCGATCGCAGCCGGCGTGCCGGCGGACTGGACGCCGCCCGCGCAGCTGCAGGCCTTCCTCGCTGCCGGGCCGAAACCGGTCTACGTCGGGCTGGGCAGCCTTAACGACAGTGGCGGGCAGGGCTGGCTCGACCTGATCGTGGCAGCAGCCCGGCTGTCCGGGCGCCGGATCGTGACCCCGGCCCTGCGTGGCGCCGAGCCCGCCATTCTCGGCGACGGCGAGGTGTGCACGGTGGCCGACCTCCCGCACGATGCACTGTTCCCATTGATGGCTGGGTTGGTGCACCACGGCGGCGCCGGGACCACAGCTGCCGGCCTCCGGGCAGGGGTGCCGTCCACCACGGCCCCGGCGATGTTCGACCAGTACTACCACGCCCGCCGGCTCGCCACCCTCGGCGTCGGCCCGCGCCACGTGCCCCTGCACCGCCTGACCGCAGGGCGGTTGGCCGGGCTCGTGGTGGCCCTCACCGGCGGCTCCCACACCGCTCTCGCGGCGGAAGTCGGAGCGCAGGTCCGGGCTGTTGACGGCCTGTCCGCCACGCTGGCGGAGCTGGTTCCACCGCCCGAACCGGACCCCGTCGGGTAGGCAGCCCCAACGCTGGCACCCCCGTCCCCGCCCCCTGGCCCTGCCCCGCCCCCGCCCCCCGGCCCCACGCTCCCGAAACGTGCGCTTGCTCCCGAA
>JADLEH010000018.1 GCA_020846255.1 Propionibacteriaceae bacterium
CCCGAATGCGACGGGCAAGCGTGAACGGGTATTGTCGAACAGATCCATACGCCGGCGACCGCTACCGCGGACCCGGAGGGAACAGTATGAAAACGGAGGAGAAGTGAAGCTTTCAAAACTGTTGATGCCGCTGGTTGCTGGCGGCTTGGCACTGACGCTCGCCGCTTGCGGCGGGCCGGTGCAGAGCCCGGCCCCGGGAGCATCCGGGACCACGGCCGCTCCGGCCGGTAGCACTGGCTGGGACATCAACGAAACCCCCCGCGACCAGTTGGTCGGCGGCGAGTTCGTTGGCTCGATCAGCTACCCGATCGCTACCTGGAACGGCTACAACGCCACCGGCAACGACGCGGAACTCACCCTGCTGCAGTCGCCGATCCGGCCGACCTACTACGACTACAACGGGACCGGCGAGCCGATCCTGAACCCCGACTACCTCGAGTCCGCCACCACGGAGACGAACCCGAACCTCGTGGTCACCTTGAAGCTGAACCCCAAGGCGGTCTGGAACGACGGCTCGCCGATCACCGCTGACGACTGGATCGCCACCTGGAAGGCGCAGAACGGCAGCAACGAGAAGTTCGCTGCAGCGTCCACCGACGGCTGGAACCAGATCGAATCGGTCGAGGCCGGCGCCACGCCGAACGACGTGATCTTCAAGTTCAAGAGCACCTACCCGGACTGGGTCGCCATCATCGGCGACGGCCCGCTGCCGGCCGAGGGCGTTGCGACGCCCGAGGTCTTCAACGACGGCTGGACCGAGTACAAGGACGCCTGGTTCAGTGGCCCGTACAAGGTCACCAGCTGGGACAAGACCAGCGGCACCGTGATCATGGAGCCCAACGACAAGTGGTGGGGCCCGAAGCCGCTGCTGACCAAGCTCACCTGGAAGCAGATCAAGTCCGAGGCCCTGGCCGCGGCGTTCGCCAACCAGGAAGTCGACTACTACGACATCGGCGCCGACCCGGACGGCTTCGCCCAGGCGAGCAATGCGCAGAACTCCGAGGTGCGGGTCGCTGCCGGTCCGAACTTCCGTCAGTTCACCTTCAACGCCGAGGCCCCGATCCTCTCCGACGTCAACGTGCGTCAGGCGATCGTGATGGGTCTTGACCGGACCGTCATCGCGCAGTCCGACCTGGCCGGCCTGCCCGGCGACCAGGTGCCGCTGAACAACAACCTGTACGTCGCCAGCCAGGAGGGCTACGTCGACCAGGGCAAGGCCACCGGCATCGACTTCGACATCGAGGGTGCCAAGGCCAAGCTGGACGCAGCCGGCTGGACGCTGAATGAGTCCTCCGGCTTCCGCGAGAAGGACGGCAAGCAGCTCGACGTCGTGTTCGCAGTGCTCGGTGGGGTTTCGGCCTCCGAGAACGAGGGCCTGCAGGCGCAGAAGATGCTCAAGGAGATCGGGGTCAACCTGAAGCTCAAGACCGTCGACATCCAGAAGGACTGGCCGGGCGTGCTCGTGGAGCACAAGTTCGACATCGTCGCCTTCTCCTGGATCGGCACGCCGTTCCCGCTGCGGAACATCGGCCAGATCTACGGTGGCACGACCAAGGACGGCAAGTTCGTCGCCAACGATTCCAACTTCGCCCAGCTCGACATCACCAAGGTGAACGAGCTGATCCCGCTGATCGACACCGAGATGGACGTCGCCAAGCGGGCCGACCTGGGCAACCAGGCCGCGCAGGCCATCTGGGAGTCCGTGCACACCCTGCCGCTCTACCAGCGTCCGATGCTGGTGGGCGTGCGGGAGAAGCTGGCCAACATCGGCGCCATGGGCATGGCCCGGGTGCCGAAGTGGGAGAACGTCGGCCTCGTGAAGTGAGCCAGTTGAAGTAACCGGTTGTGGCCGGGTCCCGAAAGGGGCCCGGCCACTTCCGTTCCCGCCCCGGAAAACGAAAAACGCGATGGAATCTGATTCCATCGCGATAAACGTGGCCAGGGGCGGGCTCGAACCGCCGACCTTTCACTTTTCAGGCGAACGCTACTACCAACTGAGCTACCTGGCCGGATGAAGCAATTCGCTCGCTTCAGCGACCCCGACGGGACTCGAACCCGCGACCTCCGCCGTGACAGGGCGGCGCGCTAACCAACTGCGCTACGGGGCCTTGTTAAGGCCTCACCAACCGGTACCCGGCCAGCCCCGAAACTATAACGTACGGCCTCGCCCGGGCGAAAATCGGCCCAGCCGGGATGGCCCTGTCCTAACCTGAACCGCATGGGCCGACGGGTGATGATCCTTGCTGCCGGGGTGGGCTCCGGACACAACATGGCGGCGAGCGCGGTCGAGACCGCGATGGCCGGCCTGGGCGGGGACGACGAGGTGCGCCGGCTGGACATCCTCGAGACCACCAACGAGGTCTTCAACCGGCTCTACGACGACGCCTACTTCACCCTGGTGTCCGAGGCGCCGTGGCTGGTCGGCTGGGGCTACGACAACGCCGACCCGCCGTTCAAGCTGGCGCCGTTCCTGAAGTGGCTGGAGCAGCTGAACACCATCGGGCTGGTCCGCGAGCTGCGCGACTACGACCCGGACGTGGTGATCTGCACCCACTTCCTGCCGGCCCGCCTGGTCTCGCTGATGCTGGCCCGCAGGCAGCTGCACGCCCAGCTCACCGTCGTCACCACCGACTACGACTTCCAGGGACTGTGGCTGACCAGCCCGTTCCACCACTTCTTCGCAGCCAGGGAGGAGTCCAGGGAGTACCTGATCAGCATGGGCGTGCCGGCCGACCGGGTGAGCGACTCCGGCATCCCGGTGCGCGGCGGCCTCGCCAACCCGGTCGATCGGGAGGCGATCCTGAAGCGTTTCGGCCTGCGTCCGGACCTGCCGGTGGTGCTGATCTCGGCCGGGGCGGCCGGCGGCCCGTACACCACCCAGATCGTGCAGCAGACGCTACGGATGGCCACGCCGTTCCAGGCTGTGGTGGTGTGCGGACGCAACACCGAGCTGAAGGACTCCATCGAGGCCCTGGTGGCGCCGCAGGCCGCGTCCTACCGCGTGCTGGGCTACACCACAGAGATGGCCGACCTGGTGCGGATCGCGACCCTGTTCGTCGGCAAGCCCGGCGGGTTGTCGTCCTCGGAGTGCATGGCCGCCGGGCTGCCGATGGTGATCATCAACCCGATCCCCGGCCAGGAGGTGCGCAACGCCGACTACCTGCTCGAGGAGGGCGCAGCCGTGCGCTGCAACTACGCGACCACGGTCGGCTACAAGCTCGACCAGCTGCTGGCCGACCCGGCCCGCCTGGAACGGATGGCAGCCAATGCCCGCCGCGTGGGCCGGCCGCACGCCGGACGCGACGTCGCCGCCACCTCGCTGGCTGCCACGGGCCCGGCGCTGTGGATCAGCCGGGAGGCGCAGCGCTCGATGCTGCAGGCCGGCGAGAACGGCGTTGCCGCGTCCGACCTGGAGCCGGGAAAGCGCCTGTGCACGCTGAGCGACCTCGCCGGCGGCCAGTCGCTGGCAGTGGTCACCCAGGGCCAGCTGGAGGTCCTCGGCCGTCCGCCGGGCGCCCCGACTGCCCGGCTGTCGCTGCCGTGGCTGAACGCGCTGCGCTGGCAGCCGGAGAACTTCGACCTGGCCACAACCGGACGCTGGCTGCTCGGCTCGGCTGAGGACCGCACGGTGGCTGTCAGCTGACGGCGGGCCGGTGCGGCAGCTCGCCGGGGCCGAAGTGCTGCAGCAGGACCAGGGGCTCGGTGGAGCTGCGGTTCTCGACGCGGACGCCGGCGCGGGCTGCGGCTTCGGAGACGAAGAACTCGTCGTCGGTGAGCTGCCCGAACCTGATCGTGGTCGCTGCGGCCGCGTCGTGGCCGCCGAAGGTCCCGTGGCCCTGGACCACGACCACGCCGTGGGCGGCCTGGTTGGGCAGGGTGACCGCCGATCGGGGCAGGACCGTGAGTTCCTTGGCGCTGAACGCCGTCGACTTGTGCACGATCCACTTCTCGAAGAAGCCGGCGCCACCGTCGGCCAGCGATGCCTCGGTCTCGAAGGGGATCAGCTGCCGGTTGGCGACGAAGTCGGGGTCTACGTTCCGCTCCCAGTCGATGAGCTCGAGGATGTAGTCGAAGTCGCCGGCCCGGTCGGCCGGCACGTCCTTCCAGAGCAGTACGTCGGGCACCTCGCGGTTGTTGCTCCAGGACTCGCACATGCACAGGACGTCGGAGGCAGCCTGCGGCTCGTAGGTGCACACGCTGGCCGGGGCGTGCAGCACTCCGCCCGGGATGTCCCAGCCGGTGCCGAGCCGGGTGCGGTAGCCCAGCGACAGTTCGGTGATGCGGTTGTCACCGCCGTCGGCGAACCGGACCAGGCGTTCCCTGAGCTCTGCGCGGCTGACCTGCGGCTGCAGGCCGAGGAACGAGACCGGCTGGGCGGCGAGGTGGTTGTTCAGCTGCGGCGGGTAGTAGTAGGCCTCCGGCTTGGACACCTTGCCGAGGGGGAGGGCGTGCTCGTCGCGGTGGTGGACGTGGAAGGGCAGCGCCTGCTCGTTGTCGAAGAACTTCGCGAACGCCGGCCACTTGCCGTGGCGGCTCCAGATCCGCTCGCCGATCAGCTGGGCGCCGTGGTGGTCGATGAACTCGTCGAAGGGCACCAGTTCCCCGGACGGGTCAACCACCAGGCTCAGGCCCTCGAACTCCCCGGCGGCCGGACCGTTGTCGGCACGGATGGGGGAGGCCAGCCACCGTTCGTCGATACCACCGCGATCCTTGCCGAGGGCGTAGTAGTCGTCCGGGTGCAGGCGGAGCCGTCGGCCCGGGGTGGAGAACACCCTCGGCACCCAGGCCGGGGCGAGCCGCACCACCCCGTTGCCGTGGTCGAGGGCGCGCTCGGCGGCTGCCCGGGTGAACCTGACGGTCTGGGTCTGGCTGGCCACTGCTGGCTCCTCGCTTCGCTGGCGATCGGATTGGCCCGGCTGCCGCCGGTTACAGCTGGCTGGGCAGCAGGTCGGGCAGTTCGCTGGTGACGATGATCCGCGCGCCGACCTCGGCCGCGAAGTCGTAGAGGCTTTCGCTGGGTCGTTGCTCGGTGATCAGGGTGGTGGCGGCCGAGAGGTCGGCGACCTCCGCGAACTCCCGCTTGCCGAACTTGGAGCTGTCGGCGAGCAGCAGGGTCTGGCTGGCGCAGTCCATCATCGCCCGCATCATCCCGGCCTCCGGCAGGCTGCTGGTCCAGACGGTGCCCTCGTCGGACACCCCGCCGACCCCGATGATTGCCCAGTCGGCGTGGATGGAGCGCGGTTTGCCGGTGCCGTCGGAGAGGGCCACCGGGCCGATCGTCACCTGCGAGCGCAGCCGGTAGGAGCCGCCGAGCACGTAGATCTCCCGGACGCCGCGGGAGTACAGCTCCTGGGGCAGGGGCAGGTTGTTGGTGACCACGGTGATGCCCCGCTTGGTCGCCAGGTACTTGGCCAGCGCGAGGGTGGTTGTGCCGCCGTTGATGATCACGCTCTGGCCTTCGTCGATGAGCGCTGCCGCCGCTCGGGCGATGGCGTCCTTGGCTGCGGCCTGGGCGTCGATCCGCTTCACGAACGGGATGACGGTGTTCAGCCGGTCGTCGGGGGAGATGGTCACGCCGCCGTGGGTGCGGTCGACCGAGCCCTGGGTGGCGAGGATGTCTACGTCGCGGCGGACGGTGTCCTCGGAGACGCCGAATTCCGCGGACAGCTCGTGGATGGACGCCTGGCCGCGCTCCCGTAGGAACTCGAGCATCTCGGCTCGGCGGCGGGCGGGGTAGAGGCTCTCCTTGCTCATCCATCCTCCAGACTTGCGTGTTTCTGCGTGAATCATGCCACAGGGAGGGCAAGAGTTGCAAGCAACCGAAGCATGTTATCGGATTGTGACTGCAAAAAACCGCAGAAATCCCTTGACTAGCCGAGGGTATCGGCGCGAAGATGGTCCCGCTGGCGCGTTTGTGAGTCTCAGAGCGGAGTCGCCGCTCCTCCCTTCGCCCCCGCGTAAACAGGAGAGTGAGATGCGCAAGAAGTATCTGGCCGGGATTGCCGCAATGGTGGCGGCCACCCTGGCGTTCAGCGGCTGCGCCGGGGGCCAGAGCGCCCCCTCGTCCTCCGCCTCAGCCGGCGGCGAAGTGACCCTGGAGTTCGCACAGTGGTGGGAGCCCGAACTGCCCGCCAACTCGCTGCGGGGCCTGATGGACCAGTTCGAGTCGGAGAATCCCGGCATCAAGGTGAAGCTGATCAGCGGTCCCTACGCCTCCACCAAGGAACAGGTCGTCGCCGGGGCTGCGGCCGGCACGATGTCGGACGTGGTCGGCCTCGACGGTGCCTGGGTGAACGACTTCGTGAAGCAGGGTTCGCTGTCGAACCTGACCGACCTGATGAAGTCGGCGAGCTTCGACGAGAGCCAGCTGGCTGCGCAGGTGCAGGTCGACGGCTCCACGTTCATGATCCCGGTCGCCAACTTCGTCTACCCGATGTTCATCAACGAGGACCTGCTGAAGAAGGCCGGCGTCGACGCCGTCCCGACCAACCGCACCGAGTTCAGCGCAGCGGCCAAGTCGGTCTCGGCGCTCGGTGACAACACCTCCGGCTGGATCCTCCCGCTGGACACCGGCACCCCGAACGGCATCCAGAACGACGTGATGTCGTGGGTCTGGGCCTCCGGCGGCAGCATGCTCAAGGACGGCCAGCCCAACCTGGTCGGCAACGCCGATGTGAAGTCCGCGCTCGAGTTCATCAAGGAGATGTACGACGCCGGCGCGGTGGCCAAGGGTTCCTTCACCATGAAGGAGCAGGACAAGGTGAACGAGTTCACCAACGGCCGGGTCGGCATGATGATCGACTCCCTCGCCCACGTGAACCTCATCCGGGAGCAGAACAAGGACCTAAAGTTCTCGGTCGCGGCCATCCCGCCGGCTGACGGCTACACCGGCAAGGGCGGCCTCCCGTACGCCTCCTGGGGCATCGGGGTCGCAGCCAACAGCGAGCACCAGGCCGAGGCCTTCAAGCTGGTGTCCTTCCTGCTCGGCAAGGACGTCAACGCCGAGCTCTGCTCGTCCGCCCACGCCTTCCCCGGCAACAACCAGGCCGTCCCGGACTTCGTGAACACCGACGAGATCTTCAAGCAGGCCTTCGAGATCTACCAGAAGAGCAACGCAACCAACGAGTTCACCGGGCTGCCCGTGGCCGAGCAGCTGATGCGTGACTTCGATGAGCAGTTCCAGAAGTACCTGGCCGGCAAGCAGTCGGTGGACGACACACTGACCAATGCCCAGAAGGCATGGGAGACCTCCTTCACCGGTTGATCCCCAGGCCATACCGGAGCGGGGGTCGCCGGACCTTCCCGGCAACCCCCGCTCCACTACTCGAAAGGAGGCGGAGCCAGTGACCAGCACTCCGACTCTGACCGGCCCCAGGCGGTCGCAGGCGCCACGGGCGTCGCGGCCGGTCGACCGGCTGGGTGCGATCCGGAAGGGCGCAGTTCCCTACGGCTACCTCTCCCCGACTGTCGTGCTCATGCTCGTGCTGATGGTCATCCCGATCGTGATGGTCCTCGGGTACTCCCTGATGGACAACGTGATCATGAAGAAGAACCCGCAACTGGTCGGGTTCAAGCACTACATCGACATCCTCACCAGCGAGAGCTTCTGGGGCGCGGCGTCCAACACCTTGTTCTTCACCGTGGTGAGCGTCGTCGCCCACCTGGTGCTCGGGCTGACGTTCGCACTGCTGCTGAACTCGCCCCTGCTCGGCAACCGGACGAAGGCGATCTTCCGCACCATCTACGTGCTGCCCTGGCTGTTCACAGTCGCGATCATCGCCGTGCTGTGGCGGTTGCTGCTCGAGCCGAACGGGGTCATCAACTACCTGCTGATGTCCTCCAACCTCGCCGGCTCGCAGATCGAATGGCTGAGCTCGCCGGACACGGCACTGTTCGCGGTCACCTTCATCAACATCTGGGCGGGCTACCCCTTCTACATGACCAGCCTGCTGGCCGGCCTGCAGGGCATCCCGGCCGATTACTACGAGGCAGCCCAGGTGGACGGCGCCAACGCCTGGCAGCGGTTCACCCGGATCACGCTCCCGCAGCTGCAGCCGATCATCATCAGCATGGCGCTGCTGGACTTCATCTGGACCACCCAGCAGTTCGCCCTGATCTGGATGACCACCGGCGGCGGGCCGCTCGGCACGACCGAGATGCTCAGCACCTTCACCTACAAGCTGGCCTTCTCCAGGTACCAGTTCGGTGCGGCCTCGGCGTCGGCGGCGATCGTCCTGGTGATCTCGATGGTGCTGGCCTTCTTCTACGTGCGGGCACAGAAGGCGCGGGACTGACATGACCAGACGCCAGCAGCGCAATCTCGCCAGGGTCGGCCTCCTGGTAGCCCTCACCATCGGAGCCATGTTCGCCGGGCTGCCGGTCCTGTGGATGCTCTCCAGCTCGTTCAAGCCGAACACCGACATCTTCCAGTACCCGCCGCGGCTGATCCCCCAGACCTGGACGTGGGACGCGTACACGACCATCTTCACCGACCCGGTGAAGGTGCGGTTCTTCATCAACAGCTACTTCGTCTCTCTGGCGGTGACCCTGCTCACGCTGCTCGTCGCGGTGCTGGCTGCGTTCGCGTTCAGCCGGTTCGAGTTCCCGCTGAAGCGGGTCCTGAACGTCGTGATCGTCAGCGTCCAGGCCGTCCCGCCGATCACCCTGCTGATCCCGTACTTCGGCCTGATCATCTTCCTCGGCCTGTACAACACCTACCAGGGGCTGATCCTCACCTACATGGTCTTCACCCTGCCCTACGCGATCATCATGATGACCGGCTACTTCACCACCCTGCCCCGCGAACTGGACGAGGCCGTGAAGGTGGACGGGGGCAGCTCGTGGACGGCGCTGTGGCGCGTCCTGCTGCCGATCTCGGTGCCGGGCCTGGTCTCGGTCGGGATCTACACCTTCATGATCGCCTGGAACGAATACCTGTTCGCCCTGACCCTCACCAAGACGGTGGAGATGCGGACGGTGCCCATCGGCATCCAGCTGCTGATGGGCCAGCACTCCTACGAGTGGAACCAGATGATGTCGATGAGCATCCTCGGCTGCATCCCGGTCCTGCTGCTGTTCCTGTTCTTCCAGCGCTACTTCATCGGCGGCATGACCGCCGGTGCCGTGAAGAACTGACCCCCCATTCCCACCCAATTTGAATGAAACTGAAGGAGAAGATCATGCTCACCAGCGGTGACGGGGTGCTGAGGATCGCCAATGAGGCGGGCTTCGCGGTGCCGGCGTTCAATATCAGCGACTATGCGATGTTCGCGGGGATCGCGGACCTGTGCGAGGAGCTGCAGGCGCCGTGGATCGTCGCGATCCACCCAGACGAGTACGCCCACGTGGGAGCCGACTTCATGAAGGCCGTGGTGGCCAGGGCGCACCGCTCCTCCGTGCCGATGGCGATCCACCTCGACCACGGCGGCACCTACGAACAGGTGCTCACCTCGATCCAGAACGGCTTCACCTCGGTGATGATCGACGCCTCCACCAGGCCATTCGAGGAGAACGTCGCGATCACGAGGAAGGTCGTCGAGGCCGCGCACGCCGTCGGGCTGTCGGTCGAGGGTGAGCTCGGCACGATCGGGGCGAACGACTCCTACGGCGAGTCCGGCGCCACCGAGGTGATCCACACCAACCCCGAGGACGCGGTGCGCTTCGTCGAGCAGACCGGCGTGGACAGCCTCGCCATCGCGATCGGCACCTTCCACGGGCTCTACCCGAAGGGCATGAAGCCGGAGCTCAAGCTCGAGCTGCTCAAGGAGATCAAGGCTGCCTGCCCGCTGCCGCTGGTGCTGCACGGCGGGTCGAACAACCCCGACGACGAGATCAGCACGGCGGCCCGCACCGGCATCAACAAGATCAACATCTCCAGCGACATCAAGATGGGCTACCACACCAGGATGCGTGAGATCCTGGCGCAGGACCCGAACCTGCGGGAGCCGCTGATGATCCAGCCGGAGTGCATCAAGGCGATGAACGTCGTCGCCGCCCAGAAGATCGAGCTGTTCGGGGCCGCCGGCAGGGCCGAGCTCTACCGCTAGGCCGGTGGGGAGCAGGGAGCACCAGATGGGCCGAAGACTCGTCCTCGGGCTCGGCGGTTGCGTCGACTTCGAGATCGCCTGGGAGCCGGACGTGCTCGCGGACCTCGCCCGCGAGTACGACCTCCGGGTCGCGGAGCTGGACGTCGACCTGGCCGTCGTCGACGAGCGCTCCCTGCTCTGCTCGATCCTGGCGTTCGTGCAGGCCGGGGTGGGTGGGGAGCGGTTCCTGGCCTCCTCTGCGATCGGCACGGCGTTCGCCGACCGGTTCACGAACACGGTCACCCTCGGCGGCACCTGCGTCCGGGCGGCGATGGCGATCGCCAAGCTCGGGGTGGCCAGCACCGTGCACCTGGTGAGCATCGACGACAACGTCCGCCGGCTGCTGCCGCCGCAGGTGGACTACCTGTGCAGCGCAACCGGGGACACCCTCGACCCGCACCTGATCATCCAGTTCCCGGCCGGCGCCACGGTGCGGCTGGCCGACGGCGAGGTGCGGGCGGAGCACCCGAACCGGATCATCTACGTCAACGACCCGCCGAACCGGGACCTGGTGCTCAGCGACGACCTGCCGGCTGAGCTGGAGACCGCCGGTGCGTTCCTGATCGCGGGGTTCAACGTGATGCGCGACCCGGCGCTGCTGCGCGACCGGCTGCAGTTCCTGCGCTCGGCCATGACCCGCCTGCCGGCCGAGGCCACGGTGTTCTTCGAGGACGCCGGCTACCACGA
Organism: Propionibacteriaceae bacterium; assembly: GCA_020846255.1. Lineage (GTDB taxonomy): Bacteria > Actinomycetota > Actinomycetes > Propionibacteriales > Propionibacteriaceae > Propionicimonas. The sequence continues at coordinate 10,773 of JADLEH010000018.1, forward strand.
CAACGTGATGCGGGACATCGTCGGCAGCGAGTTCCGGGGCCGGGTCGACGTCCACAGCATGAACGAGGACGAGTTGCAGGCGTATGTACGTCGTCGGGTCGAGCTGCTCGACGTAGCGGACGTGGTTGAGGCGCTCTCGGAAACCCCTGCCTTCGGGATCGCCTCAACCATCGTCGTGCACACCAAGTTCTGGTCGCTGGCCTACGGCGAGCACGCGGCTGACTACCGGGCGGCCCTCGAAGGCGGGATCGACCTGGCGAGCACCCGGTACTGCTTCGGTGACGGCTTCACCCCGGCCGACCTGGCGGCGGTGGCAGCGCTGCCGAGGCACGAGGCCGGCAGCCGGTTCGCGGCCGGGCTCGCTGAACGGCTGGGGGAGCGGGTGTGCTGCGTGCCGGCCCGCGCCCTCGAGGTGGCCAGGCCGACGACGATCGGCCTCGGGGACACGTTCGTCGGCGGCTTCCTGGCCGCCCACGTCGCCTGATCCCCGAGCCGGTCGAAGGGCCGGAGGCCCGACGGTAGCCGAGCCTGTGGAAGGCTCTTCCGAACTGGTATCCCCAACGGG
>JADLEH010000019.1 GCA_020846255.1 Propionibacteriaceae bacterium
GCGGGCCGACGCCCTGGTCAACGCTGCCAACTCGAGCCTCCTCGGCGGCGGTGGCGTGGACGGCGCGCTGCACGCAGCCGCCGGACCGGCGCTGCTCGAGGAGTGCCGCCGCGTTCGATCCGGGCAGCTCCCGGACGGCCTGCCGGTCGGTGAGGCCGTTGCGACCGGAGCCGGGCGCCTGAACGCCCGCTGGGTGATCCACACGGTCGGGCCCAACCGGAACGCCGGGCAGACCGATGAGGGCCTGCTCGCCTCCTGCTACCGCAAGTCCCTCGACGTCGCTGCCGGGCTCGGGGCCACCTCGGTGGCCTTCCCGGCGATCGGAGCCGGGATCTACGGCTGGGACGCCGCCATCGCAGCAAGGGTGGCCGTGACCGCAGTCGTGGCACACCCCAGGCCCGGGATCGAGCGGGTGCGCTTCGTGCTGTTCAACGAGCGGCTCCACCGGGCTTTCGCTGGCGAACTGGCCGCAGCCGGCATCGGCTGACCACGCCCGGCGGCGGGTGGCCGCTGGCTAGAGTGCTGGGATGCACACCTCCCCCTACGGGTCCTGGGCCTCCCCGATCGCACCGGCGGACCTGACCGCTGCCGTGGTCGGGCTGGACCGGGGCGTCGTTGACGGGGACCGCGTGCTCTGGACCGAGGCCCACCCCGAGCAGAGTGGCCGGGTGAGCATCTGGTGCAGCCGGTCCGGCATGGATCCGGAGGACCTGACCCCTGAGGACAACGTCCGGAACGCCATCAACGAGTACGGCGGCGGAGCCTGGGCCGCCGCGTCCGGCCTGGTGGTCTACAGCACTGCCCCCGGCGGGGACCTCTACCTGCTCTCCCCCGAAGGCCGGCGGCTGCTCGCACCCGGCGGCGACCACCGCTACGGCTGTCTTGTCCTCGACCCCGAACGCCGGCTGGTCCTCGCCGTAAGGGAGGACCACAGCGGCGAAGGTGCCTGCGTGCAGTCGTTGGTCGGCCTCGACCTCGATACAGCCAACCCGGACGGGGGAAGGGTGTTGGTGGCCGGCGCCGACTTCTACGCCTCCCCTGCCCTGCGGGCCGACGGACTGCTGGCCTGGGTGGAGTGGCAACTGCCGGCCATGCCGTGGGATTCGACCAGGTTGCTCGTCGCCCCACTCGACCGGCCGGAGCTCGCCGTGCAGGTGGCCGGCGGGCCGCGGGAAGCCGCGGTCTTCCCGGCCTGGGACACCGATGGCGCACTGGTCTACCTCTCGGACGAGACCGGGTACTGGAACTTCCACAGCTGGGACGGTGATCGCAGTCGGCAGCTGCATCGGCACCGCTGGGACTTCTGCCAACCCATGTGGGTTCCCGAGCCGCCCCCGTTCACGCTGCTCGGGGACGGCCGGATCGGTTGCACCTGGATCGCGGACGGCATCGGTCACCTCGGGCTGCTCGGCCCCGGCGGGAGCCAAGGAGACTGGGAGCTCACCGAACTCGGCACCGGCGGGGTCACCTGCGACCTGACCGGGCGCGGGGCTGAGGTGGTCGCACTCGTCGGATACGCCGGGAGTCCGGCCCAGTTGCACCTGTTGAACCTGGTCACCGGTGCAGACCGGGTCCTCCGCAGCGCAGGGAGCCAGACCCTGCCCGACGCCATGGTCTCCCGGGCGCAGGCGATGACCTGGGACTCCCCCGACGGCCCGGTCCACGGCTGGTACTACCCACCGACCAACGCCGACCACTGCGCGCCGGCCGGCGAACTGCCGCCCGTCCAGGTGTGGAGCCACGGCGGGCCGACCGACTTCCACGGCTCGGCCTTCGCTCCGTCCGTCCAGTTCTGGACCACCCGGGGGATCGGAATCATCGACGTCAACTATTCCGGCTCCGCCGGGTACGGCAGGGCCTACCGTGACCGGCTGCAGGGTCGCTGGGGGGTGATCGACGTCCGGGACTGCGTCGCCGGTGCCCGCGCCCTGGTGGCCGCCGGGCTGGCCGACCCGGCAAGGCTGAGCATCCGCGGCGGCTCCGCCGGCGGCTACACGACCCTCGCCGCGCTGACCTCGACCGATGTTTTCGCCGCCGGGATCAGCTTCTACGGCATCGGCGACCTCGAGGCCCTGGTCGCCGACCCCGCCACCGTCCCGGGGCAGGGCACCCACAAGTTCGAGTCCCGCTACATCGACGGCCTGGTCGCTCCCTACCCCGAGGGTCGCCAGACCGACCTGGAGCGGTCCCCGATCCACCATCTCGACCGGCTCTCCTGCCCGATGCTGGTCCTGCAGGGCGGCCAGGACCGGGTGGTGCCCCCGAGCCAGGCCGAGGCGATCGTCGCAGCGGTGCGCGCGCGGGGTCTGCCGGTGGCGTACCTGCTCTTCCCGGACGAGGGCCACGGCTTCCGCCGGGCGGAGAACCTGATCGCGGCGGCCCAGGCATCGCTGGCGTTCCTGGGCGCCGTCCACGGCTTCTCCCCGTCCGACGACCTGCCGCCGCTGGAGCTGCGCTGACCGAGTACAGCTAGGTGCCGGGATCGTGCGGCGGCCGTCGATCCCGGTGGTGGCGCAGGGTCGGCGGCTCGTCCGGGCCGGGCGGGTGCAGGAGCATCGGCGGCACCTGGGGCTCGGACGCCGGCTGCGGCACCATCCCGGCGGTGATGTTGAGATCGAGCACCTGCGGGGCGCGGCGGAGCCGGCGCTGGACCAGCGATGCCGCCCTGGTCAGCAGCGAGTTCATGATGATGTACATCACCGCGAGCACGATCATGGTCGGGATCAGGTTGCCGAACACCGCCGCCAGGTTGGTCCCGGCGCGCATCAGCTCGAGGTAGCTGATCATGTAGCCGAGGGCGGAGTCCTTCAGGATGACGACCAGCTGGCTGAGCATCGACGGCAGCATCGCCGTGATCGCCTGGGGCAGCAGGATCGTCGTCAGGGTGGACATCGGGGTGAGCCCGATCGCCAGCCCGGCCTCCTGCTGTCCCTTGGGTAGCGAGTTCACGCCGGACCGCACCAGTTCCGCGATGACGCACGAGTTGTACAGCGTCAGGCCGACCACAACGCCGAAGAACGGCAGGAAGGCGCCGGTGATCCGCAGGGCGAACAGGCCGGCGTAGTAGGCGAACAGCATCATCATGAGCACCGGCACCGACCGGAAGAACTCCACGAAGGCCCCGCAGGCCCAGCGCAACCAGCGCACCTGGACCAGCCGACCGATGCCGAGGGCCAGGCCAACCACGAGCGAGAGCACAACTGAGACCACCGCGGCCAGGATGGTGCCGAGGAGGCCGGGGAGCAGGTAGTTCGTCCAGGCCGAGGCGGTGACGAAGGGCAGCCACTTCTCTGCGGTGAGCTGGTTGTTGCGGGGTCGGACCTCGGGCGCGGGCAGGTCGAGCATCCGGACGATGACGAAGGCCAGGATCGCGACCAGCAGGACGGTCCCGATGATCGACACCACCCGGTACCGCGCCCGGGCCCTGGGTCCCGGGACGTCGAAGAGGACGGCGACCGGGGCGCTCATCGTTCCACCGCCAGCCGGTTGGACAGCCAGGTGAAGAGCACACCCATCGGGAGGGTGAGGATGACGAAGCCGGCGGCCATGATGAAGAAGATGGCGTACAGGTAGTTGGGCGAGAACTCGATCATGTTGCGCATCATGAAGGCGGCCTCACCGACCCCGATCGTGGCAGCAACCGTGGTGTTCTTGGTGAGCGCGATCAGGGTGTTGCCGAGCGGCGCGATCGCTCCCCGGAAGGCCTGCGGCAGTACCACGTAGCGCAACGTGGGCAGGAACGCCAGCCCGATCGATCGCGCTGCCTCGGCCTGCCCGGTGGGAACGGTGTTGATGCCGCTGCGGATCGCTTCCGCCACGAACGACGAGTGGTAGAACGCCAGCCCGACCACAGCCCACCTGAAGGCGTTCTCGAGGACGTTGGCCGGTTCCAGCTGGATGGCGAGGATGTTGTTCAGGCCGAGAAGACAAAGGGCGATGATCAGGGTGAGCGGGGTGTTGCGGAAGATCGTGACGTACCAGGACCCGAACCGCTGGAGCACTGCCACCGGCGAGACCCGGCAGATGGCGATCACCGTCCCGATGAACAGCGCGCCGATGGCCCCTCCGAAGGTGAGCCTGATCGTCATCAGGAAGGCGCCCAGCAGGTCGTAACGGGCGAACAGCGCCGCGAGTCCGTCCATCGATCTCCCCGGGTCAGGGTTTCCCGGCCCGCCGCGGCGGGCCGGGAAACCTGGTGATCAGTTCAGGCGCAGGCGTCGGCCTTCGGCGGGTTCTTGGCCGCGTCGGGCTTGAAGCCGGACGGGCCGACGGTGTTGTCGATAGCTGTCTGCCAGGCGCCAGAACTGACCATGTCGGCCAGGGCGGTGTTGATCGCCTCGCAGAGGGCCTTGTCGCCCTTCTTGATGCCGACGCCGTAGCGCTCTTCACTGAAGGTCGAGCCGACCACCTTGAGCTTGCCCGCGTACTGGGACTGGGCGGCGAAGCCGGCGAGGATCACGTTGTCGGTGGTGACCGCGTCGATGGTTCCGGCAGCGAGGGCTTCGACGCACTTGGAGTAGGTGTCGAACTCCTGCAACTGCACGTCGCTGGCGAGGGTGTCCTTGACCTTCTGAGCCGAGGTCGAGCCGGTCACCGAGCACAGCTTCTTGCCGTTGAGGCTCTCCGGGCCGGTGATGTCGGTATTGGTGGCCGAGACCAGCAGGTCCTGGCCGGCGATGAAGTAGGGCCCGGCGAAGGAGATCCGCTCCTTCCGGGTGTCGGTGATGGAGTAGGTGGCGAAGATCATCTTGACCTGGTCGCTCTCCAGCAGCGTCTCGCGCTGCGCTGACGGGCTCTCCTTGAACTCCACCTCGGTGTAGCCGAGCTTGTCGGCCACGTACTTGGCCACTTCGACGTCGAGGCCCTTGAAGGTGTCGCCGTCCTTCAGCCCGAGACCGGGCTGGTCGAACTTGATGCCGATCACGACCTTTCCGCCGGAGCCGGGTGCACCACCTGCGGAACTGCCGCCTGCGCAGGCCGTGAGCGCGGTTGCCATGGCCAGCGCGGACGCTGCTGCCAGCATCGTCTTTGCGTAGTACTTCATGGTTCCTCCTGTTGTCTCTGCTTGGTCGGCTCTTCGTCGGGTCAATGGGTCAGGATCTTGCTGAGGAAGTCCTTTGCGCGGGCGCTCTTGGCGTTGGTGAAGAAGTCCTCCGGGGTGCCCTCCTCGACGATCTGGCCCCCGTCCATGAAGACCACCCGGTCGGCGGCCTTGCGGGCGAAGCCCATCTCGTGGGTGACGACGACCATGGTCATGCCCTGCCGGGCGAGGCTCACCATCACGTCCAGCACCTCGTTGACCATCTCGGGGTCGAGGGCTGAGGTGGGCTCGTCGAACAGGATCACCTTCGGCTGCATGGCAAGGGCGCGGGCGATGGCGACGCGCTGCTGCTGCCCGCCGGAGAGCTGCGCCGGGTACGTGTCGGCCTGGTCGGACACCCCGACCCGGGTCAGCAGCTCCATCGCGAGCGTCCTGGCCTCGTCCGTGCTCTTGCGACGCACCTTGGTCGGCCCGAGGGTGATGTTCTCCAGGATCGTCTTGTGGGCGAACAGGTTGAAGGACTGGAAGACCATCCCCACGTCGGCCCGGAGCTCGGCGAGTGCCTTGCCCTCCTCAGGCAGCGGGACGCCGTCGATGGTGATGGTGCCCGACCCGATGGTCTCCAGCCGGTTGATCGCACGGCAGAGGGTGGACTTGCCTGACCCGGACGGCCCGAGGACCACCACCACCTCGCCCTTGTGGACGGTCAGGTTGATGTCCTGCAGCACGTGCAGTTCCCCGAAGTGCTTGTTGACCTCCGAGAGCACCACCAGCGGGTCGCCGGGAGGCGGACCCGGCGCTGCCTCTTCTGCTGCCATGGCCAGACCATAGCTGCAACCGCTGCCCAGCACTATGAGGCGACGGTTTCGATCAGGTCACAGGGGGTGCGGGAATTGGCCCCACTGGACAGGCGGGTCCGACCCGGTCAGACCGGGCCGGACGGGCGTGTCGCGGGTCAGTCGAGGTAGTCGCGCAGGACCTGCGAGCGCGACGGGTGCCGCAGCTTGCTCATCGTCTTGGACTCGATCTGGCGGATCCGTTCCCGGGTGACCCCGTAGACCTTGCCGATCTCGTCCAGCGTCTTCGGCTGGCCGTCGGTGAGCCCGAACCGCATGCTCACGACGCCGGCCTCCCGCTCGCTGAGGGTGTCCAGCACGTCGTGCAGCTGCTCCTGCAGCAGGGTGAAGTTGACCGCCTCCGCGGGCACGACGGCCTCGGAGTCCTCGATCAGGTCACCGAACTCGGAGTCGCCGTCCTCACCCAGGGGGGTGTGCAGCGAGATCGGCTCGCGGCCGTACTTCTGAACCTCGACGACCTTCTCCGGGGTCATGTCGAGTTCCTTGGCCAACTCCTCCGGGGTTGGCTCCCGGCCGAGGTCCTGCAGCATCTGGCGCTGCACGCGGGCCAGCTTGTTGATCACCTCGACCATGTGCACGGGAATCCGGATGGTGCGTGCCTGGTCGGCCATCGCGCGGGTGATCGCCTGCTTGATCCACCAGGTCGCGTAGGTCGAGAACTTGTAGCCCTTGGTGTAGTCGAACTTCTCCACCGCGCGGATCAGGCCGAGGTTCCCCTCCTGGATCAGGTCGAGGAACAGCATGCCGCGTCCGGTGTAACGCTTGGCGAGCGAAACCACCAGGCGGAGGTTCGCCTCCAGGAGGTGGTTCTTGGCGCGGCGCCCGTCCTCGGAGATCCACTCGAGGTCAACGGCAGCGTCCTTGGCCGAGTGGCCCTCGTTGAGGGTCTCCTCAGCGAACAGCCCGGCTTCGATGCGCTTCGCCAGTTGCACCTCCATCTCGGCGTTCAGCAGGGCGACCTTGCCGATCTGCTTGAGGTAGTCCTTCACCGGGTCCGCAGTCGCGCCGGCGACCATGACCTGCTGCTCGGGCTCGTCGGCGTCGTCGGCGTCGGAGAGGCTGAAGCCGCCGTCCTCGACCAGCTCGGCCTCGACCTTCACCTCTTCTGTGGGTTCGAAGCTGGAGTCGTCGACATCGTCAAGGGTCCGCTTCTTGCCGCCCACGGTGAGCACCACGTCATCACCTTCCCGCTGGAACTTCACGTTCTCGACGGCTCCGGGGATGATCACATCTTCGACCGTGACGTCCTCGAGGTCATCAACCACGACCTCTTCCTCGACCAGCTTGTCAGCGGTGGGTTCGAGGTCATCTTCTGGGGTTACCGGGGAAGTCGGGTCCACTTGTGGCACCGCCTTCACCGGGGAGTCTGCAGCCTTCCTTGTCCGCCTCTTCGGGGCTGCCACAGCTGCCTCATCAGGGGTGGAAACGGCGGCGGCGCTGGAGCGTGGAGACACAGGCAAACCTCTCAACCAAGCGATTCAGGGCGCACAACACACGGGTGCTGTCAATACTTCGCAGGTCCATTGTGCCACGAGAGGCTCAAACACCCAAGCTCGGGCCAGCCCTAGGCTGTCGCCATGTCCTCTGCCGTCCGGCCCCCGGTCGCCCCTCGTCACCTCTACACACGTACCCACCACGGGGACGACTTCACCGATCCGTACGCGTGGATGCGGGACAAGACGGATCCGGAGTTCGTTGCCTACCTGAAGGCGGAGAACGCCTACACCGAGGCGGCCACGGCCCCGCTGGCAGCGCTGCGCGAGGAGATCTACGCCGACATCTCGGTCCGGACCAGGCAGACGGACCTCAGCGTCCCCGAGTTCGTCCGGCACCCGGGACTCGGCGAGTTCTGGTACTACGCCAGGACGACCGAAGGCCTCGACTACCCGAGCTACCACCGGTGCCCTGCCGAGGGAAGGGACTCCCTGCCGGACCCGAACTCCGACGTCCCGGCCGGCGAACAGCTGCTCCTGGACGCACAGGCCCTGGCAGCAGGGACCGAGTTCTTCGCCCTCGGCTGTTTCGATGTCTCCCCCGACGGCCGGTTGGCCGGCTACTCCACCGACACCAGCGGTGACGAGCGGTACCGGCTGCGGTTCCTCGACCTGATGACCGGCGAGGCCCTGCCGGACGAGGTCGAGGAGGTGGCCTCGGGCGGCTGCTGGGCCGGCAACGACTCGTTCTGCTACCTGACCGTTGACGAGGCCTGGCGACCGGACCGACTGTGGCGCCACCGCCTCGGCGAGGCCACCGACGTCCTGCTCCACCATGAGCCCGACCAGCGGTTCTGGCTGGGGGCGGACAGCTCCCGCGATCACCGCTGGGTGCAGCTGGTGGCGGCCAGCAAGAGCAGCACAGAGACCTGGCTGCTCGAGGTCGCCGATCCGGCGGCTGCGCTCCGCTCCGTGACGCCCCGGCGGGAGGACGTCGAGTACGACGTGGAGATCGCCGGGGACCGGTTGTTCATCGTGCACAACGACGGGGCCCCCGACTTCGCGCTCGCGGAGGCACCGCTGACGGCGACCACCGCGGCCGACTGGGTCCCGATCTGGTCCGGCGAGCCCGGGGTGAGGCTGCTCGGGGTGACCGCCTACGACCGGGTACTGGTGCAGAGCCTGCGCCGGGACGGGCTGCAGCTGGTCACCCTGCGCCACCGGGACGCTGCCGGGGACCTGGGACCAGAACTCGGCATCGGGTTCGACGAACCGATCTACCAGGTCGACGCCGACGGCGGCGATGAGGCCGACACCGACCGGATCCGCCTGCACTACCAGTCGATGGTCACCCCGGACCAGGTGATCGAGTACCGCCTCGCCGACGGCGATCGCAAGGTGCTGCGCCAGCGCCCGGTGCTGGACCATCCCAGGTTCGGGCACTACCGGCCCGGCGACTACCGGCAACGGCGGGAGTGGGCGGTCGCCGCCGACGGCACCCGCATCCCGATCTCTCTGGTCTACCGGGCCGACACCCCCCTCGACGGCAGCGCCGGCTGCCTGCTCTACGGCTACGGCGCCTACGAGATCAGCGTCGCCCCCAGCTTCTCCATCGCCCGGCTGAGCCTCCTCGACCGCGGCTACATCTACGCCACAGCCCATGTCCGCGGCGGCGGCGAGCTGGGCAGGGCCTGGTACACCGCCGGACGGCTGGAGGCAAAGGAGAACTCCTTCACCGACTTCGTCGCCTGCGCCCGGCACCTCGTGGCAGCCGGCTACACCAGCACCGATCGGCTCGCGGCTGAGGGCGGGAGCGCCGGGGGCCTCCTGGTGGGGGCCGCGATCAACCTCGCGCCGGAGGCGTTCGCAGCCGTCCACGCAGCCGTTCCCTTCGTGGACGCCCTGACCACCATCCTCGATCCGGAGCTGCCGCTGACCGTGATGGAGTGGGAGGAGTGGGGAGACCCGTTGCACGACCCGGACGCCTACGCCCGCATGCGCCGCTACTCCCCCTATGAGAACGTCCGTGCCGGCCAGTACCCGGCGATCCTGGTCACCACCAGCCTCAACGACACCCGGGTGGAGGTCACCGAACCCGCGAAATGGGTCGCAGCCCTTCGCCACGACTCCGGCTCGGAGCGGCCGATCCTGCTCAAGACCGAGCTGGTCGCCGGCCACGGCGGCAGTTCCGGCCGCTACCAGGCGTGGCGGGACGCGGCGTTCGAGCTGGCCTGGCTGATCGCGGCGACCTCGCATCATCCCAGCGGTGACGAACGGAGGGGCCCACGGTAGGGGGATACGTACGACTGTGGTCTTAATCTGTCTGGTCGGGGTGCCATCGGGGTAATCCAAGGGGTGTTGAGGGCAGAAAAACCCCCTGCTCGCACGTTGTACTGATGACGAGCGAAAGGGACTCAAGTGATCGCTACCGCACATCGGATTCGCAGCACAGACGGCATCGACGGCAAGGATGCGGTCGGACTCTACCTGGACGGGATCGCCAAGACCCCGCTGCTGACCGCAGAGGAAGAAGTCCAACTGGCCAAGCTCATCGAGGCCGGGCGCTACGCCCACGCGATCCTCGAGGACACCCTCAACGGAACCGAGAGCGCCTTGCGCAAGGTGCCGGCAACCAGGGCAGAGCTCCAGGAGATCGCCGACCAGGGTGATGCCGCCATGCAGCGCTTCATCACCGCGAACCTGCGACTGGTCGTCTCGGTCGCCCGCAAGTACGGCCGGGCACAGATGCCCCTGCTGGACCTGGTCCAGGAGGGCAACACGGGCCTGATCCGGGCGGTCGAGAAGTTCGACTACACCAAGGGCTTCAAGTTCTCGACCTACGCCACCTGGTGGGTTCGCCAGTCGATCTCCCGCGGCATCGCCCAGCAGGGTCGGATCGTGCGGCTGCCGGTGCACGTCGCCGAGCAAGTCAACCAGGTCTCTGCCGTCCGCCGCACCCTCGAGCGTCGGCTGGGTCGCGAGCCGGAACTCCTGGAGATCGCGCAGGAACTCGGCGTTGCCGAGGAACAGATCGTGGACCTGCTGCGACTCTCCCGCGACCACGTCAGCCTGGACGCCCCGGTCGAGGAGGACGGCGACACCGCCCTCGGCGACCTGCTGGCCCGGGAGATGTCGCCGGGCCCGGACGAGGTCGTGCTGGACGCGGAGGACCGTGCCCGGCTCGACGCCATGCTGGCAAGTCTCGACGAGCGGTCCGCTGACGTGGTTCGTCGTCGTTACGGGCTGGTCGACGGCCGGCAGGCCAAGCTGGCCGACATCGCCGCCATCTGGGGCATCACCGCGGAGCGGGTACGCCAGATCGAGCGCCACGCCATCACCAAGCTGCGAGGGGACTCCGAAGCCGCCTGAGGGCCGCATCCAACATCACCCCTCCAAGCCAGAAGATCCCAGGTTCTGCGATGTGACCTGGGGTCTTTTTGGCGTCCGGGGCCGGTGCTCGGTCAGTCCTGCGCGACCAGCCGGATCAGGCCCTCCTGGGCGCAGGAGGCGACCAGCCGGCCGCCGGAGAACAGCCGGCCGAAGCTGAAGCCGAGCCCGGCGGAGGCCGAGGGCGAGACCTGGTCGTAGAGCAGCCACTCGTCGGCCCGGGCCGGCCGGTGGAACCACATCGAGTGGTCGATCGAGGCAACCATCATGTTCGGGCCGCCGAACTCGACCGGGTGCGGGACGGTGCTCACCGCCAGGAGGGTGAGGTCGCTGGCGTAGGCCAGCACCGCCTGGTGCAGGTGGGGCTCGGCCGGCAGCGCGCTCTCCGCCCGTACCCACACCTTCATGGCAGCATCCCGCCTGCCGGCGGCGGCGAGGTTCGAGGTGTCGCTGGCGAACCGGGTCTCGAGGACGCCGAACTCCTGGCGCCAGGCCGCCTCGGCCCGGCGGGAGCGTGCCCCGAGTACCTCCGACAGCGGCGGGCACTGCTCGGGTGGCCGCACGCCGTCCGGGATCGCATCGGCATGGTCCAACCCCGGCTCGAGCTCATGGTAGGAGCAGACCATGCTGAAGATGACCCGACCACCTTGGTCGGCCACCACCCGGCGGGCTGAGAAGTTGGCGCCGTCGCGGGTGGCCTCGACGGTGTAGCTGATCGGAGTCCCCGGCACCCCGGCGCGCAGGAAGTAGGCACCCAGCGAGTGCGCGACGCGACCCTCGGGAACGGTGCGGTAGCCGGCGGTCAGCGCCTGCGCCAGCACCTGGCCGCCGAAGACGCGCTGGCGTGCCGAACCGGCGTCCTGACCGACGAAGACGTGTTCCTCCGACTGGTGCAGGTCGAGGATCTCGATGAGTTCGTCGACGGTCTCCGGCACCGACTACCGCCGGAAATCTGGCGGCGGGTCCTGCTCGGCGAGGAACTGCTCCACGGCAGCGCCGATCTCCTCGGCGCTGGGGACGGAGGCCGCCCCGCTGTTGCTCAACCGGTCGTACTGCTCCTCCAGCGCGCTGACGACGGCCGGGAAGTCCGCGTCCTCAGCGGTCTCGGAGTCGATCGAGGCGAGGTTGGCCGCCGAGCGGTCAGCCAGCTCCCCCATCGGGATCGCCAGGCCGGCGGCCTTGGCGAGCCGGCTGATCACGGCCTGGGTCGCCTGCGGGAACCCGGCCTGCGCGAGGTAGTGGGGAACGTGGGCGACGAAGCCCTGGCCGAGCAGGCCGGCCTGGCCGGCCCGGTACTCCAGGACGTGGGAGAAGCTGCCCGGGATCTGCACCCGGTCGATCCACATCGGGTTGCCGCTGACCGTCTCCGGCTCGGTCGCATGCGCGGTGACCAGGGTCGGGCGGGTGTGCGGGACGGCCATCGGGACGCCGGCGACAGTGATCAGGCGCGACACCTCGAGACGCTCGGCGATGCCCAGCACCGCAGCTGCGGCACGGTTCCACTGGGTGTCCGGCTCCGGGCCGGTGAGCAGCAGGAACGGCTTGCCGGTGGCGTCGAGCAGCCGGTGGATGACCAGCGCGTAGTCGGTCATCCCGACCCACTGGTTCGTGTCGAAGATCATCTGCGGGCGACGCGAGCGGTAATCGTGCAACTGGTCGTGGTCGAACTCGACCAGAACCTCGTGCTCGCAGACCTCCAGCAGGTAACGCCCGGTCGCGTGGGTGACCGAACCCGCATCGATGTAGCCGTCCAGCAGGTGGATCAGGGCAGGCCTGGTCCCCCTGACCGACTCCCATAGGTCCGGGTCAAAGGTGTACAGAAGACGCGGATCCAGCACCCGGCCACTCTACTCCCGACCACTCCCGCAACCCCGGCATTGCGCTGAGGGCTGACGTGCCGCGGTCAGTGCCGGACGTGACCGGGAGGCAGGATCTCGCCGAGCCGGGAGCCCAGGTCGGTGAGGAGCTCGATGGTGCGCGCGGCCGCCGGATTGGTGCGCACGCTGTCCCGCACCAGCGCGACGATGCGCCGGTTGGGGCTCGGGTTGGTCGGCCGGACGTAGGCCACCTCGAAGCCGGACCAGCCGAGGGCGAGTTGCGGCACCAGGGCGATTCCGACGCCGGCGGCGACGAAGGCGAGGCCGGTGACGTGGTCCTGGGCCCGCGCGACGAACCTCGGCGTGAAGCCGGCTCCGGCACAGGCGTGGGCCGCCAGCCGGGTGGCGATCTCGTCGCGGAAGTCGTACTGCACCCAGTCGTCCTCTGCGAACTCGTTCAGGTCCATGGTGCCCGCGCCCGCCAGCGGGTGGTCGTGCGGGAGCGCCACCAGGAAGTCGTCGCTGCCGAGCTCGAATCGCCGGTAGGCCGGTGGCACGCGGGGCTCGTCGTAGGGCAGCTCGGTGTGCACCTCGATGTCGGCCTGACCGGCCATCTCTGCTGTGTCGGTCTCGTTGATCGACAGCTCGAGGGTGAGCCCCGGGAACTCCTGGCGCAGCGTGCGGGCCACCGCCGGCATCCAGGTGTAGGCGGCCGAGGCGAAGGTCCGCATCGTCAGCCGCTCGGTCGCGCCCTCCTTCAGGTCGCGGGCGAGCGCGTCCAGGTCGGCCATGGCGTGCAGCGCATCGGAGCTCGCCCGGGCCAGCTCGATGGCCGCAGGGGTCGGCCGGATGCCCCGTCCCACCCGTTCCACGAGGGGGAAGCCCACCTCGCGCTCGAGCGTGTGCACATGCTGGCTCACGGTGGACGGGGTGAGGCCGAGGCGGCGGGCCGTGTCGTTCACGGACCCGCTGGCCACAACGGCACGGAGGATGCGAAGACGGTTCAGATCAAGCACCCAACCATCATATGGCGCAACCGAACGATTATTCGGAAAAGTGAGCTTGTGGCGAATCGAATCCGGAGGGAGAATTACTACATGCTCAGTTACCCCGTCACCGATCGTGATCATGCCCGTGTCGTCGAGGAACTCGACATCGCCCGCCAGATCGAGCCGTCCCCGATCTACCGCCGCAAGGCCGATGCCCGCCACTGGTTCCGTCGCTCCGTCGACGAGCGCGAGGCCATCCGCACGCACCTGTCCAGCTTCTGAACCTCGCTCAACCCGCGGCTGGAGCGGCTGCCGCCAGAGCTGTCCGCACCCGCTTCGCCGACACCGGCACCGCCGTGCCCAGGGCCTGGGCGAACAGGCTCACCCGAAGCTCCTCCAGTAGCCACCCGATGTCTGCCACCGGCCCGGGCAGCGGACCCTTCGGGAACCGGGCGCACAGCCGGGCGTAGTCGTCCTCAAGGTCGCTGATCACCGCCAGTCCCTCCGCCTCCCGGCGGGGATTCGTCGCCACCGCGGCCAGGCGGCGCTGGATCCCCCGCAGGTAGGTCGGCAACCGGCTCCAGGCGGACGGTGGTGTCGCTGCGACGAACCCCGGGTAGATGAGTCCGGAGAGTTGCTCGGACACGTCCTCGCGGGTGGCCGGCGGCGCCTCCGGCAGCAGCCGGTGCACCTCCCCGGCCAGGCTCACGATCTCCCCCGCCGCCACGACCGCCTGCTGCATCGCGGCTGCCGCCTCGGTTCGGACAACCTCGGCAAGCCGGGTGAAGGCTGCCTCGTCACGCACCTGCCAGAGCCCCCCGGCCGCATCGGCCAGTTCTCCGACGACCTTCAGCCTCGCGTCCGCGAGCAGTGCCGGCACGGACGGGTACGGCGACGTGGCAAGGGCGAGCTTGGTGGCGTTGCCCATCCGGGAGACGACCCAGCGGGTCGGGTCGACAGTGGTGAGCGTGAGCAACCGGCGCAGGCCGTTCCGGTGAGCCAGGGCTGCCGGGGCAGGCTCGGCGAAGACCTGGACGCCGACCTGCGTGACCCGGTCGACAAGGGCCGGGTATCCGGGCATCGGTGCGCTGAGGGCTTCGGGGAGTTCGCCGAAGGCCCAGGCCGTCGCACCGGGGTGCGTCAGGTGGGCTGCCGCTGCGTTCAGCGTCCGGCTCACCTTCGGTGCCAACCGCTCGGCGAGGTCGGCCAGGTCGCGGCCGACCACCGGCTCGGCGCCGTCGGCCACCACCCGGAACCGGACCCGGAGGTGCTCCGGCACCGCACCCGGCTGCCAGGCCGCGGGGGGGACCTGTACTCCGGTGAGGGCGAGGATGCCACGGCCGAGTGCCGTCCACAGCGGCTCGTCGGCGCCGCCGGGATGCTGCTCGAGCCAGGCCAGGGCGCGGCGCGCCGTGTCCGGTGCCGGGACCAGTTGGGTCCGCAGTGCCTTCGGCAACCCGCGCACCAGCTCTGCGGCCACTTCTGCCCGCAGTCCCGGGACCTGCCAGGTGAAGATCGCCGGGTCCAGCCTGGTCAGCTGGGTCAGGGGGATCGTGACGGTGACCCCGTCGTGGCCACTGCCGGGGTCGAAGGCGTAGTCGACGGCCAGGGCCTCGCCGTCGACCGGCCAGTGGTCGGGGTAGGCCTCGGCGTCGAGTTCGGCCTCGGGTTCGACCAGGTCGGCCAGCGTGAGGTCCAGGAGGTGCTCATCCGTGCTTCGGGCGTCGCGCCACCAGCGGTCGAAATGGGCGACGCTGACGACCTCGTCGGGAACCCGGGCGGCGTAGAAGGCCGCGATCGACAGGTCGTCGACCAGCAGGTCGCGGCGCCGGTTACGGTCGGCCAGCTCCTCTGCCTCCGCCCGGACAGCCTGGTTGCGGGCCCAGAAGTGGTGCCGGGTGCGCCACTGGCCCTCGACCAGCGCAGAGGTGATGAATACCTCCCTGGCGACGACCGGATCGATCCTGGCGTAGCTGACGAGTCGCTGCGCGATGATCGGCACCCCGAGCAGGGTGACCCGCTCGTAGGCGACGCACTGCCCGCCCTTGGCCGACCAGTGCGGCTCGGAGTAGTTGTGCTTGAGCAGGTGCGAGCCGACGGTCTCGACCCAGGCTGCATCGATCGGCGCAACCATCCGGGCCCACAGCCGGCTGGTCTCCACCAGTTCCACAGCCATCACCAGGGGCGGGTTGCTGCGGGCAGCACTGGAGCCGGGGTTGATCGCGAAGCGGGCACCCCTGGCGCCCAGGTACTCGGCGGGTCCTCGACGCTTCCCGCGTTCGGGTTTCGCCTGGCTGGCAACGTCGAGCAGGCCCACGTGCGAGAGCAGCCCGGAAAGGACGGCTGTGTGCACCCGGTCGAGCCCTGCCGGCACGTCGTTGCGGCGCATCCCGAGTTCGGTGCAGGCCTCCCGTAGCTGGCTGTGCAGGTCCTGCCATTCGCGGACGCGGAGGAAATTCAGGTACTCGGCGCGGCACATCCGGCGGAACGCGTTGCCGGAGAGCTCGCGACGCTGGTCGCGAAGGTAGTTCCACAGTCGCAGGATCGCCGCAATGTCGGAGCCGTCCGGGGTCGGCTCGGCGTCTGTGCCCATCGGGGCCCAGAACCGGCGGTGCGCCAGGTCGGCAGCTGCGGTCTCCTCGGCCGGGCGCTCGCGGACGTCCGGAATTGCGATGCCGGCGACGATCGGCAGCACCTCCCGCAGGCAGCCCTGCCGGTCGGCCTCCACCAGCATCCGGCCGAGCCGCGGATCCACCGGCAGCCTGGCGAGGCTGCGACCCACCGGGGTGAGCCGGACGGTGCCCCGTTCGTGGCCCCCGGTCTGGATGGCGCCGAGCTCGGTCAGCAGGCGCAGGCCGTCGCGCACCTGGCTGGCGTCCGGCGGCTCCACGAACGGGAAGCGGGTGATGTCACCGAGGCCTGCGGCCGCCATCTGCAGGATCACGGCCGCGAGGTTGGTCCGCAGGATCTCGGGCTGCGTGAACTCCGGTCGGGCGGCGAAGTCCTCCTCGCTGTAGAGCCGGATGCAGATCCCCGGTCCCAGCCGACCGCAGCGGCCGGCCCGCTGGTTGGCCGAAGCCTGCGAGATCGGCTCGATCGGCAGCCGCTGTACCTTGGTACGGGCTGAGTAGCGGGAGATGCGGGCCATCCCGGGATCGATGACGTACCTGATCCCTGGCACGGTCAGCGAGGTCTCGGCCACGTTGGTAGCGAGGACGATCCGGCGGCCGGTGTGGGCTGTGAACACCCGGTGCTGCTCGGCTGAAGAGAGCCGCGCGTACAGCGGCACGACTTCGGTGAACCGCAACTGCAGCCCGTTGATGGCCTCGGCTGCGTCGCGGATCTCCCGTTCGCCGGACAGGAACACCAGGATGTCCCCGTCCAGCCGGGAGGACAGCTCGGTGACCGCGTCGCAGATTGCGTCCAGCTGGTCGCGTTCGCGCTGCTCGGCAGTGCCGGAAACCGGACGGTAGCGGAGCTCCACCGGGTAGGTACGACCGGAGACCTCGATCACCGGCGCGTTCCCGAAGTGCTCGGAGAACCGTGCGGTGTCGATGGTCGCGGAGGTGATCACGAGCCGCAGGTCCGGTCGCCGCGGCAGCAACTGCTTGAGGTAGCCGAGCAGGAAGTCGATGTTCAGGCTGCGTTCGTGGGCTTCGTCGATGATGATCGTGTCGTAGCGACGCAGATCGCGATCGTGGGCGATCTCGGCGAGCAGGATGCCGTCGGTCATCACCTTGATCCGGGTCTCCCGGCTGCGCTGGCTGGAGAACCGCACCTGGAAACCCACCGTGCGGCCGAGCTCCTCGCCGAGTTCCTCTGCCATCCGCGCCGCAACGCTCCGGGCGGCGATCCGCCTGGGCTGGGTGTGGCCGATGTGCTTCCGTCCGGCCAGGAGGCAGATCTTCGGCAGCTGGGTGGTCTTGCCCGAGCCGGTCTCCCCCGCCACGACCATGACCTGGTTGGCGATGAGGGCTTCGCGGAGCTGGTCGACGTGGGCGCTGATCGGCAGCGCCTCGTCGAAGGTCAGCACGGGCAGGTCAGCGGTCATGGCCGGGCCAGACTACCGAGGAACGACAACGAAGACTCCCCGGGTGGTCCTCCGACCGGCCCGGGAACCGTCCCCGAGCGGCTCAGGAACCGTGCGCATCCTTGGGCCGGATGACCCCGATCGGGCACCTGCCATGGCTGAGCAGGCCGCGGATCAGCCCGCCGACGGAGTAGGTCGGGAAGGAGGCATGCACCTCGACGACGAGCATGTCGAGGTCCTCGGTCCGCGCGGTGAGCAGGTCGAGGGGGTTGCCGTAGGGAACCTCGAGCGTCACGTCGACACCGGGGAAGTCCTCGGTGATCTCGGAGATCATCTCGGTCATCCGGGCGCGGGTCACCTCGACTGCGGCCTGCTGCTGCTCCGGGGTGGGCTGGCCGCTGCTGAACCAGCGGCCCTGCGGCGCGCGACAGACACTGATCACGACCACCTTGCCGCCGTGGTCCTGGCACTCGCTCAACGCCCACTCCAGCGCCACCGCGCCACGCGCGCTGGTGTCTACCGCCACGCCGATCAGGCCGATGCGCTGCTCGTGCCGGACGTCGTTCTCGGAGACCACGATGACCGGGCAGTGCGCCGCGCCGACCACCCCGACGGAGGTGGAACCGACGTACTCGCGTTCCCCCGGGCCGTTCGACTGCCGGCCGACCACGACCAGCGAAGCCTGGTCGCTCATCCTGGTGAGCGCGGCCGCCGGGTTGCCCAGCACGACCTCGGTGCGGACGCGGCCGCGGGCGATGCCTGCGGCAACGGCGTCGTCGACCCCCTTGGCCAGCATCGAGGCTGCACCGAGTTTGATCTCCTCGGGATCGAAGACGACTCCCCAGGCACTGTTCAGGACGGTGTCGTCCACGGCGTGCACCAGGACGAGTTCGGCGTCGCGTTCCAGCGCTTCAGCAATTCCGTGTTGCAGGGCCCGGAAGGCGTCATCGGAACCGTCGAAGCCGACCACGACCCGGGCCGGTCCCGAATAGGGCTTCAGCATCGTTCAACTCCCTTGATGGGCAGCCGAGACAGCTCGGCCGGAGCAGGTGGAAGGGGTGATGACCACGGTCAACGTCCGGTCGCCCGGCGCCCACGGCTCCGGGAGCCGCAGTTCGCCGCCCGGCTCCTCGCACGCCAGCGCCTCCCCCTGGACGAGGACACTCCACCCGGTGGCCGTCGTCACGTCGATGTCGTCGACCTCGAAGGCCACCTCGACGGGGCCGGCCAACTCCCCCATGACCGAGTCGCGATTGGTGCGGAAGTAGATCCGGCCACCACTGGACAGATAGCTGACCGGCAGGACCTGGAGCCCCCGGGAGGACGCCCAGCTCACCCGCCCGACGCTGTGACCGCGTAGCAGATGACCGCATTCGTCACCCGAGAGGCGGGTGAAGTGGCCACTGTCCATCGCGCGAATGTTAGTCCCAATGTGGGTCATCGCGCCGCAGGAACCGCCGAAGTCACCGCCTGCTTCTTGTCCCCCGCGCTCACCGAAGGAACGTCGAGGCGGCCACGATCACCGGGATCGAGGCGATGGTTGAGATGAAGATGGCGTCCCGGGACAACAGCGTCCGCACGTGGTAGCGCCCGGAGATCAGGTAGATGTTCTGCGCTGTCGGCAGGGCAGCGATCACGGTGACCGCCAGTACGTCGGCCGGTCGCAGACCGAACACGCCGGCGGCGAGGCCGTAGGCGATCAGCGGGTGCAGGATCACCTTGATCGGCGTGACCAGGGCCAGCTCGCCCGCATGGGGACCCCTGCCGGGCAAGGGGTCGAGCCGCAGCGAGATCCCGAAGGCGATCAGCATCGAGGGCACGGCCAGCTGGCCGACCATCTCGATCGGCGGCCACAACAGCGCGGGCACCTGCAACTGGAGCGCGTTGACCGCCAGCCCGGCCAGGGTGCCCAGCGTGATCGGGTTGCGCAACGGCAGGGACACGTAGCGCAGCCAGCTGAGCCGGCGACCCTCCCTGCGGGCAGCTGCCAGGTCGAGCAGCGCAAGGGCGAGCGGCTGCATCACCCCGACCTGGATCAGCAGGATCGGCGCCATCCAGGTCATGTCCCCGAGTACGTAGGCCGCGACCGGCAGGCCGAGGTTCCCGGCGTTGGTGTAGACCGAGCAGAGGGTGCCGATCACCCGGTCCTGCAGGTCGCCCGGCCCTAGCAGCAGCCGGGCCGCGACCAGGTAGACCAGCCCCGAGATCACGATCGCGAGTGCCGAGACCACGAGGGTGGTGCTGAACAGGTGGCTCAGATCCGCCCGCGACACCAGTGCGAAGAGGAGCACCGGTGATGCGACGGTGAAAGCGAGCCTGGACAGCAGCTTGCGGTGCTGTTCGGTGAGGACGCGGAAGTGGGCGACCACCCAGCCGACCCCGATCACCGACCAGATGGTGAGGTATCCGCTGAGGGCAGCCTGCAC
>JADLEH010000020.1 GCA_020846255.1 Propionibacteriaceae bacterium
GGCACTTGCCAACGCCGCGGTGGATGGCAAGTCCGACATTCTGGTCGGTGGCGGCACCTACGACCCGTTCACGGCGCGCAACGGCATCAACGTGTCCGGTGGTCGCGACGACGCCGCGGGTGCGACCGCTTCGTGGGCGTATCAATCGGGACTCATCACGACGATCCCGGGGTTGGAGGTCGGTGGCGAGCGCGCGTCGATCCGAGCCGCGAACCTGACGAAGACCACGACGATCTCCGATATGACGGTTGCGCCCGGCAACCCGGCTTCGGGCGACACGCCGGTCATGGGTGTGATCGCGGAGACATCGAACACCCTGGTGTTGCGCAACATGGTCGTGAACAACGGCAACGGCAGGAACCCCACAGCCGTGTTGGCGCGAAGCACGTCGGCTGTGATCGTCAGGGATTCGACGCTCACCTCGGGTACGCCGATCCTCCCTAGCGATCCGGACGACCCTGACAACCGCAGCGCGTATGGGGTACGCGCCATCGGTGGGTCCAGCGTCACGATCGACGGTTCCACCATCGCTGTCCAGCCGGGACTCGCAGCCAAGAACGGCTTCACGGGGTTCGACTCGAGTCAGGTCGCCTGCGACGGTCCGGGCGCGGTCCAGTACTCCAATGCAACGAACTCCGCTTGCGGAGGCGTCGGCTCCCGCGGCGGCGACGGTGGCGGTGGTGGTGAGGAGGGTTGGTTCTTCGGAGCCGGATCCGACGGTGCATCGGGGCAGACGCCCGCTGGTGGCGGTGCGGGTGGCGGCGGTGGCGGCGGCGGGTACTGCGCGACTCCTTATCCAGGAGCGGGTAACCCCGGATCGGGTGGGGCCGGTGGTACCGGCGGTGCAACCGCAGGCGCAGCGGGTACCAATGCGACCACGAGCGCCGGTGCCACATGGGTAGGGACCACTGGTGGCACTGGTGGTGCGGGTAACGCCGGCAAGGGCGGCGGCGGTGCCGGCGGCGGCGGCGGCACGTATTGCGCCGGCGGAGCCGACGGCGCAGCAGGCGGTGCGGGTGGCAACGGCGGTCCGGGCGGTGGCGGTGGTGGCGCCGCGGGCACCGGTGGTACGGGTGGTTATGCGGGCGGTGGCTCCTTCGGGGTCTATGCGCATGATTCGTCCATCAGCGTCATGAACGGCTCCGCTATCACCGCCGGTCGCGGCGGCGACGGCGGCGACGGCGGCACCGGCGGCCGAGGCGGTGTCGGGGGCAAGGGCGGTGACGCGATCTGGCAGGACAAGGGTGGTGACGCCTCCGGCGGCGGCGGCGGTGGTGGTGGCGCGGGTGCTTCGGGCGGTGGCGGCGGTGCGTCTGGCCCGTCCGTGGCGGTGTTCCATGTCGGCGGCGGCGTTCCGCCGAGCGTGACTTCCGGTAACACGCTCAACTACACGACCGGAGCGAACGTCGGTGACGGCGGTGCGGGAGGTCCGGGTGGAGCCCCGGGTGCCGGTGGTGCCAAGGCGGGACGTGACTACTCCGTGTTCTGGACCGACCAGCCATGGCGGGAGGGTCGGGCGGGAACCGCCGGCTCGACAGGACAGACCGGAACCACCGGGGAACAGGGCGACGGGGGATTGACCTGTGGCGTGTTCTCGTCCACCACCGGTTCGTCGGCCTGCTTCAACTCCACGGTGCAGTCGATTCTTCGGGCCGGGCCGGCTCAGCTCACTAACGCCGGCGGTCCCGGAGGTTCACTGTCGTGGACGGTGACGTTCCAGTCAGCCGTTACGGGAGTGAGTGCCTCCAACTTCGCGACCGTCGGGAGCGGTGTGTCAACCTCCGGCCCGCTTGTGGTCACCGGGTCGGGTACCACCTGGACGGTGACGGCGAACGGTGTGACCGGTGACGGGTCCCTCGGCGTGCGTCTGGTGAACGTCACCGGCATCCTCCAGGGTGGACTGCCGCTGGCGCCGCCGAATCCCCTCCCGTTCCCGGGCCAGACCTACAACGTCGACCAGACCGCCCCGAACGTCGTCTCCATCAACCGCAACGGACCCAGCATCAGCAATCTGAACGCCTTGTCGTGGACGGTGACCTTCGACGAGTACGTGACGGGTGTCCTGGGATCGAACTTCAGCTTCGCCACAACAGGGTCGATCTCCTCGCCGGCGATAACGTCGGTGACCCAAGGTGCCGGCAACACGTGGATCGTCAACGCGACCGGTGGAACCGGAGACGGCACCATCGGGCTGAACCTGAGCGCCAACTACCACCTTGTGTTGGATGTGGCCGGCAACCAGCTTCCGGCCACGCCGTTCGTCGGGCAGGTCTACACACTCGACCGCACCGCACCCACCGTCGTGTCGATCCTGCGCACGTCCGGCGACGCGGATCCCACCAACTCAGACACGGTGAACTGGACGGTGACCTTCTCCGAAGATGTGAGCGGCGTCGCCGCGAACAACTTCACGTTGCCTTCGACGGGCAGCATCGCGGGAGCCACCATCTCGAACATCGTCGCCGACGGTTCTGCCGCGGTGTACACCGTGACCGTCAACTCCATCACAGGTGACGGGACCCTCGGGCTGGACCTCTCCGCCAACTACAGCGGGATCCGTGACTTCGCCACCAACGCGCTCGTTGCCGTACCCACGGTTGGCCAGACATTCCGGATCGACCGCGTTGGGCCGAAGGTGCTCAGCATCGTCCGGGCAGTCCCACCGGCCAAACACCCCACCAACGAGTCGACGGTTTCGTGGACCGTCACGTTCGACGAGGCAGTGACCGGTGTCGCAGCGAACAATTTCACGCTCGTCAACACCAACCTCGTCAGTCCTGGCCCGGTGACCCTAACGGGCTCCGGAACGATCTGGGCGGTCACGTCCAGCACTGGGAACGCCACCAACAACGGCACCCTCGGGCTCGATCTCGCTGCTGCCAACAGGGCACAGATCCTGGACTGGCTACTGAATCCGATGACCGACGCGTCGGCGGTGGTCGGCGAGGTGTTCCAAGTCGACAAGACCAAGCCGGTCACGACCGACTCTGCTGTATCTGGAGGCATCGCCTGGCAGCAGAACCCTGGTGTCGCGACCGTCACACTGACAGCTTCCGACCTGCCGGCGTTCGGTGATCCCGGCCGCTCGAACATCTTCGAGGTCTGGTATCGGTCGAAGGAATCGACGAACCCCTGGACCTCATGGACCTCGATCCCGCTCGGGTCACTGACGGAGAGTCCACCAGGGTCGGGCACCTACCTCGGGACATTCGACCTGCCCTTCGTCGATCCCGGCGACTACACGATCGAGTACTACTCCATCGACAGGGCGGGCAATCAGGGCGACACGCAGACCAAGAGTTTCAGCCTGAAGCTGGACCTGGACAACCCGACGGTTTCCATCTCCGATCCCCCGACGGGTGTGCTCCTGTCAACCTCTGGCACGACCTACGGCAGCGAGGTCGCCTACGACGGGACCATCAACGGGGTCGCAGACGACCCTGCCGTGATCGGGACCAACCGCTCCGGCTTCGTGCCACAGGAGGTGAAGGTCAGCATCCAGCGCCACGAGACCAAGCTCTGGTGGAACGGTTCGTCGTATCAGGCAGTCGAGTACTTCTTCACGGCGGCGCTTCCCGGTCCATTGGGCGGCGCCTGGTCGCTCCCGTTCAACTTCCCCGCCGCCGGCCGTTGGACCATACGTGCCACTGCCACCGACCAGTCGTTGCGGGCCACCACGGCCACCTCCACAGTCGATGTCGACTACAAGTGGAGCGAGTCGATCTTCGTCGACCCGGCAAACGGGAACGACGCCAACAACGGCATCTGCCCCACGACAGCGCCACTCGACGGTGCCGACTATGCGGGTTGCACGGGTGCGGCCAACCAGGGACCCAAGGCGACTGTTAGCGCCGCCTTGACGGCTGTCACAGCGAGCCGCCCTTATGTCCGGGTACAGGCGGGCACCTATGTGGAGACCGTTTCTGTGACCTCCTCCACGAACGTTCGGATCCGTGGTGGTTACGCCACCACCGCGTACGCGTCCAATGGCGCGTGGAAGCGATCCGCTCCGGGGTCGAACGTGGTGACCCTGCGTGGTTACGGCACCGGCGTGCTTATCACCGGAGCCGGCGGAGCAACTCTCGAGCAACTCACCGTCTCGCCCACGAGGCCGACCTTCACGAACCTCGTGCTGACCGAGTCGAACAACCAGGCGATACCTGCGAGCGATTGGACGACGAACAGCCCGCGGCCCGGAACGGTTGACGTGGACCAGTTCTCCGCCCGTTGGACCAGGACGTTCACGCCGACGTCGAACGTCACCGGCTTCCGGGTTTGCGTGCGCACCGACGACGGTGGCCGCGTCTGGATCACACCCGCGGGCGGTCGCCGGACTCTCATCCACGATGATTGGACCGACCAGGGACTCGCGGGTAGCTGCGGTGCGGGCGAGCTCTCGACGCCATATGACCTGACGGCCGGGGTTGCCTACATGCTCGAGTTCGAGATGTACGAGGCGGGTGGGGGCGCGGGCGCATTCCTCTCCCTCAACTCTCCCAGCGGTAGCCCCGCCTGGTGGCCGACCACAGGGTGGACCGCTCAGTGGTACAACGACAAGGGCGCGTCGAGCTACGGCGTCCGCTTGGCGTCTGCCGGTGCGACCTCGACCAAGAACACCACGATCACCGCTTCTCGCGGGAATGACGGCGTCGCTGGCGCGGCTGGTGTGCAGGATCCAGGTAACGCGTCTTCGGGTGCGGTCGGAGTCGGCGGGTCGCAGGACAACTGCAACAGCTCGGGTGCAGGTGGTGGCGGCGGCGCGGGGGTGACCGCCGCGGGCGGCTCGGGTGGTCAGGGCGGCTGCGATGGTGCCGGTGGTGGCGGCAATGCGGGCGCGAACGGTGCCGGTGCGGGTGGTGGTGGTGGCGGCGGCGGCGCCGGCGAGCACTTCTGGGCATGTACTCATGACGGCGACGCCCAGGGAGGCGGCGGTGGTGCCGCCGCGAACGGTGGTGGTGCCGGTGGAGGTGGCGCGGCCGGTTCCGGCGGGAGCGCGGCGCTTGGAGGTTGGTCCAGCAACGCCGGTAGTCCCGGTCTTGGCGGCACCTCCGGTGGTGGTGGCGGCGGCGGCGGTGGTGGTGGAGGCGGCGGTAATCCGTCGTGGTGCGCGTGGGATATTGACCGTGGTGGTTGCGGCGGCGGTGGTGGCGGCGGCGCAGCGGGCGGCGGCGCCGGTGCACCTGGTACAGGAGCCGGTGGTTCCTTCGGCGTGTACGCGTACGACACCTCGTTTGCCACATTCGGGACTGGAGATGTCATCAACTCCGGCAACGGTGGTACTGGCGGTGCTGGCGGTGGGGGTGCCGCGGGCAAGAACGGCGGCAATGGCGGCAATGGCGGCAACGACAACGCAGACGACTCCGCCGGCGGCGGTGGCGGTGG
Organism: Propionibacteriaceae bacterium; assembly: GCA_020846255.1. Taxonomy (GTDB): domain Bacteria; phylum Actinomycetota; class Actinomycetes; order Propionibacteriales; family Propionibacteriaceae; genus Propionicimonas. Next base: position 5,383 of record JADLEH010000020.1, read on the forward strand.
TGGTGGTGGTGGCGGCGGTGGTGGTGGTGGCGGCGGCGGCGGCGCCGGTGGTCCCGCTGCGGCCGTCCTGGTCGGCGGCACGGGATCGGCCTCGCTTCCGCCCGGAACGGTCACGACGACTGGAACCGCCGGTAGCGGCGGTGCTGCCGGAACAGGCGGCACGGGCGGCAACTGTGGTGCGGCTGGTGCTGGCGGCGCCGGTGGCGGCAATTCGGGCGGCAGCAACAGCGGTTCGTGCCGGGGCGCGAACGGCGGCAACGGCGGCGGCGGTGGCACCCCGGGGCCGAAGTCGCAGGTGACCGACGCGGTGATCTCACCGACACACCAGAGCACCAATCCCGGCTCCGTCGGCCACAACGTGCCCTTCTACGTCTACGCGAACGTGACGCTCCCCGGCAACAACCCGGTCGTGACAACCAACGTCGGCAACATCGCAACCGGCCAGACCGCAGTGGCGATGAGCTTCGGCGGGGCGTGCGGCTGGACCGTCGGTGGTACCTGCTACAACTACCGCTCCGGGGTGGTCACCTCCTCGACCCCGCCGGCGGGCGCGACGGCCTTCAGCGTCGCCGCCAACGATGCCGGCTCCCTCAGCGTGTTCAACGGCACGGTCACGGTTGACACCACGTTCCCGACAGTGGGCAAGCCCGACCTGACGTCGGCAACCGACTCCTACAACGCTCCTGGTACCAACACAGACGACCGCACGAACGACACGACGCCCGACTTCACCGGGACCGTGGAGGCGAACTCGCTGGTGACCATCTGGGCCAACGGTGTGAACGTCGGCTCCACCACTGCAACAGGTGGAGGAACATTCGCGGTTACCACCTCCGCGCTGGCAGGAAGCGTGGCAGGAACGTCCTACACGATCTACTCGACGGCCACCGACCACGCGGGCAACGTCACCACCAGCGCGTTGCCGCATCTTGTGGTGATCATCGACAACAGCGCGAACCCGCCGTCGGTCCCGGATCTCGATACGGCCAGCGACACCTGTGAGTGTCTCGTTCTGGGCACCTACACGGACAACATCACGAAGGACAACACACCTACGTTCACCGGCACCGCCGAGCCGAACGCCACCGTCCGCATCTACGCGGATGCAGTCCAGGTCGGCTCGGGCCAGGCCGACGGAACCGGCGCCTACTCGGTCACAACCTCGGCGCTCGCCTCGGGCAACAGGTCCATCACGGCGCAGCAGACCGACATCGCCAACAACGTCTCGGCGACCAGCGGGGCGTTGTCAGTCCGCATCGATACGACCGCTCCGATAACCACCGACAATGCGATCGCGTCCCCGACGGTGAACTGGCTCAAGAACGCGAGTCAGACGAACTCGATCACCGCCACCGACTCACAGTCGGTCCTGATCACGCGGTACAACGTCGCTGGGACCGATTACGTCGGCGGATCGGGGTCGTCGCCGGTGACCACGGACTTCACCTGGCCCGGCTCGGGGACCTTCACGCTGTCGCACTACGCGACCGACGAGGCGGGCAACGCGGGGTCCACCACGAACAAGACGGTGATAATCAAGATCGACGGCGCCAACCCCACGGTGACGATGAGCCAGAGCGGCAAGTACTCGTCGAGCACGAACTACTACTCGCCGGAAGTCGGCCAGTGGCCGGGATCCATCAGCGGCAACGCCAACGACACCGGCTCGACAGGTGACGGACCGTCGTACTTCGTGGCTCCGCTCGGTGGCGTGCGGTACTCGGTGCGCAACCTCGTGAGCGGCAACTACTGGAACGGCTCCTCGTTCGGGTCCGGAACCGAGCAGTTCATCAGTGCGACCGTTGCCACTCCCAGCTCCAACTCGACATGGTCGGCATCCTTCCCTGTGTCGAACTTCTCGAAGGGCGGCTCGTACCAGTTCAAGGTCGAGTCCATCGACGGCGCCGGAAATGTGAGCACCGCGGCGCTCAACACCGTGTTCATCGATTTCGCGGTGGCCGAGAGCATCTTCGTCTCGCCCAGCGGTAGTGCCGGCAACAACGGGCTCTGCCCGGAGAACGGTGCCCTTTGCAGCGGTGGTCCGAAGCAAACCATCGACCAGGCCCTACAGGCAGCTCAATCTTCCGGTCGTTCCAACATCGTGGTCTCGGCCGGGTCCTACGCGGCGGTGAACGCGACCGGAGGATCGTTCCCGAACAACGTGACCTTGACCGGAGGCCACAACGCCGGCAGTTGGCTCCGCGGGCTTGCCGGCTCGAACGTCGCCACCATCTCCGGGCAGGGGACGGCGGTGCTCATCGACGGTAAGACCGGTTACACCTTCCGCCAACTGAACGTCTCGGCGACGAACACGGGTTCTGCCGACGGGGCGAGCACCTACGGCCTGCGGGTCATCAACAACGCGACAGTCGTGCTCGACGATGTCGACATCACCGCCGCCAACGGCAACCCTGGCGCGGTGGGTGGAACCGGCTCCGGCGGTGCCAACGGGAACGGTGGCAACGGCGGCGGTAACGGCGAAGGCAATGGAGGTTGTTGCACCGGCGGTGGCGGCGGTGGCGGCGGTGGCGGTGGAAACGGCCGAAACGGCGGCAACGGCGGCAACGGCGGCGGACAGGGCAACAACTCCGGTGGTGGTGGCGGTGCCGGTACGGTATCCGGGGGTGGCGGCGGTAACGGCGGCGGTGGTGGTGGTGCCAACGGCAACTGCAATGACTCTCCAGCAGGCGCAGGCGGCAACCGAGCTACCGCAGCTGCGGCAGGGACATCGTCCGGAACCGGAGGCTCCGGTGCCGCCTTCAACATCAACCTCGGCGGCCTGACCTGGATCCCCGCCGGTGGTGGTGGCGGCAACACCGGCGCCCACGGTCACGGCGGTGGTGGAGGTGGCGGAGGTGCGGGCGACGGTGGCAGCAGTTGGAGCTGCACAGCGGATGCCGGCGCCGGTGGTGGTGGTGGAGGAGGAGGCGGTTCCTACGGCAATGGTGGAGGTGGCGGGCAGTCCGCGGGCGGCAGCTTCGGTGTCTACCTGAGCGGCGCGTCGTCCTCGGTTACCTTCTCCAGCACAGCGAGCACCGTCACCGCGAGCACCGTAACGGCCGGCAACGGCGGCAACGGCGGCACCGGTGGTGCCGGCGGCAAAGGCGGCAACGGCGGCAACGGCGGCAACGGTGGTAGCTGCAACACCGGCCAGGAGAACGGTTCGGGTGGCGGCGGTGGCGGCGGCGGCGCCGGTGGGTCCGGTTCGGGTGGCGGCGGTGGCGCCGCCGGACCCTCGATAGCTGTCTATTCTCCCGCCAGCACGGTCAACCAGACCGTCACGCCTACTCTGAACAAGGGTTCTGCGGGCGCAGTCGGCGCCGGGGGTTCTGGGGGGAGCGGCGCCTCCGGCGGCGGTGGTGGCACACGGGGTAATTCGAGCCAGGGCGAATACTCGAATGGAAACGGTTGCTACGCAGGCCAGAACGGCGGCGCAGGCTCGAACTCCTCAGCGGGGGCAAGCGGGAACTCAGGCGCTGCCGCAGTTGCGCTCCGGTCGTACATCAACGGTGTCCAGGTGCCGTGACCTTGCGAGAGTTGATCGTGGGTCAGGCACCACACCGTGTGGCGCAACGATAACGGAACTTCTCGCGGCTTCCCGTGGTTACTGAGCTGCCCGACCGGCGAGGTCGGGACCGCGGACACCAGCGCCTTCCCCGGGGCGCGCTGGTGGTAGTCCTGGCGGTGCTCGTCGCTCTCGCTGTCGTTCGGCTGGTCGCCGCCGGCGGTGCCGACCAGAACATTCCCGATAGGAAAGGTTCCGAGAAGGGCCACGCTGACAGGAAGATCTCATCGGTCGAGCTCAACGGATTGAGATTCACGGATGTCACGTTCAATGCCGGTCTCGGCGAACGACACAGTGCAGAGAACTTGTACGGTGACGACTCGATGTCGGCCGGCGTTGCGGTAGCAGATGTATTCGGATCGGGCAGGCAGGACATCTTCCTACCCCGCATCGGTCGCCCGAACGCCCTTTATCACAACAATGGGGATGGCACATTCACTGATGTTGCTGAACAGGCTGGCGTCGCAGGAGAGGATCCGTTCAACGGATCCCACGCGGCTGCGTTTGCCGATATCGACGCTGATGGTTGCATGGACTTGTACGTGGCCCCGGCTCGGGCTGGACGCTCCACTCTCTATGTGAACAACTGCAATGGGACTTTCCGTGAAGAGGCGGCAACCCGCGGCATTGATGTCACGCCTGGATCCCCTGACTTCGGAGCACAGGAGCATGGCGTTACCTTCGGGGACTTTGACCTCGACGGTGACCTCGACCTTCTCGTACTCCATTGGGATCAGGGCTACCTCCAGGGAGATGATTTCAGGGGCGCCGGTAAGGACGGGTTGTGCAAGTGGCGTTGGTCCCCTGGTGCGGCGGGTCAACGTGGTGCCCCCCCGCCCGGCTCGCTGAACCGCAGTCGTCTGTACCAAAACGACGGGTCGGGTCATTTCAACGATGTAACGGCGACGGTTGGTCTCGACTTTCGCGGTGTCCTTGCGTTCACCGGCCAGTTCGTCGACCTCAACGGCGACGGTTGGCCGGAATTGCTGATGACGGGCGACTATTGCACGTCACGGGTCTATCGCAATCTGGGCGGAGTTCGATTTGTGGATGTGACTGCAGAGATCGGCGTGGGTACGGACGAGAACGGGATGGGTTCGGTTGTAGCCGATGTGGACGACGATGGCCGGTACGACTGGTTCGTGACATCGGTTTCGCATCCGTCACGGTCTACCGGTTGCAACACCCTCGGTCCCACGGGGTGCTCCGGGAACCGCCTCTACCACAACCGAGGTGACGGCACGTTTGAGGATGCAACCGACAGGTTTGGTTTGAGGGATGGGTGGTGGGGCTGGGGTGCCGCGATAGAGGACTTCGACAACGACGGGGATGTGGAGGTCGTACAGACGAACGGGATGACACTTGCCCCGGCTCCGCGTGGCGCGTCGAATGATCCGTTCTTCAAGCCCTTCGAGAAGGATCCGATGCGTTTCTGGGTTCGTGACGGTAGGCGTTTCGTGGAGGTTGCCGACAAGGTCGGGTTAGCGGATTCCGCGACGGGCGTCGGGCTGGTGCCATTCGATTACGACAGCGACGGCGACCTCGACATTCTGGTGGCACGGAGTGTTACAACCCCTTTGCTTTTCCGCAACGATGCTCCCCATGACAGCAACTGGCTGACGGTGAGACTTGATGACCAGACGACTCCTGGGAACTCCCGGGCTGAGGGTGCGCGTGTTGTGGTTGTCTCCGGAAGTCGTCGACAGGTAAAGCGCATCGCGACCGATGGCAGTTACGAGTCCCAGAAGCCCGCGGAGGTGCACGTGGGGCTGGGTGATGAGCGCGATGGCGTTCGCGTGGAGGTCACCTGGCCAGGTACCCAAGTGGTGCAGGCGGTTGACGATGTCGAACCCAACCAAGTTCTGGTCGTGAGACGAAACGAACCATGATGGGTCGCCTGCGATGGCGGTGCAGCGTGGGGCAGCGCGTCTCAACTCACCTCGTGTGGCGATAGCCCGCCGCCACCCTGTTCACTTCGATCGCAGTGGTCAAGCGATAGCAACGAATGCCAGTCTGGCTGGTGTGTACCAGTTCGGCGAGTCCGTCGTCGTCCAGGTCGGCAATCAGGGGCGTGGAGGCGGCGAACCTCGCGAAGCCTGCGGATGCCAGTGGATCCCCGTCCTCCGTGTCGAGGATCAGCAGCTCGCCCTTCTCGTCGGACCTGCCGGCGAAGGCTTCATGAACTGGTGCCACCAGGAGGTCTTGGCGGCCATCATCGTCGAAGTCGAAGAGGATCGGGTCAGTAGCGCTGAGACCGTCGAGGTCCCTTTCCCTGATCGTCGAACCGGAACTTGTGTCGATCCACCTGACGACGCTGTCCTCGCCGACCGGTGGGAAGGTCTCTCCCGCTGAGGAGGTGACGACCACCCAGCCTTTCTCGCTCGCGGGTACCGCTACCGGTGCAGCGGAGACATGACCGCGGCGGTGGTTCCTCCAGAGGACCGTGCCACTCTCAGCGTCGATCGCGAGCGTCTCCGCTCCCCATGTGGTGGCAAGCACAACCTTTCGCATTCCAAACACGGCGGTAACCGGTGGCGCCACGACCCCGTCGGTCGGTACCGACCAGGCGAGCCTTGGGGCGTCAGAGAGCGTGGGCCCGTATCGCAGCGCCGAGACGGCACCTTGAACCGACTCGCCTCCGGTACCGAGGTATACATCCTGGTTCGAGAGCGGTACACCCTCGAGGACGAAGGGAGGCGAGTAGATCTCCTTGGCATCGGGTGTCGTGTCGGTCCTGAGAACGGTACCGTCAGCACCGGATAGAAGATGAAGATAGCCCGCACGCAGGTTTCCGGTGTCCTCCCCCGATTGGGGGGCAAGAATGTCGATGGTGCCGTCACCGTTCAGGTCGCCGACGGGTGTAGCCGACCCGAACCAGAGTTCAGGAAGCGATGGGTTCGCTCGGCGAGCCGACCAAAGGATCGAGCCCGTCCGTCCGTCGAACGCGAAGAGGTCATTCGAGCGACCACCCATCACGACATCTGGTGTGGAGTCACCGTTGGCATCGATGAAGGCAGCGCTGGTGTAGACATCGCGTGGCACTTCGGACTGCCAAAGGATCACGCCGTTTGCCCCATCGACCGCGACGACGAACGCGGGTGAGTTGATTGTGCCGACCACGATGTCCAACACTCCGTCGCCTGTTAGGTCACTGACGGTTGGCGAGCTTGCCCACGCACCGTCAACCTTGGTTGTCCAACAGGGCGCGGAGAAGATGCCCGGCTCCTTGGGGACGCTCATGCTCGGCTCGCTGGGGTCATCAGTTGTGTAGGCGCACGAAGCGACGATCATGGCGCCCAGTAGGAGCACACCTAAAGCGCGTTGCTTGCCGGTACGCCGAGTCGGCGACTGTGCGAGAGCATCCCGCGGTCCATGATCGCCGGCCATGTCGAAGAACGGTAGCTGGTTCGGGTTGCCCCGCCGGGACCTCCGCCAGCCGCGTTCCCACGTATCTGCTCCGATCCAGGTGACGCGCGTTGCGGTCCCAGGTGCGGTCTGTGAAACTCGTGGGGGTATGTTGATAGCGCGGCTCCTCGTACTGGTCGTCTCGCTGGGTTTCGTGTCGTCGGGGTGTTCGCGCGCATCGGACTCTCGCGCCTCCGAGCAGTCTCGATCGGGTGACTCGAAGGCGGAGGCGTCGGCTCGCCCAGCGGAGTGTCGCAGCGCCACCAATGGACCATCGACCACCGCACTCACATCTCAGTGCGCTGACGCGATATTCAAGGCTCGTCTCACTGAGAACGGATCGGACAAGCTCAAGAAGCTCGGGGAGGAGAAGCAGCTCGGTTTCGGGCACGGGATGTGTGCGTACGCCCAGTCGTTGGCGGCCAGCACCGCACCGAAACCGACCTATGAGGACCTCGTCAAATCCACATCGGAGTCCTGGGGCGTTGACCGCTCGATCGTCGATGAGATCGTCAAGATCGGTGATGTGCTCTGTCCCGACGCGATGAAACTGATCGCGACCCTCGCGGACTCGACGGAACTCCCTGTGCTGACTCTCTCCGTGACGGGCACGGGTTCAGGTGCTGTCACCTTCACTCTGCCGGATGGCAAGCCACTGACCGAGAACGTGCAGGGTGGATGGCAACAGACCATCGAGTTGCGAGTGCCATACGACTTCAACATGTCGGTTCAGCCGACGGCAGAGGGATCGTTGGGGTGTGAGGTTCGTGTCGGTGACAAGGTGATCTCGTCGTCCGAGGTTGATCCCGGCACCGGCACCGCTTCGTGTGCGGCCTCGATCGCTGAGATCCGAGAAGCCATCCGGGGCGGGTGATCGACTCCGCGGGCGCGCACAGCAGGCAGAGGGGTCTGCTGCCCGTCTCTCCCGTCGCTCTGTTGGCGACCCTGGTGGTGTTCGCCGGGTTGGTCATCGTTCGAATAGCCACCGACGGTGATCCGAGCATCGACGCGCCAGGGTCGAAGGGCGTGGGCACGCACACGAGCACCCCGAAGCTGAACGGCATGACCTTCACCGATGTAACGGAGAAGGTGGGACTCGCCGAGCCACACAGCATCGAGAGTCTCTACGGTGACGAGGCGATGACCGCTGGCGTCGCGGTTGCGGATGTATTCGGAACCGGGAACCTCGACATCTACTTCACACGCATCGGTCGCCCGAACTCCCTCTATCGCAACAACGGGGACGGAACCTTCGCCGACGTGACAGAGCAGGCAGGTGTGGGGGGAGTCGATCCCCGCAACGGATCACACGGGGCGGCATTCGCCGATGTCGATGTAGACGGATGTGCCGACCTCTACGTCTCACCGGCGCGACAGGGACGATCTGTTCTGTTCATGAACAACTGCGACGGAACCTTCCGTGAGGAGACCGCGGCGCGGGGCATCGACGTGACGCCAGGATCGACCGATTTCGGTGCCCAGGAACATGGGGTCACCTTCGGCGACTTCGACGTCGATGGCGACCTCGATCTACTGGTGCTCCAGTGGGACCAGGGCTCCTATCTGCCAGACGCCAAGGCCTCGGATCGGGACGGGTTGTGCAAGGCGCACCGCACCATCTCGGGGGCGTCGGAGTCCGATCGTGTGGCACCCGTGCCGATGACGCCCAATAGAAGTCGTCTGTATCGCAACGACGGTTCCGGCCACTTCTCAGACGTGACGGCGTCGGTCGGTCTGGACTTCCGCGGAGTGCTCGCGTTCACGGGTCAGTTCGCCGATATCGATGATGACGGTTGGCCGGAGCTCCTCGTCACGGGTGATGTCTGTACGTCGAAGGTCTTCCACAACGACCGAGGCCTCTTCAGAGACGTCACTGCTGAGATCGGTGTTGGCACCGACGAGAACGGGATGGGCTCGGTGATCACCGATGTCGATGACGACGGCGACATGGACTGGTTCGTGACCTCCATCTCGCATCCAGGGCGGGAGACAGGCTGCAACACGCTCGGCCCTACCGGGTGCTCGGGCAATCGTCTCTACCGGAACCGAGGCGACGGAACCTTCGAGGACACCACAGACCGCTTTGGCCTGCGCGATGGGTGGTGGGGTTGGGGTGCCGCCATCGAGGACTTCGACAACGACGGTGACATGGAAGTGGTGCAGACGAACGGCATGACCCTGTCGCCGCCACCGCGAGGCGCATCGAACGATCCCTTCTTCGACCCTTTCGCAGAAGACCCCATGCGATTCTGGGTCCGTGCCGGCAAGGGTTTCGTGGACGTTGCCGACAGGGTGGGGTTGACCGACACCGAAGCCGGGATCGGTTTGGTGACGTTTGACTTCGATCGCGACGGGGACCTCGACATCCTCGTGGCGCGAAGCCGCACGACCCCAATTCTCTACCGCAACGACACCCCGCGGGATCGTGGTTGGCTGACTGTCAAGCTCGACGACCCGACCAACCCGGCCAACCGCCAAGGGGTCGGAGCGAGGGTCGTCGTTCGTGCCGACGGCCAGCGGCAGGTGCGCTGGATCGTCACCGACGGCAGTTACGAATCGCAGAAGCCCGCCGAGGTGCACGTGGGATTGGGAAAGGGCGCAGGTCGAGTCCGGGTGGAGGTCACCTGGCCAGGCCGCCCCAGAGCCCAGGTGATCGACGACGTAGCGACGAACAGAGTTCTGACCGTGTCTCGGCCTCGAGGGTGACCGGGGTTTGCACGACCCCTGGATTGGTGCGACCTTGAGGTGGCAAGGCCGCCCGCGGATGGAGTGAAACCCCGTCATTCCGGGTTGCGGTAGCCCCGGGCGACTCTGTCAGCCCCGATCTCAGTGTCCAATCGGTAGCACCGGAGCCCTGGATAGGCGGCGTGGATGAGTTCCGCACGCCCGTCACCTTCGAGGTCCGCGATCAGTGGTGTTGAGGCCGCGAACTTCTCGAAAGGCGCAGATGTCAGTGCCGCCCCGCGGGCTGCGTCGAGGACCAGCAGTCGGCCCCGCTCTCCCGTCCCACCTTCGAAAGCGTTCGCGACCGGTGTGACCAGCAGGTCTTGCTCGCCGTCATCGTCGAAGTCGAACAGGATTGGATCCGCGATGCTCAGCCCTCCGATGTTCTTCTCGCGGATCGTGGTGCCCGACTGGGTGTCGATCCACCTCACCACCGTGTCCTCGCCAACAGGGGGGAAGGTCGTCCCCCTCGACGAGGAGACGATCACCCATCCGGTCTCAGGTACAGGCGCCACCGGCGGAGCGAGAGCGACGTGGCCGGGTTGGTGATTCCTCCAGATGACCTCACCGTGCTCGGCGTCGATGGCAATCGTTTCGCCTCCCCAAGTGGATGCGAGCACTATTTTGCGGCCTCCGATCGTTGCCACGATCGGAGGCGCGACGACTCCGTCTGTCGGAACCGTCCAGACGACCCTCGGTGCAGCCGTGGCACCGGATCCGTAGCGCATTGCGGTGACTGCGCCGGGAATCGACTCACCGCCGGTCCCGACATAGACATCCTGACCCGATAGGTCCACCCCCGCGGCGAGGGCCGGGGGCGAGTAGATCTCCCGATTGTCGGGTGTCGTGTCGCTGCGCAGAACCGAGCCGTCCACTCCCGAGATGAGGTGGAGGATACCGGCGCGCAACTTGCCGGCATCCTCCCCCGATTGGGGGGCGAGTAGATCGGCGACGCCGTCGCCGTTCACGTCGGCTACCGGGGTGGCCGAGCCGAACCAGAGGGGGGGCAGTCCGGGGTTGGTGCGACGGGTCGACCAGAGCAGTGATCCAGTGCGGCCATCGAAGGCGAACAGGTCGTTGGAACGGCCACCCATGACGACATCGGGCGTGGAGTCGCCGTTGGAGTCGAGGAACGCCGCGCTGGTGTACACGTCGCTGCCGACCTCGGACTTCCAGAGCACGTCGCCGTTCGCTCCGTCGACGGCCACCACAAAGGCGGGTGAGCCGTTGGTCCCCACGACGACATCCAGAACGCCGTCACCAGTGAGGTCAGTGGCGTTGGGGGAGCTGGACCAGGCGTTGTCCACGGTGGTCGTCCAGCAGGTCTCCGACAGCACAGCCTCGGCTGTCTTGTTGTCTCCTCGTGAGTCCCGGCGGTTGGCCCTGGTCGAGGAGCAGGCTGAGAACACGAGGCCGGTGGCGACAAGAACGCTGATTACGCGCCGTGCCGTCGCGCCGTGTTCGGGAGTCGCGGACCTTACGCTTCTCAGCGGCTTGTGCTTCATCCGGGGCTCCGCTGGATGCTGAGCACTCGATCGACCGGCGGCTGCTTGATTACCTGTGGCGAATCCGCGCCCGGCCACCATACGGCGACCTCGAGTACGGTGTCGCGCGGGGTGATCGCGGCATGCATCTCCGCTGGCTTCTGTGACTCGTAGGAGCCGCTGGTGTCGATCCAGCCCGTGATCGTGCGAAGTCGTGTGCGGATCTCCACCTTCGCTCCGATTCCGGACCGGTTCCCGGGCGTTGTCTCATCGACGAGTCGAACCCGGAGCCAGGAGCTGTCGCTCTCCAGGTCATTGCGGTAGAGCAGCGGTGTCTTGTTCGATCTGGCGATCAGGAGATCCAGATCCCCGTCTCCGTCGAAGTCGAACGAAACCAATGCGTGGCCGACTCCGACATCCCGCAGTCCGACATCGGCTGCCATCTCGGTGAACCGTAGCCCAGGCGATCCGCGCCAGTACCGCATCGGGTCGTTGACGAATGCCGAGAAGGCGGGGTTGCGCTCGGCCGATGTCACGGAGTCGTCGAACCCGTTCGTCAGCACTACGTCAAGGTGACCGTCGTGGTCGAAGTCCTCGATCGCAGCTCCCCAGCCCCACCATCCCGCCTCCAGCCCCGCGGCTTGTGCCTTCTCCTCGAATGATCCATCACCTTGGTTCAGGTAGAGCTTGTTGCCGGTCCAGCCGAGCTTGGACGAATCTCGTAGCCCGGGGGGTGTTGGGAACCAGATCGAGGTGACGAACCAGTCCGCTGTGCCGTTTCCGTCGATGTCGGCGACGACCGATCCCATCCCGTTCTCGTCGATGCCAACGGAGGCGGATCCGGTGACATCACGGAATCGCGTGCCGCCGACGTTTTCGAACAACCTGCTCGTACAGAAGTCGCCGGTGACTGCAAGGTCGGGGAAGTCGTCGCCAACCATGTCCAGGAACTGGCCGGTGAAGGCGTGCAGCCCGTCAAGAGACAAGCCGGTTTCGTCTGAGACCTCCGTGAAGTGTCCAGTTCCGTCGTTGCGGAACAGCCCGCTGCGACTCGGTTTGGCGGGCTCCGAGATCATGTGATCCGCGGAGCCGCATGCTCTCTCGGTACTGGATGCAGTGGCGTATGACAGCGGGTCCCACCGCAGGACGAGGAGGTCGAGGTCGCCGTCGAGGTCGTAGTCGCTGACTGCGGCGCCGTGCTCGTGCGCGTCCTGGCCGTCAGTCGGAGCTGCCACCGCCAGCCCGCGTGCCTGTGTCTCGTCGATGAACCGTCCGTGACAGTCGTTCATGAAAAGTGCACGGCGACCCCGACGGGCGGCGGTGACGAACAGGTCGGGACATCCGTCGGCGTCGAAGTCGGCGAAGACGGGCGCCGACGACCCTTCTCCGGGGGCAGGTCCAATCAGTCCGGCTTCTGAGGTGGTATCGCTGAACGTTCCGTCGCCGTTGTTCCGGTACAGGGAGTTGGGTTTGCCCACTCGTGTGAGGTAGATGTCGTAGCGACCAGTTCCGTAAACGTCGGCGACCGCCACTCCCGAGGTCATTGCTTGCTCGGCGGCAAGTCCGAGGTCGCTGTGGGTTTCGGTCAGTCCCGCGTCGGCGCTCACATCCGTGAACCGGAACCGGGAGGGCTGAGTGACGGCGTCGGCTCCGGCCTCCATTGAAGACCCCGAGGCTGGATCCCGCGCGTCGCGTTGGACGCGGACCGCGATCGACACGGCGACGACCGCGACGACCGTGGTGGCTGCGATCCGTTGCATCCGCATGGCACATCATCCCACGTACGTGAGTGCTCCAAGGGGGTGGTGGTCGTGGACGGCCCACAACCCGGACCTGCGTACGTTTCCCTGATGTGCGGCCGGATTCGTACGCCGGTTGCCTTCGCCGGTCGACCCCCAGCGGTGACCCCCTGAACCGCTCAGCCGGGTCGTGCCGGGGGTTCCATCCCATTCACGTGGTGGTTCCGGCTACCATCGGTACGGGAGATGGGGAAGGGGCATTGGGCATGGAGAGACCATAGGTGGAGGAACCCCTGAGCACCGCCGCCGTCGCCGAGGCGGCATCCCTCGGCGCCCCCGGCGAGAAGGCCCTTCGTGTCCTGCGATTGGGTCGACGTGAGATCGTCGTGCGGCCACCCGGCATCCGCGATCCCCGTTCGCATGTGGCATTCGTGTTGTTGTCGGTCCAGGCGCTCGGGCAGATCGCGCTGGGCTTCGAGCTCTCCATCGCGCAGATCCTGCTGTCGATCGGGACATGTGCACTCATCAGCGTCGTCTCGACCTGGCGCAAGTCGCGGATCCTCGAATGGCCGGCCAGTGCCATGCTCACCGGCAACGGCATCGCGCTCGTCCTCCGTGTGAACGGAACCGACCACGGGGACTGGTGGAGCCTCAAGGGTTGGCACATCTACGTCGCGACCTGTGTCTTCGCGATGGCGTCCAAGGCTCTGTTCCGTTCGCGGGGGCGGCACATCTTCAACCCGTCCAACCTGGCGCTGGTGGTCGCCTTCCTCATCCTCGGCTCCGACATGGTGGAGCCCCTCGACTTCTGGTGGGGGCCCATGTCCTGGGGGCTCGCCGTGGCCCTTGTTCTCGTGGCCGTCGGTGGTTCGATGATCCTGTGGCGTGGCCGTCTCCTGTCGTTGGCGCTCTCGTTCTGGGCGGTGTTCGCGGGCCTGCTCCTCTTGATGGGTGCGCTGGGGGACCATTGCATGACGGCTCGCTGGAGCCTCCAGCCGATGTGCGGGACGGACTTCGCGAGGGTGGTGTTCGGTTCACCCGAGACGGTGCTGTTTGCGATGTTCATGGTCACAGACCCGCGGACCGTGCCGATCACACCCCGGGCGCGGCGCTGGTTCGGGCCACTGGCGGGAGTACTCGCCGGTCTGTTCGTGTCGTTTCAGACGACCGAGTTCGCACACAAGGTGGGGGTGCTTGCGGCACTCACCGTCGTCTTCGCGCTCACGCCCGTTCTCGAGCGACGACTGGATGGAGCGGAGTTGCTGGAGGCCATGCTCCGGAAGGATGCTCCGAGACCGCCTCCGCAACGACGGCCCGCGGTTGAGGTCGCCGCGGTGGTCGTGTTGTTGGCCATGGCTTGGAGCGCCCTCGGAGCGCCGTCGGTTCCCAGCCGTTTCGTGCCCAGCAGCGACGCCAGGGCTCGGTCGGCCACGTTCGGATCCAGTGGAGACCTGCCGGAGACAAGGGTCGATGCGAACGACGAGGTGGCGACCCGCATTCCGCTGCGTGATGCCCGCCAGATGGTCTCCGACACCCTGGAGGACCTTGCTGAGCTGGTGGATGCCGTGCGGATCCTCGATCTGAAGGCGGCCAAGCGCTACGCCGATGGCCCGTGGCTGGACAAGACCCGCGGCCAGATCGACACCATGAGAAAGGGCGGGCCTGTTTCTTTGCCTGTTTACGACATCGAGGGCGCGGTCGTGTCGGTTGCCCGCAGATCCGGGCAGGCCGCACCGGCGTTGATGGTCACGCTCCACGGGACCTCGGCCGAGATGGACGCCCGCACGGGCGAGGTGGACGACCGCCGTTCGCGTGTCGTGGTATCGGTGGAGATCCAGTACCGGGATTCGGGACGTTACGTGATCGTCACCGACAAGCTGCCGGAGGGTTTCGTCCCGCCGAACTGAACCGGTTCCGCCTATGAGGGACCCTGGCCGATCACGGTCGGTGCGAATAAGGCGACCGCCCATCCGGCGATCAGCAGTGACGGCCCGAAGGGAACCTTGGCGTTGCGGCCGCGGGCACCCAGCGCGCCGATGCCGATGATCAGCCCGAGGACGGCGGCGGCGGCCAACGTCAGGAACGACAGCGTCGCCGAGTGGCCGTAGGAGCGCCCGCTGCTGAACCCGACGCACCAGCCCAACAGGGTCGCCAGGCGCACGTCGCCGAAGCCCATGCCGCTGGGCATGATGAACCAGATGACGAACAGCGGCCCCGCCAGCGCCGCGATGCCGACAAGCCCGTTGAGGAGGAACCGCGGCTGGTCGATCACGAGAGCAACCGCCACTGCGATCGCGACGGCGACGAAGAAACTGGGCCACACGATACGGGTCGGCACGATGAGGACCTGGAAGTCGATCACCGAGATCGCAAGCCCGGTGGGGATCAACCACAACAGCAACGGGAGTCGCCATCCCCAGCCGACGACGACCCAGGCGACAACCCCGAGAGCGGGTACGAGGGCCTCGACGAGTGGGTGGTACGCGGGGATGCGGGCGCCGCAGTCCCGGCACCGACCACGCAGCACCAGCCAGGAGAACACGGGGATCAGGTCGGCGACGGTGAGCTTGCGACCGCAGTCGGCACACGAGCTGTCGCCGCCCAGCACGCTGCGCCACGGGTTGGTGTCCCAAACGTCGCCGAACTCGTTGGGTTCGTCGAGAGGGCAGGGCAGGCGGTGGATGACGACGTTGGTGAACGAGCCGATGCAGGCCC
>JADLEH010000021.1 GCA_020846255.1 Propionibacteriaceae bacterium
GTCAACCGGACGGCCGCGAGCACAGCTGCCAGCACCACAGCAGCCGTGCCCTGGATGTCGTCGTTGAACGTGCAGATCTGGTTGGAGTAGCGGTTCAGGATGCGGTGGGCGTTGCCGGCACCGAAGTCCTCCCAGTGCAGCATCGCGTTCGGGAACAGCGTGTTGACCGCCTGCACGAAGGTGTCGATGAACTCGTCGTAGCGCTCGCCC
Organism: Propionibacteriaceae bacterium; assembly: GCA_020846255.1. GTDB lineage: Bacteria > Actinomycetota > Actinomycetes > Propionibacteriales > Propionibacteriaceae > Propionicimonas. Next base: position 211 of record JADLEH010000021.1, read on the forward strand.
CGCACCCGGGCATGCTGCTCGCCGAGGTACAGGTCGCTGTTCAGCAGGCCGAGGTTGTCCGTGCCGACGTCGATCACCACCGGAATGGCCCGCCGCGGGTGGATTCCGGCAGCGGCTGTGTACACGCCCAGCTTGCCGATCGCGATCTGGATGCCGCCGATGCCCTGGTCCCCGATGCCAAGGATCCCCTCCGAGTCGGTCACCACCACCAGGTCGACGTCGTCCGCGTCCAGTTCGAAGTCGCGCAGGGACTGCTCGATCAGTTCGGGATGGTCGATCGAGAGGAACAGGCCGCGGGCACCGACGTACTCGTGACTGAACCGCTCGATCGCCTCGCCGATGGTCGGGGTGTAGATGATCGGCAGCATCTCCTCCAGGTGTTCACTCAGCAGCCGGTAGAACAGCACCTCGTTGCGGTCGCGCAACTGCGAGAGGTAGATGAACTTCGACAGCGGCGACGGCGAACGCAGGTACTGGGCGTAGGTCCGCCGCATCTGCTCCTCGATGGTGGTCACCCGGCTCGGCAGCAGCCCGGAGAGGCCCAACTGCTCCCGCTGCGACAAGGTGAAGGCTGTCCCCCGGTTCGCCATCGGGTGCACCAGGATCAACCGGCCCCTTGCGCTGATCCGCAGCACCGCGTCGCGGGTGGTGGTATCCAGGTCGAAATCGAGTTGTCTCATCAATCCACTTCCATGGTGGTCGCATCGGCACCTTCGTCAGCAGCTGCCATTGGCATTCTGCTCCCCGTTCACCCGCCGGCACAGCGAGGGCGTCCGGGAAGCCGGCTCCGGTGCTGGGGCCGGGCGTCCACCGCTAACCTGACTCCGGCGACAGCCCAAGACGAACGAACGATCATGGAAGCGGATCGGTGACCGAGCAGAACCTGAGACCACTGGCCTTCCTGCTCGGCTCGGTGGTCCTCTGGGGCACCAGCTTCGCCGTGACCAAGGCCGCCTACGCCAGCTTCCCGCCGATGTATGTGATCTGGCTCCGGATGCTGGTCGCCCTGCTCGCCTTCCTGCCGTTGCTCTCCCGCGTGAAGCGACCCGACTACCGTTCCGGCGACTGGTTGTACCTGGCGGTGTCGTCCCTCTGCCTCCCGTGCCTCTACTTCGCACTCGAGGGCTTCGCCATCCAGTTCACGACCTCCAGCCAGGCCGGCGTGATCGCCGCCGTCATGCCGTTGATCGTCGCGGTGAGCGCCTGGGCCCTGCTGCGGGAGCGGCCCACCCTTCGGGCCACTGCCGCGATCCTCGCCTCCATCGTCGGCGTGGTGGTCCTTTCCGTTGCCGGGACGCAGCAACCGAGCGCGCCCAACCCGATCCTCGGCAACCTGCTCGAGCTCGCGGCCATGCTGGCCGCTGCCGGGTCGACGATCACGATCAAGCACCTCAGCGCCCGCTACGACCCGTGGCTCCTCACCGGGCTGCAGATGGCCGTCGGCACCGTCTTCTTCGCCCCGCTGGCGCTGGCTTCCGGCCCGGTCGACTGGACCGCCGTCCCCGGACTGGCGTGGCTCTCGGTCGTCTACCTCGGCGCCGGCTGCGGGCTCGCCGCTTTCGGCCTGTACAACTCGGCCCTGAAGCTGGTGCCCGCGACGCAGGCCTCCCTGATGATCAACCTGGTCCCGGCCGTGGCCCTGCTCACCGGCTGGCTGGCGCTGGGCGAGTCGCTGACCGTCACCCAGATCGGGGCCTGCGTGCTCATCGTCGCCGCGGTCAGTTACGCCGAGGTGGGCAACCGGCGATCCGATGCACTTGTGGACGCCGTTCGCTGATTGCCAGCGGCCGCCGGTGGGTACGTCTGGGCATCAGCGACCACCCATGCGAGCGAAAGGACCTGGCCATGGCCGAGAAGAACCTGGACAGCCTGTTCTACGACACCCTGCGGGACATGTACTACGCGGAGCGACACATTCTCCGGACCCTTCCCAAGCTGCAGAAGGCTGCGGTGTCCGACGAGTTGAAGTCGGCCTTCGAGCACCACCACACCGAGACCGAGGGCCAGATCCAGCGCCTCGAGAAGGTCTTCGGGCTGATCGACCGCAAGCCGACCAGCAAGCGTTGCGACGCCATCGACGGCATCCTCAAGGAAGGCGACGAGCACCTCGAGGAGTACCAGGACTCCCCGGCCGCCGACGCCGCCATGATCGCCTCGGCGCAGGCCGTGGAGCACTACGAGATCACCCGCTACGGCACCCTGCGGCGGTGGGCGAAGATGCTGGGCATTCCCGAGGGGGCCGACCTGCTCACCGAATCGCTGGAGGAGGAGTCCCGCACCGACGAGCTGCTCACCCGGATCGCCGAGACCGAGGCCAACGCAAGGGCCGCGGCCCTGAAGGCCTGAGGGCAGGCCCGCTCAGCGGTAAAGGTTGAGCAACCGGAAGGTCTCGTCCTCGACCGCTGCGCGGGCCGGCTTCAGCCATTTGCGGGAGTCGACCAGCGCCGGCTCGGCGGCAAGGGCAGCCCGGACGGCGCCGGTGAACACCTGGTTGAGGTGGGTGGAGACGTTGATCTTGGTGATCCCGGCGCCGATCGCCCCTCGCATGCCCGCGTCGGAGACGCCGGAGGACCCGTGCAGCACCAGCGGGACGGGCACCACCGCCCGGATCGCCCGGATCAGCTCCTCGTCGAGGTGCGCGTCCCGGGTGGTCATGGCGTGGGACGAACCGACCGCAACGGCCAGCAGGTCCACCCCGGTGTCAGCGACGAAGGCTGCCGCATCCGCAGGCGAGGTGCGCGCCGACGGGTCGTGGACGCCGTTCTTGCCGCCCACCTCGCCCAGCTCCGCCTCCACGTCGACGCCGGCGGCGTGGCAAAGGGCGACCATGGCTGCCGTGGTCTCCCGGTTCTCGGCGTCCGGGAGTTTCGATCCGTCGTACATCACCGACCCGATCCCCAGTTCCACCGCGCGCCGGATCAGGTCGGTGTCCTCGGCATGGTCGAGGTGGACCACGACCGGCACCGTCGCGGCCCTGGCCACGGCCAGGGCTGCGACACAGATCGGCTCAAGTGCCCCGTGGTACTTCACAGCATTCTCGGAGATCTGCAGCACCACCGGGGTACCGGCCCGCTCGGCCGCTCGGACGAAGGCGGTCGCGTGCTCCAGGTGGATCACATTGAACGCGCCCAGCCCGGTCCCGGCCTGGTGGGCAGCGAGCGCCAGCTCGCGAAGCGATGCCAGCATCAGTTGCCCGACGCCACGCCGACGGTGAGCAGCAGGTTGGCGTAGATCCGGTCCTCACCTGTGGCCACCAGCAGCGCGAGGTCCTGGCCGCGCGCCGCCTCGTAGAAGGCGAACCGTTCCATGACCTCAAGCGGCACGTCGTCGCCGAGCAGTTCCTGGTACTCCTCGTGGACCGGCAACAGGTCCGTGCCGGGGGCCATCACCGCTGCGCTCTCCACCTTGATCACGCTGGTGATCGCCGTCAGCACGTCCGGGCCGTTGACCAGGCCGCGGCTCAGGTTCAGGTGGACCACCTGGGCGTTGGGGCCGTGGGCGGTGGCGTGCGGATAGTTGGAGTCTGCGATCAGCACCTTCGAGCCGTGGCCGGCAGCGGCCAGGGCCGCGAGCAGGGGCGGGTGGGTGAGGTGGGTGGTCAGCATGGTCTTCGCTCTCTAGAGGACGGTGGTTGGTACTTCCAGGCTTGCTGCGTACAACGGGTCGAACCGGCCGGTCTCCGGATGGGCGGCGGCTGCGGCCGAGACGGCCACAGCCAGGGGCAGTGCCGCGTCGACGTCAAGGCCGAGCGCCAGTCCGCTGGCCAGCCCGCCGACGAGCACATCACCGCAGCCGACCGGGTTGAGGACGGCCACTTTCGGGGCCCGGGCGTGGACAGCGCGGGTCCCGCTGACGGCGACAGCTCCGGCGCTGCCGAGGGAGACGACCACCCAGGCTGCGCCGAGCCGGCAGAGGTCCCGGGCCGCGCTCACCACCGAGTCGAGGTCGTCCAGCGGTCGGCCGGCCAGGGCGGCCAGCTCGTCGCGGTTCGGCTTCACAACGGTGGGTCCGGCGGTCACCCCGGCCTGCAGCAGCGCACCGCTGGTGTCAAGGACCACCGGCCGACCGGATCGCTTCGCCGCCGCGATCAGGGGCGCGTAGACGTCGGAGGGACAGCCGGTGGGTGCGCTGCCGGAGATGGTGACCACGTCCACTTCCGGCAGCAGTTGCTCGTAGCGGGCCAGCAACTCGGCGAGATCGGCCGCCGTGACCGTCACGCCGGGCTCGAGGAACTCGGTGGAGTTCCCTTCCTCGTCGATGACGTTGATGCAGGTTCGGGTCTCCCCCGGCACGCGGATGAACTCCTCTCGCATGCCCTGCGCCGTGACCTGGCTGGTCACGAACTGGCCGGCGAATCCGGCGACGAAGCCAGTGGCAACGACCTCCTGACCGCACAGCTGGGCTCCGCGGGCAACGTTGAGACCCTTCCCACCGGCACTGGCCAGCACCCGGGCGACCCGCTGCACCTCGCCGACGGTGATCCGGCCGACGTCGTAGCGCTTGTCGATGGCTGCGTTAAGGGTGACAGTGAGGACGGTCATGCCCGGCTCCCGGCGTTGGTGTAGGTGACCTCGTCGCCGATCACGAGTTCGGTGCCGAGCACGACCGTGCGCGGCTCAGGTGGAGCCTCACCCCGCACGCGTTCCAGGATCAGTTCGGCTGCCCGGGTGGCGATCTGTGCGACGGGTTGGCTGACCAGGGTCGGCCGTGGCCGGATGATCCGGGCGAGTTCGAGGTTGTCGAAACCGACGATCGCCGGCGCGGGCACTTCCGGGCCCAACTCGTTGAGGGCGATGATCGCGCCGAGGGTGAACTCGTAGTTGGCACAGACCACTGCGGTAGGTGGGGCAGCCAGCCGCATCAGGCGCCGGAAGCCCTGGTGGCCGCCCTCGATGTTGACCGGGTCCGGCTGGGTCAGGGCGTCGGCTGGGAACCGGCCGGTGTGGCGCTTCACCGCCTCGCGGAACCCGATCCGGCGCTCCCGCATGGTGTAGGTGGTGTCCGGGCCGGCCAGCAGGGCAAGAGCCGTGTGGCCGGCTCCCGCCAGCAGGTCGACGGCCGAGGCGATCGCCCCCCGGTTGTCGATCACCACAGCGTCCACGGCGGCTCTGGCGATCGCGCGGTCCACCGCCACCACCGGCACCCCGCGTTCGGCGGCCGCGGCCAGCCCGTCCACCTCGTCGCCGACCGGGACGATCACGATGCCGTCCACCATCTTGCCGATCAGGAACCGGATCGCCTCGGCCTCGGCTGCCGGGCTGCCCTGGGAGTTGCAGATGATGGTGCCGTAGCCGGCCTCACGCAGGCGCTCCTCCATCGCCGAGACGATGGTCGTGTTGAAGGTGGAGTTCAGTTCGGCCAGCACCACCCCCAGCGTCATCGACCTGCGGCTGCGCAGTCCGCGCGCGAAGTCGTTCACCTGGTAGCCGAGGTCACTGGCGGCCTGCTCGATCAGGACCCGGTTGGCGTGCAGGACGTTGCCGCCGTTGAAGTGTTTGGAGATGGTCGCCAGCGACAGGCCGGTCAGACGCCGGATGTCCTTGTAGGTAGCAGCCACAGCAGCCCTGTCTGGCGAAACGTTTCGGTGAAGGCGAGCCTAGCGCTGGCCGACTCGTTGTCAAGTGGGTCCACAAGCAGGGCGAAACGGTTCGCGCGATGCCTTGCGGGCTGAGGAACGGCTCCGCTAGCCTTGGACAAAACGTTTCGCTCTCAAGGGGGAGGCGTGACCCGCATGACCAGAACTCCCGCCGCGGTGTACCTCGGCGTCGACATCGGCACCTCCGGCTGCCGGTGTCTGGCCGTCGACTCCGAAGGCCGCACACTGGCTGTTGCCGAGTACCAGTACCCGCTGCACAACCCGGCACCGGGATGGGTGGAACAGGACGCCAACGACTGGGTCGCCGGCGCCTTCGCGACGCTTGCCGAGGTGTGTGCGTCCGGCGCCTTCGAGCCGGCCGCCGTCCGGGGCATCGGCGTCGACGGCCAGAGCTGGGCAGCCGTACCGGTCGACGAGGCGGGCACGATCCTCGCCAACACCCCGATCTGGATGGACACCCGCGCCCAACCGATCTGCGAAGAGCTCCTCGAGCGCGTTCCGGCCGCAGACATCCTCGCCCTGGCGGGCAACCGGCTGAGCCCCAGCTACACGACTGCCAAGGTGGTGTGGTTCCAGCGCAACCAGCCCGAGGCCTTCGCCCGCGCCCGGTGGATCCTGCAGTGCAACAGCGTCGTCGTGATGGGGCTGACCGGGGTCGCCAGCCAAGAACACTCGCAGGGCTACGGCCTGCACTTCATCGACGTCGCCACCGGCGAGGTGGATGCCGGCATGGCCGCCCGGCTCGGCATCGATCCCGGCCTGATCCCGACGCCGGTCGAACCCTCGGCAGTGGTCGGCGGGCTCACCCCCGCTGCCGCCCGGGCCACCGGGCTGCCGGCGGGCACCCCGGTGGTGGCCGGCGGCCTGGACGCGGCCTGCGGCACGCTCGGGGCGGGCGTGCTCCGCCCCGGCCAGACCCAGGAGCAGGGCGGGCAGGCCGGCGGCATGTCGATCGCCATGGCCTCCCCGGCAGCGGACGAACGGCTCATCCTCTCCCGCCACGTCGTGCCGGGCTGCTGGCTGCTGCAGGGCGGTACCGTCGCCGGCTCCGCCAGCCTGGCCTGGCTGACCCGGGTGGCCGGCGAGGCCGAGCGACTGGCCGCGTCCGCATCGGGCAGGGGCATCTTCGAGGAGGTCTCGGCACTGGCAGCAGCCGCGCCGCTCGGCGCTGACGGCCTGGTCTTCCTGCCCTACCTGTCCGGCGAACGCTCCCCGTTGTGGGACGCGGATGCCCGCGGGGCCTTCGTCGGCCTGACGCTGTCCACCGGACGCGGCCAGCTGTACCGCGCCGTGATGGAGGGAGTTGCGTTCGCCCTGCGGCACAACCTCGAGGTGGCGACCGCAGCCGGAGCGCACGTCGCCGAGTTGCTGGCCATCGGCGGCGCCACCCGGAGCCCGCTGTGGATGCAGGTCAAGGCAGACGTGACCGGTCTGCCGCTGACCGTCAGCGCCAACGAGAACGCCACCCCGCTGGGTGCTGCGATGCTGGCCGCGATCGGTACCGACGGCCACAGCGCCGACGACCTCGTCGATCGCTGGGTCAGCCGCGGTGTCAGCTACGAACCGGACCCGGCCGCAGCGCAGCTGTATGACCGGCTGTACTCCACCTACGCCGGGCTCTACCCAGCGATGGCCACCGGGATGCACGAGCTGGCGGCGTTCGCCAGATTGGAGAAACGATGAAGGCAGCAGTGCTGCACGGTCAGCGCGACATCCGGGTGGAGGAGATCCCGACCCCCGTCCCCGGGCCGGGTGAGGCCCTGGTCCGGGTGCGGCTCACCGGAGTCTGCGGCTCCGACATCCCGCGCGTCCTCAGCGACGGGGCGCACTTCTATCCGCTGGTGCTCGGCCACGAGATCGCTGGCGAGGTCGCAGCCGTCGGGGAGGGGGTCGACGCCGCGCTGGTCGGGAAGCGGGTGGCTGTCGCTCCCCTGCTGCCGTGCCACGAGTGCGAGCACTGCCGGCTGGGCCACTACTCGCAGTGCCCGAACTACAGCTTCATCGGCTCGCGGGTGAACGGCGGGCTCGCCGAGTTCCTGGTGGCCCCGGTTCTGAACCTGACCGTGGTGGCCGACACCGTCCCGTTCCGCGACGTCGCCTTCTTCGAGCCCTCGACGGTCGCCCTGCACGGGGTCCGGCACGTCGGGTTCACCGCCGGGCAGGACGTCATCGTGCTCGGCGCGGGCACCATCGGGCTCTTCACCATGCAGTGGGTGCGGATCCTGGGCGCGGCCCGGGTCGCCGTCGTGGACGTGAACCCGGCCCGGCTGGCCACGGCGGCAGCCCTCGGGGCCGACGCCACCTTCGACTCCACCGACGCCGGCTTCCTCGCGGCAGTGCGCGACTGGCAGGGCGGAACCGGCTTCGGCCACGTGTTCGAGACCGCAGGGCAGAACGCGACCATGAGCCTGGCGTTCCAGCTGGCCGCCCCGCACGCCGGGGTCTGCTTCATCGGCACCAGCCACGCCGACCTGCGCTTCGACCACGCCACCTTCGAGCTGATGAACCGCAAGGAGTTCCGGCTCACCGGCTCCTGGATGTCGTACAGCGCGCCCTTCCCCGGCCCCGAATGGAGCCTCACCGCCGAGTGCGTGGCCGACGGCCGGCTGCGGATCACCGACGAACTGGTCCACGGGATCTTCCCGCTCGAAGAAGTGATGACCGCCTTCGAATTGTTCGAGCAGCCCGGTGCGGTCACCGGGAAGCTGCTCTTCGCAC
>JADLEH010000022.1 GCA_020846255.1 Propionibacteriaceae bacterium
CGTTCAGCAGGTGCTCGCCGGGCACGTTGAGGAACCGGGGCAGCCCGGCGCCGCTGCCGACGAAGGCCCGGACGAAGCCGGCCTCGCGGAGCTGCTCGAGCGTCGCGGTCTTGCCGACGACGAAGTTGGTGACGAAGCGCCCGCCGAGCAGGCGGATCTTGGCAACGACGTCGTCGATCAGCTGGTTCGGCAGCCGGAACTCCGGAATGCCGTAGCGCAGGACCCCGCCGAGCGCGTGGAACGCCTCGAAGACCGTCACCGGGAAGCCTTCCGCCGCCAGCAGGTAGGCGGTGATCAGCCCGGACGGGCCGGAGCCGACGATGGCGATCGGCGGCTGGGTCGCGGTGCGCCAGGGATCGGCCACACCGTCGAAGCGGGTCGTGGCCGCATCCGGGTTGGCCAGCTTGTCCCACTCCGGGAGGAACCACTCCAGCTGACCGATCGTCATCGACTGCTTGTGGATGCACATGCCCTGGCACTGCAGCTCCTGCGGGCAGACCCGGCCGGTGACGTTCGGCAGCGGGTTGCAGGACTCCAGCATCTCCAGCGCCTCCCGGAAGCGTCCGGTGCCGATGAGCTCGAACATCTTCGGGATGTGGATCTGGACCGGGCAACCGCCCTGGGGTTCCCGGTGGCCGGCGATCAGCACCCCGAGCTCGCAGGGCGCCTCAGCGCACTGCTTGTCGCGCAGTGCCTCCAGCCAGACGAACAGCTCCACATCGCGCCGGGTGTAGCCCAGGTCCATGTAGCCGAGGAAGCCCTTGTTGACCAGCTCGAAGTCCTCGGAGCGGAGCTCGGGCTCGCGGATGTAGGGCGGGATGGCGTTGCCGGCCGGCCAATTCAGCGAAAGGCCCTCGAACATCGGGTAGCGCTCCGAGAGGTGGGTGTCCAGGGCACGGACGAACATCCGCTTCTTGCCCACCGGAAGCTGCCAGAGGAACCGCATCACCACCCGGCTGGCGTCGTCGTCGCGCTGCAGGACCGTCCACAGCTGCCAGGTGAAGTCTGCGGTCAGCTCGGGCTGCCGGAACGCCCAGGCGATCGCCTCCATCCCGTCGGCTGTGAACAGCTCCCGGAAGGCGCGCGGGTCGGCGACCAGCCGGCGCTCCAGCAGGCCGAGCTGGTTGGCGAACGACGGCGCGCTCACTGGATGATCTCCGCATCGCACGTGCCCTTGACCCGGGTGATCCGCGCCAGTAGTTCAGCGGTCACCTCGATCCCGTCAAGGGCGTCCGAGCGCATCCGTCCCACCGTCCGTGGTTCGCCGTCGACAACGATGGTCGCCTTCTCGAACAGCTGCGGCAGCTCCTGGTAGCAGGTGGCGCAGTCGTTGCACTTGGCCAGGTCGTCGGGGTCCAGCCAGATCGGACGCTCGGTCGCCACCGGCACCGGTGGCTGCGTGGGCGCTGGGGTGGCGACCGGCCCGGCGAAGCCGAGGCCGAGATGCAGCGGACCACCGGCCGGGGCGCCGCTGGACACGGCCAGGTCCGCCATCGCCTTGGCGATCACGTCCAGCGCCGACTCCCTGGCGTCGATGGCCTCGGCGTAGCGCGAGGCCCACTCGTCCACGTCGGCACGGTGCTGAGCCGAGAGGGTCGCCTCGTTCTGCCCGGCCAGGAACTGCAGGGTCCGCCAGTGCCGCTTGCGCTCCTCGACCAGGGCGACGATCGTCTGCGAACAGGCCATCTTCACCAGGTGCTGGCGGCGGTCGGTGGTGTAGACGAACGGCACCCGGCCGGCCCGCTGGTGCTGCGGCAGCTCGATGTAGTCGGCGATCGGGATCGCCGCAGCCTCCTGGTAAGCGGCCAGCCAGCTGAACTGCTTGGCGAACCGCAGCTCGCCGATGGCGAACTCGGCCGGCGTCAGCGGCATGGTCAGCAGCTGCAGCCGACCATCCTCGTCGCGGTAGGTCAGCGTCGTGGTGTTCCAAAGGCCGTCCGGCTCCGGGTTGCCCTCGAGGCTGAATCGCTCAGCAAGGGTGCTGCCGCGCCTGGGGTCGTGCACGAACAGCGGGCTGATCCGGCTCTCCACAGCCAGCCTGGAGCGGGCGTTGGCCAGGTCCTCCGGCATTCCGTTCTCGGTGTCGCACGGGGTGTGGGTGACCATCAGGGCAGCACCGGTGTTGAACTCCAGCATGTCGGCCGCCGCCCGCAGGAAATGGCCGTGGTAGGCGGTGGCGGTCGCGCAGACGAAGACGCCGGGGTGGAAGGCAGCCAACAGGCCGAGTTCCTTGCGGGTCTCCTGCTTGCCGTAGTGCGCTGCACCGAACCTGGCCAGGTCCGCGTCCTGCCCGGCGAAGCTGGCCGTCGATGCCTGCCCGCCGGTGTTGGAGTAGCCGCCGGTGTCCAGGACCAGCGACTTGATCGGCGTGCCGCCGACCAGCACCCGCGACATCGCACCGAACCCGATGTCGAAGGCGGCACCGTCGCCGCTGATCGTCAGCACCACCGGCACGAGGGCGAGCTCCGCCTCGGTGAAGTCGCGCCAGGACAGCGTCGCCAGCATGGCGTCGTGGACGGCCGGGTCGTAGCTGCCGGCCAGCTCGAGGCGGGCGGTGCGCAGCGCCCGCACCTCGGCGACGAGGCCGGAGACGAGCCCTTCGTAGATCCCGACCGCCAGCGGCTGGGCGTCCTGGAACAACCCGTTCACCCAGGGGTCGAGGTACGGCGAGAACGGCATCGTGGACGCGTAGACGCTGGAGCAGCCGGTGGAGTTGGCGATCACCGTCGGCGCTGGGCCGTTGCCGGTGGGTCCGGACTCGTACAGGTAGAGCCGGTGCTCGAGCTCTGCCACCGCGCCGGCCACCCTTGCCCGCCGTGGGCTGTCCTCGGGAAGGGCGGCCAGCACGCTGCCGAGCCGTGCCAGGTAGTCGTCGAGCTCCCGAAGGTGCGCGGTGCGCCGGTTCGCCCCGATCCGGTGGGTGAGGGAGTTGACCAGGTGGATCGCGGTCACCTCACCGCAGCCACGGCAGGCGCCGTGGCCGCCGGTCATCGAGTAGTAGTCGCTGCGATTGAGCAGGATCCGCTTGATGTCGCCACCCGGTGCGGTGGCTTCGGCTGTGATCCGCTCCGGGGTGTCGGGCAGCTTGGTTAGCCGCTCGAAACGGGTCTCGAGCATGCCGAGCAGCACGTCGTCCTGTTCGGCGGAGGTGAGCGCGTTCGGGCCGCACACCTCGATGCACTGCAGGCAGCCGGTGCACTTCCACGGGTCCACGACCGCAGAGAACATGACTCCGCTGCCTGGGACCTGCTTCTCCGGGGTGTCGAACAGCGGCCGCGTCCGGGAGGTCGGGAAGGCTGCGATGGCCGCAACCACGGCTGCCAGCTTCGCCGCGGTGGAGCCGGGATCGGCCGGGCTCGCTTCGTCCGCGATTCCCGGGGCGCGCCCGGCGTCGCCGAGCTCTGCGGTCACTTCGTCAGGATCTCCGAAGATGCGCTCGGGGAGCGTTGCGATCGCCTTGCCGGCCACTGCAGCGAGGTCGGTGCTGCCCGGCACCTCGCGCAACAACCGGCGGATCTCCGCCGTCCACTCCGGCACCAGGCCGTACAGCGCGGAGCGGTCCCGTTCGGCCAGGCCGGCGGCGTCGATCGCGGTACCCAGCAGGTCGCCGATCTCGTGGCCGGAGTTCGGGATGGCGTTGTCCGGGCAGGCGAGGGCGCACTCCATGCAGGCCGTGCAGGCGGCGGCGTCGAAGACCGGGATGGTCCGCCGGAAGATGCCCTTGTTCTTCGCTGCACCGGTGCCGACCGGCATGAACATGCCGGTGCCGGGAACGATCGGGGACTCATCGATGGTGCCCTCGCGCAGCGGCCGGCCGAGGATCTCCTCGAAGTAGCCGGGGTCGAACAGGCCGCTGGAGCGTTCCTGCGTCACCGAAGGAGTCATCGCCACCGACAGGGCCGCCCGGACGCCGGCGAGCACCGGGTCGGCCTCGACGGCCAGGAAGGCCGGGTCGGTGTAGTCCACGCGGACCGCGCGCATGCCGTCGCGGATGACCGCGACATTGGCATCGACGACCCGCTCGCCGCGGCGACCGAACTTCTTGGCCAGCTCCGCCCGCACCTCGGCCTCGAGCTCCTCGGTCGACCCGCCGCGGGTGACGCCGTCGACGTGGCCGATGATCGCGCCGATGAAGGCGATGCCCATCATCCGGGTCTCCAGCTCCGCGTTCGGGGCATGCGCCCTCGCGACAGCGAAGGCGTCCAGTACCAGGAACCTGATGCCGCGCTCCCGAATGGTTCGACGGGCGAACCCCGGAAGCTCCCGCCAGACGTCGATCGGTGCCTTGTCCGACTGCATGATCAGGGTGCCGCCGTCCACCAGGCCCTTGAGCGGGTTGGTGTGGGAGAACACCTGGTGGTCCGGGGCCACCACGACCTCGACGTCCTCGAGTTCGGCGTTGGTGATCAGCACGGGTTCGGGGGAGAGGGTGATGTAGTAGTTGGTCGCAGCCCCGGACTTCTCCGAGCCGTACTTGGGCGCGGACTTCGAGTGCATGCCCATCAGCGAACTCAGCAGGTCGGTGAGCAGCTTCCCGGTCGCGACGGTGCCGTACCCGCCGACCGAGTGGAACCGGATCCGGAGGCCGCCAGCAGGAAGCACCTGCGGGTTCGGTTCGGTGGCCAGCGCCATCAGCTCGGTCTCCGGGTAGGCCTGACGCAGCTTGTCCTGGATCGCAGCGATCGCGGGCGTCGGGCTGTCGGTGAAGAACTGGGAACCGAGGTAGACCAGCGGGGCGCAGGCGCCGGAGGCCATGTTCTGCACAGCTGCGACCAGGTGCCGGGGCTGGACGTCGTGCCCGCCGAGCCCGAAGATCGCAGTGGTCATCCTCGGGATCGAGCCGATGGGGGGAACGCCCGGGTATGGCTGGTCGGCGGGGCTCGCCTCGGCATTGGCCCGGGCGTGGAAGATGGCCTGGCTGACCAGGCGGGTCAGGGCGGTGTCGTCGGAACGCTCCAGCACTGTGACCGCGCGCGCGGTCCCGATGGCCTCGATGAGCTCGGCCTCGGGGAAGGGCTGCAGCAGCTTCACCGAGACGACGCCAACCTTCAGGCCGATTCCGGTCAGGTAGGGCAGCAGGGCGCGGACGTCGTCGGTGATGGAACCCATGCCGACAACGACGAAGTCGGCGCCAGCGCAGCCGTAGCTGAGCACCGGGGCGTACTCGCGTCCGGTGAGCCCGGAGTACTCGGCCATTGCCTGCCGGACGAGGCTCGGGACGCCGCTGGCGAAGTGGGTGCGGTGGTCTGCGGAGCCGGCCTGGAAGTCGGGCTGGTTCTGCACCGGTCCGGTGAGGCCGGGGTTGTGCGGGTCGACCAGGGCGGGGACCAGCTGCCGGGTGCCGCGGGGCGCGGCGTTGATCCACTGCCGGCGCCACTGCGGGCGCAGCTCGGCCGGCACCGAGGCGAGGGTGCGCGCCAGCAGGTCGCCGGCATCGTCGGCCTCGACCTGGTCGGTCATGGAAGCGAGCTGTGCCCGAAGGGCCGCCAGGTCGCCGGCTGCGAAGTCGTCGGCATGGCGGTCGAGGTAGCGCTGCAACTGGAAGACGCGGCCCTTGGCCCCGAACAGCAGCTCCTGCGCCACCGTCGGGCACGGGATCCGGCCCTGCGGGTCGCCGAGGTAGTCGCGCAGCAGCTCGGGTTCGGGCAGCAGCACCTCGCTCATCACGTGGCTGGTGGCGAAGCCGTCCATGGCGTTCGCCACCGGGACCAGCGAGAGCGCTGAGGCCTTGTAGGCGATGGCGGCAAGGTCGGCGGCCTCCTGCGGGTTGGAGCCGAACAGGATGGTGTAGCCGGTCGGCAGCAGCGCGTAGACGTCGTCGTGGCCGGCCATCACGTTCAGCGAGTGCTTGGTTACCACCCGGGCCGCGACCTGCAGGACGAACCCGCCGATCTTCTTGCCGACGGTCACGTAGTGCGATTCGAGGCCGTAGAGGATGCCCTGGCTGGAGGAGGCGTTGGAGATGAAGTTGCCACCGGTGAGGGCGGCACCGAGGGCTCCGCTCTGCGCCGAGTGCTCACCCTCGGTCTCGACGAAGAAGGGGTGCTTGCCCCAAACGTTCAGTTGGCCCTCGGCTCGCGCTGCCTCGAAGATCTCCGAGATCTCGGTGGACGGTGTGATCGGGTAGCCGATCACACCGCCGCAGACGTGCTTCATCACGTAGGCGACGGCACCGTTGCCGTTGATCACCTCGGGGACACCCGGGAAGGCAGTATTGGCAGACATCTGTTAATCCTCGATCAGCGATTTTCGGCCCAGCTGCGTCGACTCGGCGATGGGCCGACGTGTGAGCGGTCACAGCGTGTGACCTGTCTGCATTCTGCCCCTGTCGGGCCGGGTCGCGTGGCCAAATCCAGCAA
>JADLEH010000023.1 GCA_020846255.1 Propionibacteriaceae bacterium
ATCGCCGCCGGCGAGCCCGGCAGCTTCGCCGGTGCCGCCGCGGCCCTCAAGACCTGGCTGTCGGGACGGGGGTTGTGGGCCGACGGCATGCGGGTCGTCGACGGCAGCGGCCTCTCCATGCGGGCCAGGGCGACCCCGAGGGTGCTGGCGAAGGCGATCCTGCTGTCGCTCGACGACCCCCGGCTGGCCGCGGTCGCGTCCGGGCTGCCGGTGGCCGGCCGGACCGGCACCCTGAAGGACCGCTTCAACGACAAGCAGGAAGCCGTGGGCCGCGGCAACGTCCACGCCAAGACCGGAACCCTGATCGGGATCGCAGCCCTGGCCGGCTACCTGACCACGGCCGACGGCGACCGGCTGGTCTTCGCTGCTGTCGCCAACAGTGCGAGGGGGCAGACCACCGCCTACAACTGGCTGGACCGCTCGGCCGCGGCACTGGTCCGCTGCGGCTGCCGCTGACCACCCCGGACCTAAGGTGGGGCCCATGCAACATGTGCCTGCGATTGACTGGTCCGCCGCCGTTCGCACGGGTCGTTCGCTGGTACACCCGGGGCCGGAGCTCGACAGAGCAGCCATCGCCGAGGTGGTCGCAGAACTGCGCGACGCCGCCGAGCGGGCGACAGCACCGGTGGCAGAGGTCACCGGGATGCCGCGCCCGGCACCTTCCCGGGTCCTGGTCGTCGACCGGGCCGGCTGGATCGCTGCGGTGGCCGGGTCCGCCGACGTCCTGCTGACCCGGTCCGGGGCAAGTGCAGAGCCGGACGGCTCCCCGCTGGACGCGGCAAGGGCGACGGCTCTCGGGGTCCAGGCCGGTTTGGTGTTCGCCCTGGTCTCCAGCCGGATCCTCGGCCAGTTCGACCCGTTCGTCGACCCGGCCCGGCTGCTCCTGGTGGCACCGAACGTGGTGTCGGTGGAGCGGCAGTTGGGCGTCGACCCGGGCGACTTCCGGCTCTGGGTCTGCCTGCACGAGGAGACCCACCGGTTCCAGTTCGGCCAGGCGGCCTGGCTCCGGGAGCACCTGCTCGGCCTCTTCGGGGAACTGCTGGACGGGGACGAGCTGCGGTTCGGCTGGCTGGACGGCAAGCCGGCCAGCCTTCGCGACCTGATCGGCTCCCCCGAGCAGCAGGCCGCCTTCGACCAGGTGACGGCGGTGATGTCGCTGATGGAGGGCCACGCCGACGTGATGATGGATCGGGTGGGCATCGAGGTGGTCCCGACCTACCCCGCCATCCGGAGGGCCTTCGAGGCCCGCCGCGACGCCCACGGCTGGGGCGCCTGGGTGCGGCGCCTGCTCGGCTTCGACCTGAAGCGGGACCAGTACCGCGACGGCGCGAAGTTCTGCCGGGAGGTGCTGGCCGCCGGTGGCGTCGACACGCTCAACCGGGCCTTCGAGGCCCCCGGGCTGCTGCCGACGCTCACCGAGATCCACGACTCGCAGCTCTGGCTGCACCGGATCTGATGGCCCGCAGGGCGCTCGGCCCGGCCACCCTCGAGGTGGTGCAGGCCATTGAGGCGATGGTGACCGGGCCGATGCTCGTCGCCTGCTCCGGCGGCCCGGACTCACTCGCCCTCGCAGCAGCTGCGGCCGTCGTCGGCGGACGTCGCGGGCTCGCCGTCCGGGCTGCCGTGGTCGACCACGGCCTCCAGCCCGGTTCGGCCGCGGTGGCCGCGGCCGTGCGGCAGACCCTTGCCGGGGTCGGCCTGGACGCGACGGTGCTGAGGGTCACTGTGGAGGCCGACGGCCAGGGCGTGGAGGCCGCAGCCCGGGAGGCCCGCTACGCAGCCCTGGCCGCAGCGGCCCGGCCCGGCGAGGTCGTGCTGCTCGGGCACACCCTCGACGACCAGGCCGAGACGGTCCTGCTCGGGCTCGCCCGCGGTTCCGGGACACGGTCGCTGGCCGGGATGCCGTCGCGTCGGGACGCCTTCGTCCGCCCGCTGCTCGGCCTCCGTGCCGAGACGACCAGGGCGGCGTGCCTCGAGCTGGGCCTGCGCCCGTGGACGGATCCCCACAACGCCGAAGCCCGCTTCGCCCGGACGCGGGTGCGCCACCGGGTCCTGCCGGTGATCGAGGCCGAGCTCGGGCCGGGGGTGGCCCTCGCCCTTGCCCGCTCCGCCGACCTGGCCCGCGCCGACGCCGACCTGCTCGACGAGCTCGCCGCCGGTGAACTGGCCGGGCACCCGGGTCCGCAGCTGGACTGCGACTGGCTGGCCGGGCTGCCGCCGGCCCTGCTGTCCAGAGTGCTGCGCGACTGGCTGCGGGCTGCCGGCGCAGCCGACCTGTCCGCAGCCCGGATCGGAGCCGTGGCCGACCTGGTCACCGACTGGCACGGGCAGCGCTGGGCAGAGGTGCCCGGTGCCAGGGTGGTCCGCGAAGACGGCAAGCTGCGCGTCCGCCGAGGGTGAACCCGGAGCCCGGCAGGGTCGCGGCAAGGTAGGTTTGCGCCGTGGATTCAGCTGACATGGCCGGCGATCTCGCCGAGGTGCTCTATTCGAAGTCCGACATCGAGAAGCGTCTCGCGGAGCTGGCCGCCGTCATCGACAGCGACTACCGCGACCTGAACCCCCTGCTCGTCGGGGTGCTCAACGGCGCCGTGATGGTGATGGCCGACCTCTCCCGGGCGCTGCACATCGACTGCGCGATGGACTGGATGGCGATCTCCTCCTACGGCATGGGCACCCAGTCCTCCGGGGTGGTGCGGATCCTCAAGGACCTGTCCACCGACCTCGACGGGCGGCACGTGCTGGTGGTCGAGGACATCATCGACACCGGCCTGACGCTGACCTACCTGATGCAGAACCTGGCTTCCCGGAACCCGGCGAGCCTCGCCATCATGACCATGTTCCGCAAGCCGGACGCCATGAAGATCGAGGTGGACGTCAAGTACGTCGGCTTCGACCTGCCGAACCAGTTCGTCGTCGGCTACGGGCTCGATTACGCGGGGAAGTACCGCAACCTCACCGACGTCGGAATCCTGGCCCCCCACGTCTACAGCTGAACCGCGCAATCCGGTTCCGGTTGCCCGCTTCGGTATCGTCCTAGTTGCGCATGCGATGGCTCACGAAGGTAGGCAATGAAACCAAACCGGTTCTTCCGATCCCCATTCCTCTGGATCGTTCTCGGCTTCCTTGCCATCGCCCTCATCTTTGAGGCGGTCGGCAATATCGGCGGCTACACCGAGAAGCCGACCTCGGAGATCGTCGCCCTGGTCAACGGGAACACGCCGCTCGCCGAGGTGATCCTCACCGACGGTGAACAGACCATCAAGGTCACGACGAAGGAGACCCCGGCACGCAAGTACCGGGCCACCTGGGTCGAGACGCAGAGTGAGCAGCTGGTCGACCGGCTGAACGCCCGCGTCAACGAAGGCAGCCTCGACGTCTGGAAGGGCGAACCGGCGCAGCCGAACTTCTGGACCACCTTCCTGTTCAGCATCCTGCCGTTCCTGATCATCGGCATCCTGTTCTTCGTCATGTTCAACAACGTCCAGGGCGGCGGGAACCGGGTGCTCGGTTTCGGCAAGTCCAAGGCGAAGCTGGCCAGCAAGGACACCCCGAAGACCACCTTCTCCGACGTCGCCGGTTGCGAGGAGGCGATCGAGGAGCTGCAGGAGATCCGCGAGTTCCTGTCCGAACCGGCCAAGTTCACGGCTGTCGGCGCCAAGATCCCCAAGGGCGTCCTGCTGTACGGCCCGCCCGGTACCGGCAAGACCCTGCTGGCCCGCGCCGTGGCCGGCGAGGCCGGCGTCCCGTTCTTCTCCATCTCCGGCTCGGACTTCGTCGAGATGTTCGTTGGCGTCGGCGCCTCCCGGGTGCGCGACCTGTTCGAGCAGGCGAAGGAAGCCGCCCCAGCCATCGTCTTCATCGACGAGATCGATGCCGTCGGACGGCACCGTGGCGCCGGCATGGGTGGCGGCCACGACGAGCGTGAGCAGACGCTGAACCAGCTGCTGGTCGAGATGGACGGCTTCGACGTGCACGGCGGCGTGGTCCTGATCGCGGCGACCAACCGTCCCGACGTGCTCGACCCGGCGCTGCTGCGCCCCGGCCGCTTCGACCGGCAGATCCCGGTCGAGGCACCTGACATGAAGGGCCGGCTGCAGATCCTTCGCGTCCACGGCGCCAACAAGCCGCTGGCCCCCGATGTGGACCTGGGCGTCGTGGCCAAGCGCACCCCGGGCTTCACCGGCGCCGACCTGGCCAATGTGCTGAACGAGGCCGCCCTGCTGACCGCCCGGATGAACCTGCACTTCATCGGCAAGCCGCAGCTGGAGGAGGCCATCGACCGCGTCATCGGCGGGCCGCAGAAGCGCAGCCGGGTGATGAACGAGCGGGAGCTGCTGATCACGGCCTACCACGAGGGCGGCCACGCCCTTGTCGCCGCTGCGATGCCCGGCACCGACCCGGTGCAGAAGGTGACGATCCTGCCGCGGGGTCGCGCGCTCGGCTACACGATGGTGATGCCGGACGACGACAAGTACTCCCAGACCCGCGGCGAACTGCTGGACCAGCTCGCGTACATGATGGGCGGCCGGGCTGCCGAGGAGCTGGTCTTCCACGACCCGACCACCGGCGCTGGCAACGACATCGAGAAGGCCACCAAGCTGGCCCGGGCGATGGTCACCGAGTTCGGCATGAGCGAGCTGATCGGGGCCGTGCAGCTCGGCTCCGGCGACCACGAACCGTTCGTCGGCATGAGCTACGGCGGCAATCAGGCCCGGACGTACTCGGAGTCGGTGGCGGCCATGGTGGACGCAGAGGTGTCCAAGCTGCTGTCGACTGCACACCAGGAGGCGTTCGACGTCCTCGAGAAGAACCGGGACGTGCTCGACGAGCTGGTCCGGCAGCTGTTCGAGAAGGAGACCCTCGACAAGGAGCAGGTGGCCCGGATCTTCGAGCCGCTGCGACGCTGGCCGAAGCGGCCGGCCTGGACCGGATCGGACTCCCGCAAGCCGAGTTCCATCCCGCCGGTGGATCCGCCCGAACGGGTGATCCCGCTCGACCCGGTTCCGGTTCCGGTGCCGGCCGGTGGCCCGGAGTACCCGGCCCAGCCGCCGTACGGCCAGGCGTTCCCGCCCTTCGGCGGGCAGCCGCCCTACGGTGGCGGCCCCGGATACCCGCAGCAACCCTACGGGCAGCCGCAGTACCCGCCGCCGGGCTACCCGCAGCAGCAGCCGCCCTACGGGCCGCCCTTCCTGCCGCCGGCGCAACCCCCGAACCAGACCGGCCCGAACCCGAACCCGAACGACCACGGCCGGCCGGAGTCCTGAGATGGCTGTGGACCACGACCGGGTTGCTGCCGCGGTCAGGGAGATCCTGATCGGCATCGGCGAGGATCCCGACCGGGACGGTCTACGAGACACCCCGCAGCGGGTCGCCCGGGCCTACCAGGAGATGTTCACCGGCCTGGAGACGGATCCGGCCGAGGTACTGGCCACGACCTTCGAGATCGACCACGACGAGATGGTGCTGGTGCGCGACATCGAGGTGTGGAGCACGTGTGAACACCACCTGCTGCCGTTCACCGGCGTGGCCCACGTCGCCTACATCCCGGCGAAGGGACGGATCACCGGGCTGTCGAAGCTGGCCCGCCTCGTCGATGCCTTCGCGAAGCGTCCGCAGGTGCAGGAACGCCTGACCACGCAGGTGGCCGACGCCCTGGTCGAGCACCTGCAGCCGCAGGGCGTGATGGTGATCATCGAGTGCGAGCACCTGTGCATGACCATGCGCGGGGTCCGCAAGCCCGGCTCGAAGACCGTCACCTCTGCCGTCCGCGGCGTGATGAACAGCCCCGCCACCCGTGCCGAGGCGATGAGCCTGATCATCGGCTGACCGGCCCGGGCGGCACGGCCGCAACGAACCCGGTGACAGCACTGGGCCAAGGGTGACTAGGCTCGGGCGGTGACCAGATTGCCGGCGCCCGGACGCACGTTGGTGATGGGCATCCTCAACGTCACCCCCGACTCGTTCTCCGACGGCGGGCAGTACCTCGATGTCGAGGCGGCGGTCGCCCACGGCCTGGCCCTGTTCGCCGACGGTGCCGACCTGGTCGACGTGGGCGGTGAGTCCACCCGTCCCGGAGCCCAGCGGGCGAGCGTCGAGACCGAACTGGCCCGGGTGCTGCCCGTGGTCGGGCGGCTCACGGCAGCCGGGGTGCCGGTCTCGGTCGACACCATGCGTGCAGAGGTCGCCGTCGCGGCGGTTGCGGCCGGGGCCGTGCTGGTCAACGACGTCTCCGGCGGGCTGGCCGATCCCGGGATGCTGCCTGCGGTCGCCGCGCTGGACGTCGACTACGTCGCGATGCACTGGCGGGGGCACTCCGATCGGATGGCCGACCTGGCCGACTACGGCGACGTCGTCACCGACGTCACCACCGAGCTGGCCGAACGGCTGGCCGCAGCGATCGCCGCCGGGGTGGCGGCGGACCGGGTGATCCTCGACCCGGGCCTTGGCTTCGCCAAGACGGCCGTGCACAACTGGGCGCTGCTCCGGGGCCTGCCCAGCCTGGCTGCGCTTGGCCGTCCGCTGCTTGTCGGCGCCTCCCGCAAGCGCTTCCTCGGTGAACTCCTGGCCGGCCCGGAGGGCCCGCGGCCCGTGGGCGAACGTGACGATGCCGGGCTTGCGATCACGGCGCTGCTGGCGGCAGCAGGGGTCTGGGGGGTGCGCACCCACACCGCTCGGCCGCAGCGCGACGCCATCTCGGTGGCCGCGCGGTTGTCGGTCGGGAACCCTTTCGGCGGGGCGGCCGACCGGTAGGGTCGGTTCACGAAGGAGGTGGCAGATGGAGGTTCCCGACCGGATCCGGCTGACCGGAATCCAGGTGACAG
>JADLEH010000024.1 GCA_020846255.1 Propionibacteriaceae bacterium
ATTCCTGGGTGATCTCCCTTGCCATCGCCCAACGACTGCACGGTGCCGGCGTCAGCTGGCACCCGCTCGCCGGCGACCGGTTCACGGTTCGCTCCGAGGAGATCATCGGCGAGGTGTTCACCGTCGCAGACATGGTCGTCGAGGCCAGGGAGTACCCGACCGGCACCCTGCTGGCGTTCAACGGCACCACCGAGTGGGCCCTGGACTCGGTCCAGCTCGAGGAAGCCCTCTGGCTGCCGCGGGAGGACCAGTTGCGCGATCTCCTCGGCGCTGCTTTCCGCAGCCTGGCCAGGTCGACCACCGGGGACTTCCAGGTACTGGTCGAGATCCCGGGCCAGCCCGAACGGCTGTTCCGGGCAGACGAGGCCGCGGACGCCTACGCCGAGGCAGTCCTCGCCCTGGTCAGCGCTGCCCGACAGTGACGGATGCGGTGGCAGGCCGCACCGGCCGCAAGAAGTACTGACCTTTCGACAGCCGGCCGCGAGCGCCGTCGACGTACCGTGGAATCACCAGTTCTGAAGTCTCCGCCCGAGTCTCACAGAGGACCGGTGGAAAAGCGGAAACCATGACGGTCACCAGCGCACTGTCCGCCCGAGCTGCTCGAACTCGCCGCGGCGAGGCCGTCCGGGCCGAGGTCGCCAGACGAACCCGGACGTTCACCGAACTGGCCCAGTCGGTGCGGGCCGCCGGCCTGAACCGCAGGACGAGATGGTTCTACCTGGCCGTGTTCGGCGGTCTGGTGGCGGCCCTTGCCGGTGCGTTCACCGGGTTGGTCCTGCTGCAGGACTCCTGGTTCGCGTTGCTGATCGCGGCGGCACTCGGCATCATCTTCACCCAGTTCGCCTTCCTCGGGCATGAGGCCTCGCACCGCCAGGTGGTCACGTCCGGGCCGGCCAACGACCGCATCGGGCTCGTGCTGGCCAACCTGTTCGTCGGCATCAGCTACTCCTGGTGGATGACCAAGCACACCCGGCACCATGCCAATCCCAACCGGGTGGGCAAGGACCCCGACATCCAGCTCGGCACCCTCTCGTTCCGCCCGGAGGACGCT
Source organism: Propionibacteriaceae bacterium (assembly GCA_020846255.1). Taxonomy (GTDB): domain Bacteria; phylum Actinomycetota; class Actinomycetes; order Propionibacteriales; family Propionibacteriaceae; genus Propionicimonas. The sequence goes on from JADLEH010000024.1 coordinate 1,052, forward strand.
GCGACCACCTCCGGCGCCCACGCCTGGCTCACCCGGCGGCAGGGTTGGCTGTTCTTCCCGCTGCTCCTCCTCGCCGGCCTGGACCTCCACCAGGCCTCCTTCCGCGGGCTGTTCGGCCGCGAGCGCGTCAAGGGACGCGCGCTCGAACTCAGCCTGCTCGCCGTCAGGTTCGGCGCCTATCTGGGAGTGGTGTTCTGGCTGCTTCCGCTCGGCCTCGCGTTCGCCTTCCTGGGTGTGCAGATGGCGGTGTTCGGCGTCTACATGGGCGCGAGCTTCGCCCCCAACCACATCGGGATGCCGATCGTTGCGGCGGATGCCCGACTGGACTTCCTTGACAAGCAGGTACTGACCTCGCGCAACGTCGCCGGCGGCTGGTGGATGACCATCCTGATGGGCGGTCTCAACTACCAGATCGAGCACCACCTGTTCCCGAGCCTGCCCCGTCCGCACCTGAGTGCCGCCAGGCGGATGGTGCGTCAGCACTGTCGCGACCAGGACGTGAAGTACACCGAAACCGGGCTCACCGAGGCATTGGCCATCGTCGTGAGGCACCTCAATGAGGTCGGTCTGGCAGCACCTCGCACCTTCAACTGCCCGACGGCAGCCGGGATGGGACGCGGCTGAACGCCGGGAGGACTCGCGTGGACCCCGGTCACCCGGCGTTGTCGTAGGCCTCCTCGAGCCAGCCGCGGAGCTGCGCGTCGACCTGCTCGACCGCCAGCACCTCGACGTGGTGCATCCATACCTTCGGTGCCGGGTGCACGACCTCCTTGAACCGGTCGGAGTCGATCCGGTACGGCAACGCGAACGACACCACAGCAGGGACGTCGCTTCGCAAGTACTGACCGGGACGCCAGAGGTAGGCGAACGACTTCCTGCGCCGGAAGGCGATCTGGCTGCGGCTGACCTTCATCCCGGTCTTGCCGATTCCGGCAATCACCTGCTGGAGAGCAGTGCAGATCCGCAGGCTCTCCGGGTAGCCATCGAGGAGCTGCTCCGGAGTGAGTTCTGCGTCGCCCGCGGCCATGGCCCAACCGTAGGCCGACCCGACCCCGCACAGGCCACAGCTGTGAAACTCAGCAGAGTTCTCACCATGGCCGTTACTTCTGGGTGGTCGCCGTCGGTAACCACACCGAGAGGCCCCTCTCGCGACACCTCACAGATCTGTGATCTCGACCCCCGGAAAGAGGCCACGTATGACCCTTTCGTCCCTGCGCCGCACCATCGTCGGTGCTGCCCTCACCGTGCTGATCAGCACCTCGGCACTCGCCCCAGCCACCGCAGCCACCCCCGCGGAGATCACCTGGAGCAACGAAATCACCAATGGCGCGACCTACCTCTACGGTCAGGTTCCTGCCGCCCCGACGTGTACCGCCGTCGACGACCAGGTTGTCCCGCCGACGTGCGTCGTCAGCGGCTACAGCAACCTCGTCGGCATGCACACGCTGACGGCCACCGCCACCTCGTCCGACGTCGTCACGCCGACCGTGACCACGGCGACCATCAGCTACACCGTCCAGGCGACCTGGACCATCTCCAAGTTCGCCAAGCCGGTGAAGATGGACGGCGTCTGGAACAAGGCCAAGGCCGGTTCCACCATCCCGTTCAAGTTCAAGATCGAGGGCATGGCCAACTCGGAGCGCGCCACCGCGGTTGCCGACTTCAGCTACCAGCAGGTCCTGTGCACCGACCCGGCAGTCGTGCTCGGCGAGTCGAAGGCCGTCGCCTCGACCCGGATGGGGTTCAAGCTGAGGAGCCACATGGCCAAGTTCCACCAGAACTGGAAGACCGCGAAGGCGGTCAAGGCGGCCAAGGCGGCCAAGACCACCGGGAAGCCCGTGGCCACGACCACCTGCTTCCAGGTGACCATGACCGCAGCCGACGGCCAGGCCATCTCGGCACTGTTCCAGCTGAGGTGACCCCGCTGGGCTGTTGACCAGCCCACAGCATGGAGAAGAAGTCGTCAGCCCCGCAGCCCCCGGTGCGGGGCTGACGCAATTCCTGGTGCCGGGCGGTCAGCTGATGCAGAGGCAGAACGGGTGCCCGGCCGGGTCGAGAAACACCCGGAAGGTGGTGCCGGGCTGGTGCTCGGCCTTGGTGGCGCCCAGCTGGAGCACCGCCACTTCCCCGGCGTCGAGGTCGTCGACCATGACATCCAGGTGCATCTGTTGCGGCCGCTCCTGACCCGGCCAGGCCGGCGGCTGGAAGCCTTCGACCTGCTGGAACGAGATGCACTGCCCGTAATCGGAGCGCACGTCGGCCCAGTCAGGTGAGGACTCCACCGTCCAGTCGAGGAGCGCGCCGTAGAACTTCGCGAGTTCGCCCGCGTCCGCGCAGTCGATCACAACGCTCGGGAATCGTCCGATAGCCATGCAGGCACTCTAGGTCGCGGTCCCGACAGTGTCCCAGCCCCCTTGGGCGGATCCCGGCCAGGCCCGTCGCCGACGGTTCCGCGGCCGGGGGCTCTGGCGGGAGGTCGACCGACCGGAACCACCCCTCCGGGCGTGAAGTGCTGAAGCCGGCGGTCGGGAAACAGTAGGGTTCGGTCTGTGTTGACGACCTCGCAGGCCGCTGCCCTCGTGGGGCTCCCCAAGGAGCAGTTCCGTTCGGCGATGTCCAAGGAGCGCAAGAACGGCAAGGAGTTCCACGCATCCCGTGACCTCTGGCTGGATGCCCGGACACCGCTGTGGGACGAGAAGAAGGTCCTCGCCTGGGCCAAGGCCCGCAAGAAGCGGAAGAAGCGCAAGAAGGACTCCGACTGATCCGGACCGCAGGCCGGCCGGTTTGGGTAGCGTCTGCTCCATGGCCGCTGCGTTCCATGACCCCGGTGTCGAACCGACGCCGGCCAGGATCCTTGCCGCGATGGGGTCGGCCGGAGCGGCGTGGCCGGACCTGGTGGAACTGATCGCCGATGCCGGACTCGACCTGGCCTGGAAGTACTACCGTGACGGCGGCTGGCTGGCCCGGGCGAGCAACCGGGGCAAGACGGTCGCCTGGATCAAGGTTGCCGACGGCCACGCCATCCTCACGTGCTACTTCGCCGAACGCCACCGCCAAGGGCTCGTCGCCGGGTCCACGCTCTCGGACGAACTGCGCCAGCGCGTCGCCGCGACGTCGATGGTCGGCCGGATGCTACCGGTCACCGTAGAGGTCCGTGACGGCGCCGGGGTGGCGGAGGCCGGCGCTGTGGTGCGCCTCAAGCTGGCCGCCAGGTAGTGCTGGCCGGGGATCCCACCGGCGCGGTTGCACTCACGTCGGCTCAGCCGGCCACTTGACGGGTCGGGCCGTCGTCCGTCCACCGGGTGCACTTCACGCGTGGTTCACTCGAAGCATGACCATCGATGAGATCACTGACTTCGTCCAGTCCCTGGGTGACGTGCTCGTCCTCAGCCCCGGACCCGGCGACGGCTCACCGGAGGCGGCTTGGGGCGACCGGTTCTTCTACTACGCCCCGGACGGGGTCGTACCCAACAGCCAGCCGTTCGCGACCGTCGTGACCAAGGACTACCCGGGGGAACCAGAG
>JADLEH010000025.1 GCA_020846255.1 Propionibacteriaceae bacterium
CCGGTGGGACCGGCCACCGGCGGTAATCACATGCTTGTAGTTATCCCCACTGTGGACAACCCCTGTGTACAACGAGCTTGCCGTCACGATGAGGCGCGACGGGCCGGTAGTCCCACCAGGCAGCAGGCAGCGATGACCACAGCCGGCGTTTCGGTGAGGGGGGTCAGGGGCCCGTCCGGGGCAAACGTCAAGAACAGGAAGCACGCATTGAAGACGATGAGTATCGCAACGCCCCAGATCCGCCACCGGCGGGAGTCGCTCGCCAGGGCGGTCAGCGCGTACAGCAGGACCCAGAACTGGTGGTGCGGCCAGGTGATCGGGGACACAGCCAGCGCGAGACAGCCGGCTACCAGGGCGCCACTGGAGAGGAATCCGGCGCGGGACAGCTTGACCGCGTGCCGGAGTGCCACGACGCCAACGAGGACCGCGACGGCCAGCCAGATCAAGGTGGTTGATCCGCTCGTCCCCGCCACCCGGGACACGATCCCGAGCAATGACTTGTTGTCCTCCATGGCTGGATTCCCTACGCGGGATGGTTGCCACAACCAGAATCCCCAGTACGCCGCCGACTCACTGGGGAGGATCAGCCAACCGAGGACTGAGCACGCGACGAAAGAGATCCCTGCCCGCGCGCCGGCACGCCACTGCCGGGCCAGCGCCAGGTACCCGACGAACGCCAGCGGGGTCAGCTTGATGGCTGCTGTGATCCCGGTGATCGGCCCACGCCATCGGGGCGGGACGAGGACCATGTCCACATAGACCAGCAGCACAAGGGCAAGGCTCACCTGACCAACCAGGACGTGGCCAAGGGTCGGTACCGAAACGAGGAGCGCAACAGCGCACCCGAGCACTGCTGTCCACGTCCCCGGGTCCCGAAGGGTGGGCCGGGGCCGGCGGCCCTCCTTGTGCAGTCCCCAGACGAGGGCCACGGCCAGGAGGAGCACCTGGATGCAGGTCGCCGCCAGCCACACGACCTGCGTGGGGACCTCGGGAAGGCTGGCGAGTGGTCGCAGCAGCAGTGCCGCGAACGGGGGATATGTGAAGCCCAGGGTCTGCAACTCTCCATCAAGCACGTACTGGTACACGAAGTCGTAGAGGAAGTTCCCGTCGGCTGCGAAGGCCATCGCCTCCCGGTCGATGTGCAGGTCCATTTGACGGGGGGTGCGCACCCAGGCGAGCGCAATGTAGATGGCAGCGACAACCGCGAAGACCGCCGCGAGCAGTGCCGGCCGTAGCCACTCGGTTCGCCGGGACCGGACCCGGGACCCGGAACCGGAGTCGCCGGGATCGGCGGTCGCTGGGAGGTCTCCGGGCGAGCTCGTCCTCGGGCCCGGTCGGGAAGCGGGTTCTCGTGGAAGCGCGTCTGCGCCCGGATCCGTCACCGGATCCGTCAAGGTCCGCCGGCTCGCCCGTGCGTCCGGCTCCGCCCGGGGCCGTGCCCCCTCCCTTTCCACAATGGCGATTGTCGCAGGCCGGCACCGGTCACACCCAGCCGGCCACGAAGACGTGGGATCAGTCCCTTGCGTAACCGAAGAGCCTGCTCCGGCCAGCGCTCGCCGGCTACCTCACGCCCTGGAAACCGAAGCGGAAGACCAGTTCCCGGGCACGGGGGAGCCGGTACTCCGGATGGGTCTCAGCGCCCCAGGAATCGTCCCCACCGACGCCTCGCCGCATCAGTGCCGGACGGAGCACGGTGTGCTGGACGGGCGGCAGCTCCACCGGGTGGGTCGCGTTCTCGACCTCGAAGGGCGTCCACGGCAGCGCCGAGAACTCCATCCCGGTAGCGCTGTCGAAACGCAGCCCGGTCCCGCGGTCGTCGGTGACGGTCGCCCATCGGACCCCGGTGTGGTTGCCGGCCTCCTGCGGCCGCACGTAGGGGGTCAACTGTCGCCGGACGTCGGCGGAGTACACGCCGAGCCGGGCGCCGTTGCGCCGGTCGAGGTAACACTCCTCCGGCCCCTCGCCGTACCACCGGAGGTGGTGCAGGTCGGCGTCGGTGGTGAGCAGCATCCCGAACTCGGGCATGTCCGGCAGTCCGCGCCCGGGACGCACGGTCGTGGTCACCTCGATCCGGCCGCTGCCGAAGACCCGGTAGGACACCTGGCACCTGCTGGCAGGACTCGTCGGCAGGACGTGGTCGTAGGTCACCTCGACGGAGTCCTCGAACGTGGCAACCGACGGGTTGTCCGGCCCGGGCACGAACCGGGGGTAGCGGCTCGCCAGCAGCCACTGGCCATCCCGGAACGGCATCCCCCAGCCCCGTTCGTTCGAGGTCGGCGCATGCCAGAAGTTCGGCTGCGGGATGGAGGCGAGCAGCTCCTTGCCGCCGTCGCGGGTCAGCCCGTAGCGGTAGGAAGTGAGCCCACCGTGCAGCCGGGAGAAGGCGGCCATGAAGTGACCGCCCCGGACGCCGAAGTTGTGGGTCCCCGTGATCAGCTCGGGGCGGGCCCCGACGCCGGCCGGCGGCCCGGACGGGGTGCCGGTCACTGTGAACACAGCCTGCTCCCACGCGATCTCGTACCCGGCCGGTGCCCAGGGCGTCGCCTGCCGCAGGCGGAAGGAGACATCCACGGCGTACTCGCCGGGCTCGGTCGGGATCGCGAACGGCAGCGGGTAGCTCGCCGAACTCCCCGGCGAAACGTCGGTGTCGATCCGGCACTCGGCCAGCACCGTCCCTTCCCTGCTGAGGCTGACCAGGCAGTCGTAGCAGCCGGAGCCGGTGAACAGGTGGCGATTCGCCACCTCGACGGCGTCCCGGCCGATGCTGATTCGGAACCCCTGGTAGAGGTACCTCACCTCCTGCACCTTGGGGCTGGGAGCCCGGTCGGCGAAGAAGATGCCGTTGGCGCTGAAGTCGTAGTCGGTCGGGCTCTCGCCGCAGTCCCCGCCGTACCCGAAGTAGTCCCGGCCGTGGCGATCGCGCAGCTGGATCGCCTGGTCGGCGAAGTCCCAGATGAAACCGCCCTGGAACAGCGGCTCGGAGTAGGCGAGGTCGACGTAGGCGTCGACGGCACCGAAGGAGTTGCCCATCGCATGCGCGTACTCGCAAAGGATCATCGGCTTGTCCCGGTGCGTCTTCAGCCAGGCCCTGACCTGGGACGCCGGGGTGTACATCTGGCTGACGATGTCCGTCGTCTCCGGGTAGCGGGGATCCCAGTGGACGCCCTCGTAGTGCACCGGCCGGTTGTCCACCTCACGCAGGTAGTTGGACACCGCCAGCATGTTCGTCCCGCCGAACGACTCGTTGCCGCAGGACCAGATGAGGATGCTCGGATGGTTCTTGTCCCGCTCGAACATGCTCCGGGCACGGTCGAGCAGCGTCGGCAGCCACTCCGGCCGGTCTCCGGGCAGTGCCTGCTCGACGGTCAGCTCACCGTTCGTCACCCGATCCCACATCCCGTGCGACTCGATGTTCACCTCGTCCATGACGTAGAGGCCGTAGCTGTCGCACAGCTCGTAGAAGAAGGAGTTGTTGGGGTAGTGGCTGGTCCGGACGGCGTTGATCCCGGCAGCCTTCATCAGCCGGATGTCGGCCTCGGTCTGCTCCCTGGTCATCACCCGGCCCTTGAGGCCGAACTCGTGGCGGTTCACCCCGTTGAAGACGATCCGCTGACCGTTGATCCGGAGCAGGCCGTCCTCGATGCCGAACCGCCGGATCCCCACCTTGAGCGGGATGAGCTCGGCCAGGGTGCCATCGCTGTCGCGGACCTCGAGCTCCAGGTCGTAGGCGAAGGGGTCCTCTGCGCTCCAGAGCCGGGGCCGGGCGATGGCCAGCCGCAGGACGCCGTCCCCGGCGTCGGTCAGTTCGCCGGCTCCTTCGAGCAGCCCCCGGACGCTGCCGTCCCCGGTCAGGCTCACCCGGACGGACACCGTGGCCTCACCGAGGTCCTCGGAGACCGTAGTGGTCACCGCGACGTCCTCGGCGTGGGTGGCCGGCCTGCGGTAGAGCACCACGTCACGGAACAGCCCGGAGAACCGGTAGAAGTCCTGGTCCTCGATCCACGACCCGGCACTCCACCGGAACACCTGCGCGGCCAGCTTGTTCTCGCCTTCGACGAGGGCGTCGGTCAGGTCGAACTCCGAGGGCGTGAACGAGTCGGTGCCGTAGCCGATGTAGACACCGTTGCACCACACGGCGACGGCGCTCTCCGCGCCCTTGAAGGTCACGCTGAGGCGCTCGCCAGCCTGGAGCGGCCGGTCGAGCGTGAAGAGCTTCACGTAGCTGCCCACCGGGTTGTAGCGCTGCGGCACCTCGCCCGGCTCCACCGACTCCTGGCCGTCCCAGGGGTACTGGACGTTGGTGTACTGCGGACGGTCGTAGCCCTGGAGCTGGATGTGCGCAGGCACGGGGATGTCGTCCCAGGAGCTGCAGTCGACCTCCAGGGACTCGAACCCGGCGATGACCTGCCCCGGGTTCTTCGCGTAGTGGAACTTCCACAGCCCGTTCAGGCACTGCTCGAAGCTGCTGGTCCCGGCGCCGGCCTCGGCGCGGCCGGCGAACCACCGGTGGTCGGAATGGGCTGGCAACCGGAACTCGCTGAAGTACTCGGGATCGGCGAGACGGTCAAGATCGAAACCCACTTCGAAAGCTCCTGTCTCTCCCCGTCCGACCGATGGCCCGGCCGGCTCCGGTCAGGCGATCGCTGCCTTCGTCTCGCGCGCCATGGCGAGCTCCTCGTTGGTTGGCACGACCATCACGGTCACCGGCGAACCGGCACGGGAGATGATCCGCGGCTCCTTCGAGCGGACGCCGTTGGCAGCCGGATCCATCTGGAAGCCGAGCGGCTCCAGCCGCTCCAGCACCCGGGCCCGGACGAGGGGGTCGTTCTCGCCGACACCCGCGGTGAAGGTGAGCACGTCCACCCGGCCGAGCACAGCGAGGTAGGACCCGATGTAGCTGACCAGCCGGTGCACGTACACGTCCATGGCCAGCTTGGCGCCGGCGTCGTCGGCCTCGATCAGCTCGGTGATGTCACGGAAGTCGGTCACCCCGCAGAGCCCGAGCATGCCCGACTTCTTGTTGAGCAGGTTGTCGACGCCGGCCAGGTCGAGGCCGAGCGTCCGGCCGAGGAAGGCATGCAGGCCCGGGTCCACGTCGCCGGAGCGCGTTCCCATCACCAGGCCGGCCAGCGGGGTGAGCCCCATCGAGGTGTCGACGGCCTCCCCGCCCCGGATCGCGGAGATCGAGGCGCCGTTGCCGAGGTGGCAGACGATCTGGTTGAGCTCGGAGTTGTCCTTGCCGAGCACCTCTGCGGCCTTCCTCGACACGAAGCTGTGCGAGGTGCCGTGGAAGCCGTACTTGCGCACCCCGTGCGCCTTGGCCAGGTCGGCGTCGATCGCGTAGGTGTAGGCCTCCGGCGGCAGGGTGGCGAAGAAGGCCGTGTCGAAGATCGCGACGTGCGGCACGTCGGGGAGCGCCTCGCGCGCCGCCTCGATGCCGGCGATGCCGGGCGGGTTGTGCAGCGGTGCCAGCGGGCTCAGTTCACGCAGCTTCTCCAGCACCCCGTCGTCGATCACGACGGTGGAGCGGAACGCCTCGCCGCCGTGGACGGTGCGGTGGCCGACGGCCTTGATCGTGTCGAGGTCCGGACCGTGGGCGTTGAACACGCGCACCAGGTAGCTGAGCGCCCGCGCGTGGTTCGGGAAACCGCGGTCGACGTGCACGGTCTCGCCGTCGAGCCGGTGGTCGAGGGTGCCCGACTCGTCACCGATCCGCTGGATGATCCCGCTGGCGACGACGCCCTCGGAATCGGCGTCGATGACCTGGTACTTGATCGAGCTCGAGCCGCAGTTCAGCAGCAGGACGGGGGTGCTCACGCGTTCTCTCCTCTGGGTTCGGCTTGCGCCTGGATTGCCGTGATCGCCACGGTGTTGACGATGTCCTCGACCAGCGCCCCGCGGGACAGGTCGTTCACCGCCCGGTTCAGGCCCTGCAGCACCGGCCCGATCGCCACGGCACCGGACGAGCGCTGGACAGCCTTGTAGGTGTTGTTGCCGGTGTTGAGGTCGGGGAAGATGAACACCGTCGCCCGGCCGGCGACAGCCGAGTCCGGCAGCTTGGTCCTGGCCACCACCGGGTCGACTGCGGCGTCGAACTGGATCGGGCCCTCCAGGGCCAGGTCGGGACGCCGCTCCCGGACGAGCTCGGTAGCCGCCCGCACCTTGTCCACGTCCGCGCCGGTGCCGGAGGTGCCGGTCGAGTAGGACAGCATCGCCACCCTCGGCTCGATGCCGAACGCGATCGCGGTCTCCGCAGAGCTGATCGCGATGTCGGCCAGCTGCTCCGCGCTCGGGTCGGGGTTCACGGCGCAGTCGGCGTAGACCACGACCCGGTCGGGCATGCACATCAGGAACGAACCGGACACCACGGTCACGCCCGGCTTGGTCTTGATGAACTCCAGGGACGGCCGGATCGTGTTCGCCGTGGTGTTGATCGCACCGGAGACCATCCCGTCGGCCATGCCGAGGTGCACCATCATCGTCCCGAAGTAGGACAGGTCGGCCAGCTTCTCCTTCGCCTGCTCCAGCGTCACGCCCTTGTGCGCGCGCAGCCTGGCGTACTCGGCGGCGAACCTCTCGACCAGCTCGGGGTCGGTCGGGTCGATGACCTGGACGCCGAGCAGGCCGAGCCCGAGATGGGTGGCGCGGAGCTTGATGGCCTGGGCGTCCCCGAGCAGGATCAGGTTGGCCACGCCGCGGCGCAGCAGGATGTCGGCGGATTCGAGGATCCGGTCGTCGGTCGACTCCGGCATCACGATCGTCCGCCGGTCCGAGCGGGCCAGGTCCTGCAACTGGTGCTCGAACATCAGCGGCGTGATCACCTCGGAGCGGTGCACCTGCAGGGCCTGCAGCAGCGCCGGCACGTCCACGTGCTCGGAGAACAGGCGCCTGGCCACCTCGACCTTGCGCGGGCTGGACGTCATCGCGCCCTCGAGCCGGAACATCTTGTCGGCAGCGGTGAAGGTGCCGAGGTGGGTCATGCCGATCGGCAGCTCGTTGTGGATGCTGGCGATCAGCCGGACGATCGTGTCCGGGATCTCGTAGCCGCCGAGCAGGATGATGCCGGCCAGCTGCGGGAAGGAACCCGACCGGTGTGCCAGCAACAGGCCGGGCAGCATGTCGGAACGGTCGCCGGGCATGATGATCGTCGACTCCGGCGTCAGCCGCCGCAGCACGTTCGGCAGGGTCATCGCAGCCACCAGGATGTCCTGGCTCTCGCGGTCGAGCAGCTCGGGGTTGCCGAGCACGAGGTGCGCGTCGACGGCCTCGAACTGGGCGCGCAGCCGGGGGGCCGCCAGCAGCCGGTCGGCCGGCAGGGCAGCGGTGACCACACCGGGCAGCTTCGACAGCTCCGTGCGGACGGCGTCGAGCTCGGCCGGATCCACCTCCTCGCTCGAGGCGCGGTCGAGGGAGGACACCCGGTTGGCGATCACGGCGATCACCTTCGCGTGGTGGGCCCGGAACTCCGCAAGGCCACCCTCGGCGGCTGACCGGATCTCCTCCGGGGTGCGGTTCCTGCCCGAAACGACCAGGACCACTGGGGCGTTGAGGTTGGCGGCGACGCGGGCATTGAACGTGAGCTCGGTCGGTGAGGTGGTCTCGGTGTAGTCCGAGCCGAGGATCACCACCGATTCGTACTTCTCCCGCAGCGCCCCGTACTTCTCCACAAGGAGGTGCAGCGCTGCGTCCGGGTCGCGGTGCACATCACCGTAGGTGACCCCGACCGCCTCCTCGTAGGTCTGGGCCACGCCTGGCAGGGTGACCAGGATCTGCAGGATCTCGTCCCTCGGGCCGCTGCGCACGACCGGCCGGAACACCCCGACCGAGCTCACCGTCCGGGTCAGGGCCTCGATCATGCCGACCGCAACCATGGACTTGCCCGTAAGCCCCTCCGGCGCGGCTATGTAGATGCTGTTGCTCACGTCGGTCAGGTTATCGCCCGATTCGACCCCCGGCCGCCCGTGGTACCTGTGTCAGCGGCTCGCCGAGCATGCCCGGGGGCCGCCGGACGAAGGGTCAGCGGGCGACTGCTGCGATCCATGCCAGGTCCGCGGTCTGGCCCTCGACCCCACCCGGCGTCTCCACCACGACCGGCGCGCCGGCGGTCGAGACCACCTCGGCCACCCCCTCGGGATCGCAGTTGCCCTGTCCGAAGTTGGTGTGCCGGTCGGCACCGGAATCGAAGGCATCGCGGGAGTCGTTGGCGTGCACCAGGTCGATCCGCCCCGTGATCGCAAGGATCCGGTCGACGAGGCCGAGCAGCTCCATGCCGCCGGCGTGCGCGTGGCAGGTGTCGAGGCAGAACCCGACCCGGTCGGCGTTCGGGGACGCCGAGATCGCGTCCCACAGCCGGGCGAGCCGATCGATGTGCCTGGCCATTGCGTTCGCCCCGCCCGCGGTGTTCTCGATCAGCAGCGGCACGTCGATCGTGAGCCCGTCGATGGCCTTGCGCCAGTTGTCGAAGCCGATCTCCGGGTCGTCTGCGGCCAGCACGTGGCCGCCGTGGACGATCACGCCGGCAGCACCGATCTGGGCAGCTGCGGTGAGCTGCTTCTGCAGGTGCTGGCGGCTCGGGATCCGGATCCGGTTGTTGGTCGTGGCAACGTTCAGCACGTAGGGCGCGTGCACGTACAGCGCCACCCCCGCGGCCTCGGCGTCCGCCTTCAGCGCTGCCGCGCCGCCTGGGTAGGCCACCTGCGGGCCTTTCCAGGCCTGCGGGTCGCCGAGGAAGAACTGGCTCAGCCCGGCCCCCCGCGCCCTGGCTTCGGCGATCGGGTCGGTCTGGTCGACGTGCGCGCCCATCAACAACATGCCAGCAGTCTAGGCAGCACCCCGGACGTGGCGTCCGCCGCGGCCCGGGCGGTCAGGCTGCCGATGCCGAGAGCTCGGCCAGCGCTGCCAGCGCCTCCTCCACCCGGTCGGCTGGAACTAGGAGGTGATCGTGGTGGAAGCCGGCCAGCACGTTGCAGGGGATGCCGTGGGCGGCGAGGGCAGCAGCTACGGCGGAGGTCAGCCCGACCGCTGCCAGCGATGAGTGCACGGTGAGGGTGATCCAGGCGAAGACCGCCGGGTAGTCCAGCCGGAAGGCGTCGGCCGTGTGCCGTTCGAGCACGAGGCTGGTGCCCTCGTCCTCGACGACGCTCGCCTGGCACGGCAGGCTCACCTCGCTGTTCGTGCTGACCATCACGTACTCGCCCGGGCGCCGGACGGGCTCGAGGCCGCGCAGCAACTCGGTCAGGTCAACGAGTCCCCGGTCCGTCATGCTCGCCCCTTTCGTCCGCCGTCCAGTCTGCCAGCAGGGCGTGACCGAACGTGCAACGGATCCGGCTCCCGGCGGTACCTACGCTGGAGTAGGTTTGGCTCAGGTCTCGATGCGAAGGAGCGCCGATGGACACCGGTCACCTGGCGGTGATGTTCGCCGCAGCTGCTGCGACGCACGGCCCCAGACCCGCCACCCGGGTCGCTGCCGGCGAGGGCTGGGAGGTCCGGAGCTACTCGGACCTCGCGACTGACGTGAGGCGCCTGGCGGGGCGCCTCATCTCGCTCGGGCTCGAACCGGGCGACCGGGTGGCCATCTTCTCGACCAACCTGCCGGAGTGGACGCTGGTCGACCTGGCGTGCGCCAGCGCCGGACTGGTCTCCGTGCCGCTGTACCCGTCGAGCTCGGCCGACCAGGCCCGGCACATCCTCGCCGACGCCGGCTGCCGGCTGGCCTTCGTCGGTGGCGAGGCGGAACTGGCCAAGCTGGCCGAGATCCGCGCCGGCCTGACCAGCCTCACCAAGGTGGTGACCTTCGCGCCGATCGCAGGCGACGACCTGACTTCGCTCGCGGAGGAGCTCGCCGCAGCCCCGGCCGACCTGGCCGAGGTGGATGCGCGGCTGGCCGCTGCGTCAGCGGGTGACCTGGCCACGATCATCTACACCTCCGGCACCACCGGCGAGCCCAAGGGCGTGATGCTCACCCACCGCGGCTTCACCCACCAGGTCGACGTGCTGAACCGCTACCTTTCGATCGCAGCCGAGGACTCCTCGCTCTGCTTCCTCCCCCTGAGCCACGCCCTCGAGCGGGCCTGGACCTACGCCGTCTTGAGCAACGGCAGCCTCAACACCTACGTGCCCGACCCGCGCACGGTGGCCGAGATGATGATCCGCGCCCGGCCGAGCATGCTGGTCAGCGTCCCGCGGTTGTACGAGAAGGTCTTCCTCGCAGCCAAGGACAAGGTGGCCGGTTCGCAGCTGAAGCAGCGGCTGATGGCCTGGGCCGTCGAGGTCGGCGGCGCCTTCCACCGGGCCGTCCGCGACGGCGTGCCGCGCACCGGCGGCCAGATCGTGAAGTACAAGCTGGCCGACAAGCTGGTGCTCAGCAATGTCCGCGACGCGATGGGCGGACCGAAGAAGGTGCTCGCCTGCGGCGGGGCCCCGCTGCGCAAGGAGATCGAGGAGTTCCTGTTCGCCTGCGGCCTGCTCGTACTGCAGGGCTACGGGCTCACCGAGGCCTCGCCACTGGTCAGCTTCCCCTCGCCGACCGGCTACCGCTTCGGCACCGTCGGCCAGGTGATGGACGGCGGCGAGGTGCGGATCGCCGAGGGCGGCGAGATCTGCTACCGCGGCCCGAACCTGATGCTCGGCTACTGGGGAAAGCCGGAGGAGACCGCAGCCGTGCTGGTCGACGGGTGGCTGCACACCGGCGACGTCGGTGAGCTGGACGAGGACGGCTACCTGAGGATCACCGACCGCATCAAGGACCTGATCGTCACCAGCAACGGCAAGAACGTCGCCCCGTCCTCGATCGAGGGCCTGCTCGCCGCCGACCCGCTGTTCGAGTACACGCTGCTGCTCGGCGACAACCGGCCCTACCTCACGCTGCTGGTGGCACCGTCGCTGCCGCACCTTGAGGACATCGGCAAGCAGCTGCAGCTCACCTGGGCCCACCGCGAGGAGCTGCTCTCCCACCCCGACGTGCTGGCAGAGCTGCGCCGCCGGGTCTCGGCCCTCACCGAGAAGCTGGCCAGCTACGAGCAGATCCGTGACCTGCGGCTGCTGGTGGAGGAGTTCACCCAGGAGAACGGGCTCCTCACGCCCACCCTCAAGGTCAAGCGCAAGGAGGTGGAGCGCCGCTTCGCCCAGCTCGTCGACGAGATGTACGCCCGCGCCGGGATGGGCCGCAAGTAGGCTCCGGCGCCTCGGCAGCGACCAGGCCGGATCCTGCGGCCGGGCAGCAGAATCCTGCGGTGTTAGCGCACCTGGGCGCGGATGCGGGCGATCCCGGGGTGTACGAGTCTGTACGAACCCGGTGTCACGCGCGTGGTTGTGCCTGCGGCTAACGCTTGACTAGGAGCAGCAGGCACGGACTCCAGGGCTGGGGGGCGCTGGTTCCGACCGCTGCTGGTTGAGGGGAAGTGGTCATGGCGGTGACCGCGAAAATCAGACTGGCGCGGCCGAACGCTACTTGTCCTGGGTCGTGCCTGCCCCATGTCCGCGCCGGTCAGGTCACCCCCGAACCGGCACACCCCCGACAGGAGCCCAGTGCAATACCGGCCTACCCGCTCCGAACTGGCCCAGCTCATCAACAAGGCGCGGCTGGACCGCCATCTCTCGATCCGCTCTGCCGCCAGGATCGCGGGCGTGCCCGCGGCGACCGTCCAGGGCTGGCTGGCCGGACGGCACTTCCCGACCCCGGCGCTGCGGCCGAAGTTCCTCCTGCTGGTTGAGGCGCTCGAGCTGACCGAACACCTGCACCCGGCGCTCTGGCAGGACGAACCCTCCTGACCGGTGATATCCGGGATCGGGTCTCCTGCCCAGGTCGACCCTGACACAATCCGGTTATGCCCGCCCCCGCCAACCGGCAGGAATTCGCTGCCCTCGTGAATGCGGCGCGCATGCGTCACCACCTGTCCATCCGGGCAGTCGCCCGGATCGCCGACGTTCCGGCAGCCACGGCACAGGGGTGGTTGAACGGGAAGCACTTCCCGACCCCTGCCCTCCGCGGCAACTAGCAGCGCCTGCTCGACCACCTCGGCCTCGCCGGGGACGTCCCGCCCGACCTCTGGGAGGACTCGTGGGGTGGCGCCGAGCCGGCCCTGAAGAGCGGCCGCTCGCCCTATCTCGGCCTCCGACCGTTCCGGGTGGCTGACCAGGACCTCTTCTACGGCCGCACCGAGCAGAGCCGGAGCCTTGCCCTGGCCATCACCGCGCTCGCCGGGACCAGCGGCAACGGCCTGCTGGCCCTGGTCGGGCCCTCCGGGAGCGGCAAGTCCTCGCTCCTCGCTGCCGGGATCCTCGGCCAGGAGATCAACGACGGCGCCCTCGCCGGCTGGAGCGGTGTCGGGCTCACTGTGGGCCGGCTGCTGGCCGGTGACCTGCCGGAGCTGTCCGGTGCGCCCGGGCGGCGACTGGTGGTGGTGGACCAGTTCGAGGAGGCCCTCCTGCTGCCCGTGGAATCGAAGCGGCAGTTCATGCAGGCGCTGACCGGGCTGGCCGCCGCGGCGGTGGTGGTCATCGGGCTGCGGTCGGACGCCTTCGGCCTGGCCAGCCTCGAGCCGGCCCTCGAGGTCGCCATGTCGCGCCCGGTCCTGCTGCCGGCGATGACCAGGGAGGAGCTCCGCGAGGTCATCCTCAGGCCGGCGGAGGCCTGGGGCGTGACCGTGGAGGACGACCTGATGCGGGTGCTGCTGGAGGACGTGGCACCCGGAGCTGCGGCGAACCGGGTCACGCCCGGGGCGCTGCCGCTGTTGTCCAGCGCCATGCTGCTCACCTGGGCCGGCAGCGACGGCCGCCACCTCCGGCTGGCCGACTACCGCAGCGCTGGTGGGGTGGCCAGCGCGGTCGACCGCCTGGCCGAGCAGGTCTACCTCTCGCTCGAACCCGCCCAGCAGGTCGCGGCGGAACGGCTCTTCCTGCGACTCGTGCGGGTCACCGGTGACGTCCTGTTCACGGAGACGCTCCCGCTGGACGCAGTGGAGCCGGCCACCCGTCCGGCCATGGAGGCCTTCGTCGCCGCCCGCATGCTCACCACGTTCGACGGGGACCTGCGGATCAGCCACCAGGCACTGCTGAGCCACTGGCGACGCCTCAGCGACTGGCTGGTCGAGCACCGCGACGACCTGGCCGTGATGGAGAAGCTCCGCGGCGCCGCCCAGGTCTGGGTGGACTCCGGCCGCGACCCGGCGGCGCTGATCCCGGTGAAGAGCCTGGCCGTGTTCACCGAGTGGCTCAGTTCTGGGGCCAAGCAGGAACTGCTCACCGATACCGAGCGCGGCTTCGTCGCTGCCAGCGAGGCCCATTTCGCCTCCGTTCTCGACGAGGAACGGGCGACCAGCCGGCGGCTGCGGCGCCGGGGGAGCATCGCCATCGGGATGGCCGCCATCGGGCTGGCCCTCGCCCTGGTCTCCGGGTTCCTGTTCCTGCAGGGCCGGGGCTTCCAGCTCGAGGCCGACCAGGCCAGGCGCGAGGCCCAGTCGCGCCAGATAGCGACCACCGCCCGCGAGCTGCGCTCCCAGGACCCGAACCTCCAGGCCCAGATGTCGGTGCTCGCGCGCCGGCTGGCGATCACCACCGAGAGCACGTCAGCCGTGATCGGGGCCACCTCCCTCGCCGTCCCGACCCGCTGGCTCGGTGCGCCCCAGGCCGTCCTCGCCGTCTGCCCGGACGGCCAGCTCATCGCCCGTGGGGACGGCACCGGGCAGGTGACCCTGTGGTCGGCGCAGGAGCTGGCCGCCCCCGGGAGGACCTTCGCGGCAGCCCCGGGCCCGATCAGCGCCCTCGCCGCCGCCCGCTCCGGCGCCGCGCTACTCCTGGCCGTGGCTGGTGCCGGCACCGCCCGGATCTGGGACGTGACCGGGGAGCCGAGCCTGGTCGCCGACCTGACGACCGGCGGGGCTGATACCACGGCTGTGGTCTTCGACCGGAGCGGGGACGTCGCCGCCTTCGCCACCTCCACCCGCCAGGTGCGGTTCTGGGAGGCCGGCAGCACCCGGTTCCGGACCACCCACATCCAGCTCGACCCGGCCGCCGGCACCGAGGCCGGGCTGCCGACGGCCCTCGCCTTCGACGCCGGGCTCCTCTACGTGGCCGGGGACGCCGGCAGGGTGGCCCGGTGGCGGACCGGCGCAACCCCGAAGCGGCTGCCCGACCTCAGGTTCCCCCGGGATCTCGCCGGCCGGGCGGCGCAGAGCCTTGCCGTCAGCCCGGACGGGCAGGGCCTCGCTGTCGGGATGGCCGGCAAGGCCCTGTTGCGGTGGCGGATCGACGGTGAGCTGGTTGCGCCGGCGAAGCGGATCACCGGCTTCGAGGACTGGGTGAGCGCTGTCGGCTTCTCCGGCGACGGGCGCCTGCTGATCGCCGGCGGCACCGATCAGCTGACCCACGTCTTCGACGCGGCCACCGGTGAGCTGCTGCGAACCCTGCCGGGTCCTTCCGCTGTCACCGGCGCCGGCTTCGCCAGCGACCGTCCGGTGACCACCGACGCCGGCGGCACGCTGCGGGTGTGGCCGGCGGCAGAGCCGATCTGGCGCACCTCCGGCTCGGAGATGTACAACCTCAGCACCGACGCGGCCGGCGAGAAGTGGCTGGCCGGGGGCACCCTCAGCGACGGGATCCAGCTCTGGCGCACCGACGGGCAGCCGAGGCAGCTGCCCGGACCCGACAGCGGGTTGCCGCGGGGCAAGCAGTCCGGGGCCGTCGCGGTGGCACCCGACGGGAGCTACCTGCTCGGGGCGACCTTCGACGGTCGGGTCCTGTCCTGGCCGCTCACCGATGCCGGCGCCGAGGGCACGGCTGCGGTCGTTGACGTCGGCCTCGGCTACATCTCCTTCGTCCAGGCAGCGCCCGACTCCCGGCTGGTCGTTGCGATGGGCTACGTGGGCACCGAGTGCGTCCTGCTCGAGGCGGATGCGGAGGGCCGGTTGAAGCTGCTGGCCCGGATCCCGACGCCGAATCCACAGATGGTGTGGTTCAGCGCCGACTCCAGGACGTTGGCTGTGGCCCTGCCCGACCGCAAGGTGGTCCTCTGGGACGTGTCCGACCCCAGCGCCCCGCGCGAGGCCGGGGCGGTCACCGGGCTGGACTCGACGCCGATCTCGATCGCGTTCGCACCGAGGAGCGCCCGGCTGGCCATCGGCACCGAGTCCGGACAGGTCTCGGTCTGGGACGTGGCCGACCCGGCAGCCCCGGCGAGGCTGCGGACTTTCGGCGACCCCCATGCTGCGCCCAACTGCGTCCTGTTCAGCCAGGACGAGAACGTGCTGATCGCCGCCAGCGGGGACGAGCGGATCTGGGGCTGGGACCTGACCCAGTCCGATGACACCCCGGAGTTCGCGTTGTCAGGGGAGATGAAGCGGCCCTGGGACGTCCGGTTCCTCACCGGCGGCCGGATGGCGGTCTCCGGCGGCAACGGGGCCCTGCGGGTCTGGGAGATCGACCCGGAGCAGGCCAGGTCACACCTGTGCGAACTGCGCGGGGAGCCCTTGTCTCCGGACGAGTGGGGCCGCTACCTGCCCGGGATCCAGGTGAGTGACCCCTGCCTGCCGGTCCGCTGAAGCGGCGGGTCCGATCACTCGGCCGGGGCGACCACCACTCCCGCCGACCTCACATAGGTCGTCCGGTAGCCGGGCCGGGCGGCCTTCACCCGCACCTGCAGCGTCTTGCCGACGTGGGCTGCGGTCAGGACGAGCGTGGCCCTGGTGGCGCCGGTGAGCTTCGAGCCGTTCGCGAACCACGCGTAGGCGGTGCCGGAGGGCGCCGGCTCCCAGGCACCCGGGTCAGCTGTGAGGGTGGCGCCCGCGACGAAGTCGCCACTGACAACGGGGACCGGGACGGTTCCGAACTCGGCCTTCGCCACGGTCTGGGCAGCTGAGGTCTCGGAGTTCGTGTAGAACCCGTCCCGGCGTGCCGTGACGGTCACGGTCAGCCGGTCGCCGGTGTCCGCAGGCGTGATCAGGTAGGTCTGCGAGGTCGCGCCCTTGATGGCGTCCCCGTCGCGCCGCCACCGGTAGGAGAGGCTCCCGGGTTCCGGCGCCCAGGCGCCCGGGTCCGCCGTCACCACCTGGTCGGTGGCCACGGTCCCGACGATCTTCGGCCTCGGGGCCGTGGCGAACCTGGCCCTGACCACATCGGTGGTGCCGTCAGTGGTCTTCGTCGTGCTGCCCGCCGGCGTCGTGGCCGTCACGCGGACGCGGATCGTCCTGCCGACGGCCTCCGGCCCGACCACCCAGGTCTGGGCGGTGGCGCCGGGGATGTCGCTGCCGTCCGCAGTCCACTGGTAGGCGAGGCTGGCGCCGGCCGGCACCCAGGTGCCGGGTACGGCGGTCAGGGTGCGGCCCACCTGGGGCCCGCCGCCGATCCCCGGTGTCGTCCAGGGCGCCGGCAGGAACGATTCCGGCACCACCGTTTCCTGGTAGGGCCAGGCCGTGCTGGTGCGGGCGATGGTCGGTAGGCAGGCCCGGGCGCCGTTGACGCCGCACCTGGAGTTCAGCGGGTCGGTGACCGGTGCGCCGGTCCACCAGGACGTCTGCTTCATCGCGCCGTCCCAGGACAACGAGATGTGGACGTGGTTCTTGTGGTTGGCAGTGTAGGAGCCGCGATCGGCGAGCTTCCGCCAGCCGAGCTCGCGGTAGTAGAGCGACCAGATCCGCTGGTTCCACATGATGTACATGACGCCGAGCCGGTAGGCCACCTCGCCGTTGTTGGCGGTCAGCCAGTCGGTGGCCTGCTTGACCCGCGCCCGCTGGCTTGCCGACTTCATGTCCATGCGCCAGTCGAGCGCCCGGCCCTCCTTGTGCTCGGAGGTGGCGCCGACCCCGCACTGGCGGGAGATGCCGGACGACGAACCGCCCCAGGTCTTGATCAGCGCCTTCAGCAGGGCCGTCGTCCCGGGCTTGGCCGTCGGGGAACAGGTGCGCTGGGGCATGTAGCCGAGATGGGCGTCGATCGATGTGCTGGCCAGGCTCGCCGGCGGCGGCGGGTTCTTCGCCGTGGCAGCAGGCGCCGGCCCCGACCACAGCAGGCTGAGGGAGACGACGGCTGCGATGCCGGTGGCCAGTCTGCGCATGCTTCGTCCTCGTTCGATGCCGCTGTTGTCGTGAGGTTAGCCTGCCGCCGGGCCGCCTGCCACGGTCTCGCCCGGAGGAACCCGCCCCGCTCGCAGCCCTGCACCCGGGACCGGCCCCTCGGGGATTCGCTCCCCGTGCCCCGGTGCCGGTAGGGTTGGCCCTTGGCTGTTGCAATCGGCGACAGCCGTTTGCTACGCCCTCCTGCCATGGGACCCGCCCATGGCCGCTCGAGACCAGAGGAGGTGGAGTTCGCGTATGCGCAAGTACGAAATCGTGGTGATCGTCGATCCTGATGTCGACGACCGTCAGGTGAACGGCCTGTTGGAGAAGCCGCTGGCCGGCCTGACCAAAGCCGGTGGCACTGTGGACAACCAGGATGTCTGGGGCCGGCGTCGCCTGGCTTACGACATCAACAAGAAGTCCGAAGGCATCTACATCGTGATCAACGTGACCGCTGAGCCGGCCGTTGTGAAGGAGCTGGATCGCCAGTTCACCCTCAACGAGCAGATCATGCGGACCAAGGTGATCCGCCCGGACCTGCACTGAATGCCGGAGGACCCTCGCGGACTGTCGGTGCGAACTGACAAGCTGGTGGGGTCCTGAGCTAAGTCCGATCGAAAGAACCAAAACATGGCTGGCGAAACCCTCATCACTGTGGTCGGCAACCTGACCGCCGACCCGGAGCTGCGCTTCACCCCTTCCGGGGCACCTGTGGCGAACTTCACTGTCGCCTCGACGCCCAGAAACTTCGACCGCCAAAGCGGCGAGTGGAAGGACGGCGACGCCATGTTCCTCAACTGCGCGGTCTGGCGCCAGGCGGCCGAGAACGTTGCCGAATCCCTCACCAAGGGGATGCGGGTCATCGTTCAGGGCCGGTTGCGCTCGCGCAGCTACGAGACCCGTGAAGGCGAGAAGCGCACGGTCTTCGAGGTCGAGGTCGAAGAGATCGGTCCTGCACTGAAGTACGCGACGGCCAAGGTCACCCGGTCCTCCGGGGGCAGCGGCGGCAGCTACAACAGCGGTTCGCCCGCCGGTGGTGGTGGCTCCTCTTCCTGGAGCAACTCCAACTCGGGCGGCGGACAGACCGAGCGGAGCGGTGGCACCGACCCCTGGGCCTCGGCCCAGAGCGAGGAACCCCCGTTCTGATCGAACCGGCGCCGGAACCCCGGCGTCATCGAGGTAAGTCATTCCGGCGTACAGCCGGGCTTCTCAGAACCTAGGAGAGCACCACAATGGCCTCACAGCGCAAGCCTGTGAAATCGAAGAAGGTCGCGCCGGCGAAGTCCATTCGCATCGGCACCATCGACTACAAGGACACCGCCCTGCTGCGGAAGTTCATCTCCGAGCGGGGCAAGATCCGCGCTCGTCGCGTTACCGGACTGTCCGTGCAGGAGCAGCGGAAGGTCGCGATCGCGGTCAAGAACGCGCGCGAACTCGCCCTGCTGCCCTACGCCTCGACCGCTCGCTGATAGGGGGCTGACATGAAGCTGATTCTCACTGCCCCCGTCGACCACGTCGGCGTCCCCGGCGACATCGTCGAGGTCAAGGACGGCTACGGCCGTAACTACCTGCTGCCCCGCAGCTTCGCGATCAAGTGGACCCGCGGTGCGGAGAAGCAGATCGAAGGCATCAAGCGGGCGCGCGACGCCCGGGAGATCCGTGGCGTCGAGCACGCCGTCCAGGTGCGCGAGCAGCTGGAGGCACTCACCGTCACCCTGCCCGCCCGTGCGGGTGAGGCCGGCAAGCTGTTCGGTGCGGTCACCGCCGCCGACATCGTGCTTGCGCTGAAGAAGGCCGGTGGCCCGGCCATCGACAAGCGTTCGGTCGAGATCGGCAAGCCGATCAAGGTCGTCGGCAACCACACCGTCGGCCTGAAGCTGACCTCCGGTGTCGTCGCGCACATCAACGTGAACGTCGTCGCAGCCTGAGCTGAACCAAGCACAGAACGCCGGTCGCCCCTCAGGGCGGCCGGCGTTCCTGCTTGGGTCGGCGACCGCGGTGGCTGACGCGCCCGGCCCGGAGCCGGGGGAGGCGACCGCCGCGGGTTATTGTCATCGGGTGAGCGAGCCGAACAGTCCCGGGCAACGCTTCGCGGCAGCCCGGAAGGCATTGTCCGACGCCGCCGCTGCCGGGGTGCGGCTGGGACCGCGACTGTGGGGAGCCATCGCCGTCGGCGCCCTCCTGGTGATCGCCCTGGCCGTCTGGGCGAATGCCCTGGTGACCCCGGTGACCCGGGCCGGGCACCCGACCACCTCGGTGGCCCCGCTACCGGCAACGGCCCCGGCCACGCCGACGCCGTCCGCAACGGCGACGGGTGAACCGACGGCCGGCTCCGGGCCGAGCACCAGCCCCACCCCGAAGGTGCCCAGGCTGAAGTCCTCGGGCAAGTTCGACATCGCCGGGGTGAATATCGGCTCGGTCAGCTCCAGCGGTGCCCTGCGCCGTTACAGCGTCCGGGTCGAGACCACGGCCAAGCTGAAGGCGGACAAGGTCGCACGGCAGATCGCGGGGGTCCTGAACGACCCCCGAAGCTGGACCGGTAGCGGCGGCCTGCGCTTCGCAGCCGTCGCCGACCCGGCCAAGGCGCACTTCAGCATCACCCTTGGCGCCCCCGGCACCGCCGGCAGGCTGTGCGACCTGGACGCTGCCGGCACCTGTACCGACGGCGCCGACGTCGTGGTCAACGCAGCGCTCTGGTCGGTGACGCCGACGAGCTACGCCGGCAACACCGCCGGCTGGCAGGCGTACCTGGTGAACCACGGGATGGGCCAGTTGCTGGGGGAGCGGAACGCGGGCTGTGAGAAGAAGAACCGGCCGGCGCCGGTGATGATGCCCCAGTTGGGCGATCTCGAGGGCTGCACGGCCAATCCCTGGCCCTATCCCTGACCCGGGGCCGGCGGAGGAGCCGGCTCAGGCGATCCGCTGCGGCAGGGCGGATGAGGGCCGGAAGGCCTCCGGGCCGGCCACGCCGCCCAGGTCGCCGGCCAGCAACTCGCGGGCCCTGGCCAGGTGCTCGTCAAGGAGTTCAGCAACGGCCTGGCCGTCGCCCTGCTCGATCTCGACCAGGATCCGGGCGTGCTCGGCGACGATGATCTCAGGGCTGAGCCGCTGGCTGCCCTGGAGCTGGGCCATGCAGAGCTTGACCTCGAAGGCCAGCGAGCCGTAGACGGTGCTCGTCCGGGTACTGCCGAGGGCATCGATGAGCGAGGTGTGGAAGCGCATGTCCGGTTCGACGATGTCGTAGCTGCCCTGCTGCCAGAGGGTCTCGATCTCGGCGTTGGCGATGCGGGCCTCCATCGGCACCTCGCGGCGCTCGGCCAGCCGGCGCAGCACCTCCGACTCCAGGTAGGCCCGGGTGCGGTAGATGTCGCGGACGTCGGAAGGGCCGAGCTTCACCACACGTGCGGTCTTGTGGTTCTTCCTGACCAGGACCTTGTCGCTGACCAGTCGCTCGATGGCTGCCTTCGCCGTCGCGCGGGCGATGTCGTAACGGGTGGCCACGTCCGCCTCGGTAAGGGCCTGGTCCGGCTCCAGCTGTCGGGCCAGCACCAAGCCCTTCAGGTCGTCAACCACAGCATCGATGACCGACGTGACGACGATGTTCCGGACCAATCCCCCACCTGCTTCGCTGAGCGCTGATCGCATCCTATTGCGACAGCTGGAGCCAGTTGCGCGAACGAATAAACCCGAAACCCTTGCATGACGGGTCTACTTGTTCGACAATCCTACCTGTTAGGCAAAATCTCAGTGAGGAGATACCCCAGGTGTTCACCCAGCCCATAGCACCGATCGCAGGCAGCCTCGCCTTATCGGCCCTGCTCGCCGCAGTCCCCCTAATCCTGCTGTTCGTCCTGCTCGGTGTGTTCAAGATCAAGGCCTGGCTTGCCGCGCTGATCGGGCTGTTCGCCTCGATCCTCGTGGCGATCATCGGCTGGGGCATGCCGACGTTCATGGCGCTGAGCGCCACAGCGGAAGGTGCCTTCTACGGCGCCTTCCCGATCATGTGGATCCTGCTGAACGCCATCTGGGTCTACCAGCTCTCGGTGATCACCGGCTGGTTCGAGTCCCTCGGCTCGCTGATCCGCTCCGTCTCGGACGACCAGCGCATCCTCGCGATCCTGATCGCCTTCTGCTTCGGTGCCCTGATGGAGTCCCTGGCCGGCTTCGGCGCCCCCGTCGCCATCTCGGCAGCCATGCTGATGGCCGCCGGCATGAAGCCGATGAAGGCAGCCGTCGTCTCCCTGCTGGCCAACACCGCGCCGGTGGCCTTCGGTGCCATGGGTGCCCCGATCATCGCCCTCGCCAGCGTCACCGGGATCGACATCCACACCCTCTCCTCGATGGCCGGCCGCCAGACCCCGTTCGTAGCCCTGATCGTGCCGCTGGTCCTGGTCTACCTCGTCGACGGCATGCGCGGCGTGAAGCAGACCTGGCCGGTCGCCCTGGTCGCCGGCTTCGTCTTCGGCCTCGCCCAGTACGTCACCTCGAACTTCATCACCGTCGAGATCACCGACGTCGTCGCCTCCCTGGCCACCATCGCCGTCGTGCTGGTGATGCTGCGGTTCTGGAAGCCCAAGAACCCGATGCCGCTCGACCACTCCGCCATCGCCGACACCGCAGCCGCCACCGGCTCGGGGAAGCTCGCCAACTACCCGGAGATCACCGCGACCGGCGGACGCCGCATCTGGGGCGCCATCGCGCCCTACGCGATCATCATCATCGTCTTCTCGATCAGCCAGATCCCGGCAGTCAAGACCTGGCTGCTCAGCATCGGCCAGGTGAAGTTCCCGTGGCCCGGCCTCGGCAGCCTCGGCGCCGACGGCAAGCCGGTCTCGGAGATCATGAACTCGGCCGGCAAGCCGGTCTCGACGATCTTCACCTTCGACCACATCCGCGCCACCGGCACACTGCTGATGCTGTCCGGCATCATCACCGCCATCGCCTACCGCATCAAGCCCGGCGACGCCGTCCGCGCCTACTGGAACACCCTCAAGCAGCTCAAGTTCACCATCGTCACGGTGCTCTCGGTGCTGGCCCTCGCCTACGTCATGAACCTCTCCGGCCAGACCGCGAGCCTCGGCAGCGCCCTCGCCCTCGGCCTGGTCGGCGCCTTCGCCTTCGTCTCCCCGTTCATCGGTTGGCTCGGGGTTGCGATCACCGGTTCGGACACCTCGTCCAACGCCCTGTTCGGCCTGCTGCAGGTGACCGCAGCCGAGCAGTCCGGGCTCAACCCGGTGCTGATGGCCTCTTCGAACTCCTCCGGCGGCGTGATGGGCAAGATGATCTCCCCGCAGAACCTGGCGGTCGCCGCTGCTGCGGTCGGCATGGTGAACAAGGAGGGTGAGATCTTCCGTAAGGTCGTCCTGTGGAGCCTCGTCCTGCTCGCCTACTTCACGGTGCTGGTGGTGCTGCAAGCCGGTCCGCTGTCGTGGATGGTCCCGGTGGTGCAGCCGTGACGACAGCGATCACCGCGGAGGCGTTGACCACGCTGCTCGCCGGCTGCGTGGCCAACAGCTCCCAGGTACGCACCTCGGAACTCGACCGTCGTGCGCTTGCCCACGACGCCTCGCACTTCCTCCTCACCCCCGCTGCGATCGTTGCTCCCGCGAACGCAGACGAGGTCTCCCGGCTGCTGCGGGCCACCGCAGCAGCCGGGATCGGCCTCACGTTCCGCTCCGGCGGCACCAGCCTCTCCGGCCAGGCCGGTACCGAAGGGGTACTGGCCGACGTGCGCCGCAACTTCACCGGTGTCGAGATCCTCGACGACGGTGCGAGGGTTCGGGTCCAGCCCGGCGTGACGGTGAAGCAGCTCAACGCCCGGCTCGCCCGCTACGGCACGAAGTTCGGTCCGGACCCGGCGAGTGAGGCCGCCTGCACCATCGGCGGCGTGGTCGCCAACAACTCCTCCGGCATGGCCTGCGGCACCGTGGAGAACAGCTACCGGACGCTGGAGTCGGTGGTCGTCGTGCTGCCCTCCGGCACGGTCGTCGACACCGGCGCCACCGACGCCGACGCCAAGCTGCGGGCCCTCGAACCGGCGCTGTACGAAGGGCTGCTGAAGCTGCGCGACCGGGTGCGGGGCAACCCGGCCTCGGTCGCGAAGATCACCCAGCAGTTCTCGATGAAGAACACCATGGGCTACGGCATCAACGCCCTGCTCGACTTCGACACCGTGCCCGAGATCCTCACCCACCTGATCGTCGGCAGCGAGGGCACGCTCGGCTTCGTAGCTTCCGCGACCTACCGAACCATCCCGCAGCGCAACTTCATCAACACGGCACTGGTGGTCTTCGACGACCTGTACGCGGCCAACCAGGCGCTGCCGGCGCTGGTCGCCACCGGCGCAGCGACCCTCGAACTGATGGACGCGACCTCGTTGCGGGTCGGCCAGGCCTTCCCGGAGACCCCGGCGATGATCAAGGACCTCAAGGTCGACAAGCAGGCTGCGTTGCTGCTGGAGTACCAGGCCACCAGCGCGGAGGAACTCCGGCACCTCGCCGAGGGCGCCCGGCCGACGCTCGACCAGCTCCCGGTCGGAGGCCCGGTCGTCCTCGCCGACGACCCGGTGCTGCGGGCCGGCCTGTGGACGCTGCGCAAGGGGCTGTACACCTCGGTCGCCGGCGCGCGGCAGAGCGGCACCACAGCCCTCCTCGAGGACGTGGTGGTGCCGGTGGCGAACCTTGCCGACACCTGTGTCGACCTGACCGTGCTGTTCGACAAGTACGCCTATGCCAACTCGGTGATCTTCGGGCACGCCAAGGACGGCAACATCCACTTCATGCTCACCGACCGGTTCGAGAGCGAGTCGCAGCTGCGCCGCTACATCGACTTCACCGAGGAGATGGTCGACCTGGTGCTGGCCAACGACGGTTCCCTCAAGGCCGAGCACGGGACCGGCAGAGTGATGGCCCCGTTCGTCCGACGGCAGTACGGCGACGAGCTGTACGACGTGATGTGCGAGATCAAGCGGCTCTTCGACCCGTCCGGGCTGCTGAACGCCGGGACGATCATCTCCGACGACGCCGACATCCACCTCAAGCACATCAAGCTCAACCCGAGCGTCGAGCCGGAGGTGGATCGGTGCACCTCCTGCGGGTACTGCGAGCCGGTCTGCCCGTCCCGCGACCTGACCCTCACCCCGCGGCAGCGGATCGCGGTCCGCAGGGAGATCGAGAACCTCGAGCTGGCCGGGGACCACGCAGCCGTCGCCCGTCTCGAGAAGGACTTCGACTACCAGGTCGTGCACACCTGCGCCGTTGACGGCATGTGCGGCACCGCCTGCCCGGTGAACATCAACACCGGCCTGCTGGTGAAGAAGCTGCGCCGCACCACCATCCCGAAGCCCACGGCGGCGGTCTGGACCACCCTCGCCAAGCACTGGAAGGGCACCACGGCGACCTTCTCCACCGTGATGAGCATCACCGATGCCCTTCCCGGGCCGCTCGAGGTGGCCCTGACCGGAGTCGACAAGGCTGCCCGGGCCGTGCTGGGCAGCGACTCCGTCCCGCTCTGGACGGCAGAACTGCCCGGCGGTGGCCGGCCCCGGCGCCGGCCCCGGCCGACCGGGGAGGTGACGGCCGTCTACCTGCCGGCGTGCGTGAACGTGATGTTCGGACCGACCGACGGTGTCGGCGTCCAGGTGAGCTTCGAGGCGCTGTGCGAGCAGGCCGGCGTGAAGCTGCTGGTGCCGGAGAAGATCGAGTCGATGTGTTGCGGCACGCCGTGGTCGAGCAAGGGCATCCCGGACGGCTATGCCGAGATGCGCGAGCGCGTGCTTCCGGTGATCCGGGAAGCCACCGACAACGGCCGGCTCCCGGTGGTCTGCGACGCCTCGAGCTGCACCGAGGGCTTCCGGCACATGATCGAGACCGACCCGGAGCTCCACGTCGAGGTGATCGACTCGGTCGCTTTCGTCGCCACCCACGTCCTGCCGGTGCTCGGCGGGTACCGCAAGCTGGGCTCCCTCACCATCCACCCGACCTGTTCCTCCACCCAGATGGGCCTGAACGCCGACCTGGTGAAGGTCTCGCGCGCAGTGGCCGAGCAGGTGAACGTGCCCCTGGACTGGGGTTGCTGCGCTTTCGCCGGTGACCGTGGGATGCTGCACCCGGAGCTCACGGCTTCGGCAACCCGTCGGGAGGCGGCCGAAGCGGCTGAGCTCGACGCCGAAGCTCACGCCAGCTGCAACCGCACCTGCGAACTCGGCCTCACCAGGGCCACCGGCAAGCCGTACCGGCATGTGGTGGAACTGCTGGCCGAGGTGTCCGGAGCAGTCGCTGCCGCCCCCGCTGAGAGCCGGTGAGCGCGGAACCCCAGAGCCCCCCGAAGTCAGTCGCTGGCCTTCCGGACGAGTGTCCGGAAGGCATGAAGAGAGGAGCAGCGAATGAACCCGTCAACAACGGCGCTTGTCCTGATCGAGTTCCAGAACGACTTCACGAGCGAGGGTGGTGCCCTGCACGGCGCGGTCGAGGGCTCGATGGCCACCACCGGAATGCTCGCCAACGCCAGCCAGGCCCTGAAGGCTTCCCGGGCTGCCGGGGTGACCATCGTGCACAGCCCGATCTCCTTCCAGTCCGGCTACTACGAGATCACCAGCCACCCTTACGGCATCCTGAAGGGCGTCGTCGACTCCAATGCCTTCGTCAAGGGCACCTGGGGCTGCGAGATCGTCGGCGATGTGGCTCCGGCCGACGGTGAGGTGGTCCTGGAGGGCAAGCGGGGCCTGGACGCCTTCGGCTCGACCAATCTCGACTTCATCCTGCGGTCCAAGGGCATCACCACCATCGTGCTGGCCGGCTTCCTCACCAACTGCTGCGTCGAGTCGACCATGCGGTCGGCGTATGAGCGCGGCTACGAGGTGATCACCCTCACCGATGCGGTCGGGGCCACCTCCAACGCAGAGCACGACAACGCGATCGCCTACGACTACCCGATGTTCTCCAAGCCGACAACCGTGGCTGACTACGTCCAGTCGTTGTCGGGGGATTTTGCCTCGACTGACACCTCGCGTGGTTACTGAGCAACCAGGGCAGGACCTGTAAGAATCTGAGCGCCACAGCTGCTCAGGTTCACACAGTTGTGACCCCCCAAGAACGGCGGTGGCGGCCCCAACCCCTCCGGGCCGCCGCCGCCACCTGTGTCTCGTGCGAAGGTTCAGCCGGTCTGCCGGGGCAGCAGGACAGTGCCCTCGTCATCCCCGCTGTCCGCGCCTTCCGGCGGGGTGCTGCTCC
Source organism: Propionibacteriaceae bacterium (assembly GCA_020846255.1). GTDB lineage: Bacteria > Actinomycetota > Actinomycetes > Propionibacteriales > Propionibacteriaceae > Propionicimonas. Next base: position 26,279 of record JADLEH010000025.1, read on the forward strand.
CGGGCAGGCGGATCGTGAACTCGGCGCCGCCGGTGTCTGACCGGCCGGCCTTTACCCAGCCGCCGTGCGCCTTGATCGTCTGCGCGACGATCGACAGACCGAGCCCTGAGCCGGGCGTGTTGCGGGCCTGGTCGGACCGGTAGAACCGGTCGAAGACGTGCGGCAGGTCCGCCTCGGCAACCCCCGGACCCTCGTCACTGATCCGCAGCCGGTCACCGATCAGCCGGACGGTGACCGTCCCGCCCGGCGGGGAGAACTTCACGGCGTTGTCGAGCAGGTTCGTGATCGCCCGCTCCAGGCTGTCCGGCTCGCCGACCAGGAACAGCGGGTCGAGCTGGACATCGAAGACCAGGCCGGGGCCGCGCCGCTTGGCCCGGGTTACCGAACTGTTCACCACGTCCCGCAGGTCGATCGGCTCGGGGTGGGCCTCCACCTTGTCCTCCCGCGACAGGTGCACCAGGTCACCGATCAGCTGGGTGAACTCCCCGAGCTGGGCCGCGATGTCCCGCAGGATCTCCCCGCGCGCCCCGGCCGGCAGCATGCCCTGGCGGTCGTCGGCGATCAGCAGTTCGACGTTGGTGCGCAGCGAGGTCAACGGCGTCCGCAGCTCGTGCCCGGCGTCACCGATCAGGCGCCGCTGGCGCTCCCGGGAGGAGGCCAGGGTGCTCATCATCGTGTTGAAGGAGCGGGTCAGGTCGGTGAGCTCGTCCATCCCGCCGGGCTCGATGGCCTCCAGCTGGTCGGTCTCGGTGACCCGGATGACCGCCTCGGTCAGCCGCTGGATGGGCTCGAGGCCGGACCGGGCGATCACCCAGCCGATGGCGCCGGCCACCAGCACTGCCAGCAGGCCGAAGGTGAGCAGCGAGAACGCAAGGATGCGCAGGATCTCGTCCGTGGCCTGCAGCGGGCGACCCAGCACCAGCGCGTAGTGGTTGGTGCCGTCGGTGAGCGGCACGGCGACGATGCGGTAGGACACGCCCTCGGTGTCGACACCGGTGCGGGCCGACGACCCGGTCTGAGTGCGCGCGACAGCCATCTCGCGGGCGCTCGGCACCAGCACCGTGGTCGCCCCCGGCGGGGCGATCGTCCGGTTGTCCGAACGGATCACCAGCACGGTGACGTTCGCTGTAGCCAGGGCGTCGCTGTTCAGCCCGCCCATGCTCTCGATGTCACCGGAGATCCAGTTGCTGGTCACGGCGGCGATGTCGATGAGTTCCCGGTCCAGCTGGTCGTAGACGGCGACCGTCGTGATCACGTAGGCAGCGATGCCGGTGATGGCGACCGCACCGGCCACCGCTGCGGAGATGAGGGCGGTGAGCCGGTCGTGCAGGGGCCGGTTACTGACCGAGAGGACCGATCGCAACCAGCGGATCACGGTGGGGTCTCGCGCAGCACGTACCCGATGCCGCGCACGGTGTGGATCAGCCTCGACTCACCCTCACCTTCGGTCTTGCGGCGCAGGTACCCGATGTAGACCTCCAGCGAGTTGGCCGTGGTCGGGAAGTCGAAGCCCCAGACCTCGTTCAGCAACCAGCTGCGTTCAAGGACGCGACGCGGGTTCTCCAGGAAGGTCTGCAGCAACGCGAACTCGGTGCGGGTCAGGCTGATCCGCCGTCCGCTCCTGGTCACTTCCCGGGTCTGCAGGTCGAGGCTGAGGTCGGCGAAGGCCAGCACCTCTGCACCCGGTTCGTCCGTTGCCGGCCGCGCCCGCCGGGTGAGGGCCCGCAGCCGGGCCTGCAGCTCCTCGAAAGAGAACGGCTTGGCCATGTAGTCGTCAGCGCCGGCGTCGAGGCCGTCCACCCGGTCGCCGACCGCGTCCCGCGCCGTGAGCACGAGGATCGGCACGTCGTTGCCGGAGGCCCGCAGCGAGCGGGTGGTCTCCAGCCCGTCGAGCCGGGGCATCATCACATCCATGATCACCGCGTCCGGACGCATCGCGGACAGTCGGGCCAGGGCCTCGATCCCGTCGCTGGCCGTCGTGACTTCCCAACCGGAGTAGTGCAGCGACCGGGCCAGCGAGTCGCGGACCGCTTGGTCGTCATCGACAACGAGGATGTGCATGTCCTCAGCCTGCCATGCCCCGGGCCCGCTTGGTTCGAGACAGCCCGCCTGCACGCCGGACGACCGTCCCCGAGCTCACCGTGCGGCCAGCTCGGCCGCACGTTTCAGCACCTCGGGCATCGCCGACTCGATCTCATCGAGGGTGGTCCGGAAGTCGGAGTCGTCGCCGTACCACGGGTCCTCGATGGCCGACCCGGGCACGGCGTCCGGGTTGAAGTCGGTGAGCAGGTACAGGTTGTGCGCGCCGGGAACCAGCCGGCGCAGCCTGTCCAGGTGCAACGTCTCCATGCCGATGAGCATCGCGGCAGAAGTGGCCTCGGCCGCGGTGATCCGGTGCGCGGTGAACGGTCCCGGGCGGTAGCCGGCTGCCCGCAGCGTCGCCTCGGCGCGCGGGTCGATCGGGTTCCCGGCCTCCTCGGCGCTGACCCCGGCGCTGCTGAAGGTGACTCCCTTGAGCCTTTCCCTCGCCGCGTAAGCCTTGGCCACGACCTCGGCCATCGGGGAGCGGCAGATGTTGCCCCAGCAGACGAACTTGATGTCAGGCGTCACCGATGGTTCTCACCGCGCTTGTTGAAGAAGGCGTTCAGGATGAAGCTGACGACGGAGACGATCAGCGCGCCCCAGATCGCCGAGCCCCAGTCGGCGACGTGCCACCCCAGCTGCAGCTGCTCGGCCGCCCAGGAGACCAGCAGCAGCAGGCCGGCGTTGATGACCAGGAGGAACAGCCCGAGGGTGATCAGGATCAGTGGGGCACTGACGAACTTGAACAGTGGCTTGATGATGCTGTTCACCACGCCGAAGATCGCGGCCACCACGAGCATGGTGATCGCCTTGCTCCAGATGTCGTTGTCAGCGAGCGTGATCCCGGGCAGTGCCCAGGTGGCTACCGCCAGTGCCGCAGCGCTGGCGAGGAAACGGACGAGCATCCCCCAATGCTGTCATGGCTGGCAGAGTTCTCCTATCGGATGAGATGCAGAAAGGCACACGGTGGCCAAGAGCCTGACCGGTCGGCACTTCCTCAAGGAGCAGGATTTCACCCCGGGGGAGTGGCGCGACCTGCTGGACCTGACCGGGGAACTGAAGGGCGCGCGGAAGGCCGGTGCCGAGCGCCAGCTGCTCGGCGGGATGAACCTTGCCCTGATCTTCGAGAAGACCTCCACCCGCACCCGCAGCGCCTTCGAGGTTGCAGCCCACCAGCAGGGCGCCCACGTCACGCAGATGGACGGCAACTCCTCCCAGCTGGGCCACAAGGAGTCGCCGGCCGACACCGCCCGCGTCCTTTCCCGGCTGTTCGACGGCATCGAGTACCGCGGCGCCCACCAGTCGACGGTCGAGACGATCGCCCGGCACTCCGGCGTCCCGGTCTGGAACGGGTTGACCGATGAGTGGCACCCGACCCAGAGCCTGTGCGACATGTTCACCATGCGCGAGGCCTCCGGCCTCGACGACCACGACATCGCCTACGCCTATGTCGGGGACGCCCGGTTCAATGTCGGCTGCTCACTGCTGATCGGCGGCGCACTGCTCGGCATGGACGTCCGCATCGTCGCCCCGGAGAAGCTGCTCCCGCCGGCCGAGGTGGTCGCCACGGCCCGACGGATCGCAGCCGGGACCGGCGCGAGGATCACCCTCACCGAGGACCTCGATGGGGTGAAGGGCTGCCAGTTCCTGCACACCGACATCTGGGTCTCCATGGGTGAGCCGGAGAGCGTGTGGACGGAGCGGATCCTGTTGCTGCGCGACTACCAGGTGAACGCTGCCCTGCTGGACCGCACCGGGGTGTCCGAGGTGAAGTTCATGCACTGCCTGCCCGCCTACCACAACCGGGACACCGAAGTGGGGGAGGCGGTCCACTCCAGGTTCGGGCTGCCCGAGCTCGAGGTGACCGACGAGGTGTTCGAGTCCCCGGCCTCGATCGTCTTCGACCAGGCCGAGAACCGGATGCACTCGATCAAGGCGATCCTGGTGGCGACGCTCACCTGAGACCGACGGCGTCCTCGACCGGGCTGCCCTGCGGTACCCCGCGGGCAGCGAGGGCTGTGACCGCAGCCCACGGGTGGTCGAGGCAGGGTTGGACCAGCTCCTGGCGACCCGAGCGCAGCACGAGGGAGCTGAACGTGTGCGGCCGGCCGTCGGCAGGCGGGACGACATCGAAGGACGTCAGGCCGCCGTAGGGCACGATCACCACGTTCGTGGCGTAGTTCGGCATGAACAGCGGGCGCACCGGCTCGCCGCAGCTCACCAGGACAAGTTCCCGCGGGGTGTCGACGACCATGACCCCGGTGGACAGCCGCCGCCGGTTCCTCCGGTCACGGCAGAGCCGGTTCCTGGGCTCCACGTGGATCGGGACCACGGGGGCCGGGAAGGTCCACTCCAGGTTGGCCAGCTTGCTGCCGAAGTAGTCCTGGGGCACCGGGACGGGCGGCAGCGCCGGCTGGCTCAGCGGTTCGGACCCGTTCACCGTGCGGGCTCGCACGAACTGGGTGACCTTCGCCATCGTGGGGGTGCCGACGCTGTTGTGCCGGACGTGGATCGCCGAGCCGTCGGAGAGCAGGAGTGACCAGCGGGCCAGCAGCAGGTTGGTGTACGTACCGCAGGCCACCACCTGCGTCCAGGCCGCATCCTGGCGGGTGACGTGGCCGTCCTCGTTCCGCAGCAGGCAGACCCCCTGCTTGTGGACGGCGAGGACCGCTGCGTACAGGTCCATCCCCGGCCGGGCGGCGGACCGGTCGATGTCCCTGGGGATCTTCAGCAGGAACTCGGCGTCGGTGAACTCGGGGTACCAGGGCTGGAAGATCCTCGGCATCGCGAGCTCCGAACGCACCTGGTCGATCCAGGGACCGAAGGCGTCGTACTCCTTCAGGTCGTCGGGGTCGGCGGCCCTTCGCCAGTCGACCGCCGGGGTCACCTTGCGGCTAGCCCACCTGGCCATTTCGTTCCTCCCGGTCCCTGAGGTGAGTCGTCAGCAGTTCGACGCCCCGGGCCGCTGCTTCAGCCGTCTCCGGGTCCATGGTGGCGAACAGTTCCCGGAAGCCCCGGCGGCGCTGTTCGGTGAGGTGCTCGATGAGCTGGTGACCGGCGGCGGTCAGCGATACCCGGTAGCCGCGTTCGTCACCGACCACCTCGGTGCGCTCGACCAGGCCGAGCTCGCGCAGGCGCCGGATCACCGAGGTGAGCGTGCCCTTCTCGATCCGCAGTCCCCGGCTGAGGCCGCTGGGGCGCATCGGGCCCAGCACGCTGAGCGCCATGCAGGCGATGATCTCCAGCTCGGAGAAGGACCGTCCCCGGTACTCCGTTCGGTGCAGGACCGGGTTCACGTAGACCAGGAAGTACCGCATGAAGCCGCTCATCGCGGCGTCGATGCGGTCGGCCGGTACCGGCGCGCTCACCTGGTCCCCCAAGATAGTTAGATTTCTTACATTCTAGGGCCGGGGTACGCGCGGCTGCAACCACTCGCCGCCGGTCGGCAGCCGCCGGGCGCTGGCGCGGGCAGCTCCGGTGCTCGTAGGTTTGCAGCATGGCCATCTCCACGATCCTGCCGTCCTCCCGCGTCCCCGATCCGGCGGAAGCTCCGCCGCTGAACTGGGGGATCATCGCCCCCGGCGGCATCGCCCGGAGGTTCGCTTCCGCGCTGCGCGCCTCCACGCGGCAACGGCTGGTGGCGGTCGGCTCCCGCTCCCTCGAGCGTGGCCGGGCCTTCGCCGACGATTTCGGCGTGCCCACCGTCCACGGCTCCTACGCCGAGCTCGTGGCCGACCCGGCGGTGCAGGCGGTCTACATCGCCTCCCCGCACAGCGAGCATGCCGAGCAGGCGCTGCTGGCCATCGAGGCCGGCAAGCACGTCCTGGTCGAGAAGGCGTTCACCCGCAACGCCAAGGAGGCCCGCCGGGTGGTCGCTGCCGCGCGCAAGGCCCAGGTGGCCCTGATGGAGGCGATGTGGACCAGGTTCCTCCCGCGCACTGACATCGTCCGGCAGCTGTTGGCCGACGGGGCGCTGGGCACGCTGGAGACGGTCATCGCCGACCACGGCCAGCTCCTGCCGGCCGATCGGGTCCCGCGGTTGCACCTGCCCGAGCTCGCCGGCGGGGCGCTGCTCGACCTGGGCATCTACCCGATCTCCTTCGCAGCGTTCGCGCTCGGGCTGCCCGGCGCCGTGTTGGCGGCCGGCTCGCACACCGAGACCGGGGTGGACCGGCAGGTGGCGGCCCAGCTGACCCGGTTCGCCGACCACCCGGACGCCCAGGCCCTGGTGAGCTGCACCCTGGCAGCGAGGACGCCAACCACCGCCAGCATCAGCGGCAACCTCGGCCGGATCGAGCTGGACGGCGACTTCTACGCCCCCGGCCGGGTCCGCCTGGTCGACCCGTCGGGAGTGAGCATCACCAGCGAGCCCCCCGAGCTGGTCGGGCACCAGGGGCTGGCCTACGAGGCTGCGCACTTCGCCCAATTGGTCGCGGACGGGTTCACTGAGTCGCCACGGCTGCCGCTGGACGAAACTGTCGCCATCATGGAGGTACTGGACGAGATCCGGTCCCAGGTGCGGGTGCGCTTCCCCGGCGAGTAGCGCAACGTTCCCGGCGGCCGGGGCGTGTTGACTGGGTGACGGTCTGGACGGGAGTTGGCGTGAGCGAGCCGGTGGCGGTGGTCGCTGGAGTCGGCGTCGGCACCTTCGAGGACTACGTGACCACCCGCTCGGCTGCGCTGCTGCGCTTCGCCTACCTGGTCACGCGCAACTCCGACGACGCCCACGACGCGGTGCAGGACGCGCTGCTCGGGCTCTACCCGCGCTGGCGGCAGATCGCGGCCCGCGGTGAGGTGGACGCCTACGTCCGGCGCAGCATCGTGAACGCCCACGTCTCGGCCTGGCGGAAGGTCCGGCGGGTCTTCCCAGCCGCAGACCCGTCACTGCTCGCGCCGGCCCCGTCCGTACCGGATGCTGCCGAGGCGCTGGCCGACGCCGACCAGGCGTTGCGGCTGTGCGGAGAGCTGCCGCCGATGCAGCGTGCTGCCGTGGTGCTGCGGTTCTACGAGGACCGGACCTTCGCTGAGATCGCCGACATCCTCGGCTGTCCGGAGGGGACGGCCCGCTCCCACGTCCACCGGGCGCTGCAGGCGCTGCGGGCGAAGCTGGCCGGTGGTGACCATGACTGAGGACTTCGAGCGCGAGGAGCGGGCTTTCGCCGAAGCGCTACGCGGCTCCGTCCCGGTTGAGACGTTCCGTCCGCTGGATCCCGAAGAGCTCAAGGCGGCCGCCGCGCCGGGCCTGGCCACCCGTGGCCGGTGGCTGAAGGGCCTGGCCGCTGCGGCGGCAGTGGTGGTCGTCGCGGGAGCCGGGGTCCTGGTCCTGCCGCAGCTGGGCGGCGGAGCCGGTTCATCGGCTGCCACCGTCGCCGGCCTGCCCGAAGCGGCTGGTGGCGCGGCGCCGATGGACGCCGAGGACCGGGCCAGCGCCGCAGAGTCCAAGCCCGTCCTCACCTCGGCCTCGGGAGAGTGGGCCGGGTTGCCGGAGCCGCCGCTGTCGCCGCGCTCCAACTCCGCCGGCGCCTGGCTGGACGGCGAGTTCTTCCTTGTCGGCGGGCAGTTGAGTGCCCCATGTCCGCCGAACGCCGACTGCATGGCACCCGACCGGTTGCTCAGGGACGGGGCTGCCTTCAACCCGGCCAACGGCACCTGGCGCCGGATCGCCGACGCTCCGGTTGCCCTGTCGGAGGGCGAACCGGTGGTGGTCGCCGGGCGGTTGTACTTCCAGCGTGGTTACGGCCCGACGGCAGCGGTCTACGCCTACGACGCCGGCGCCGATGCCTGGTCGCAGTTGCCGACCCCGTCCGGGGGCGGGGTGCTGGTGGCCCTCGGTGACCGGCTGGCCAGCGTCGCGTGGAGCACCGAGGAGGCTGGAGCCTTCGACGAGCTCTTCGACCCGGTCACCGGCCAGTGGACCCGGCTACCGGCCGATCCGCTGAAGGCTGCCTATGAGCGGACGCTCGTCCCGGTGGCCGGCCGGGCCCTGCTGTTCGCCAAGGCGGTCCCAACCGGGTCCGGGGTGAAGGCGCCGGTCTTCCGGCTGGCGGAGCTCGACCTGGCGACCGGGAAGTGGCGCCGCCTGCCCGACTCCGACGTCGTCGGCGTGGCCGGCCGGGCTGTGGGCGATCTGGTGGTGTTCCCGGAGACGGGCTCCTACGACGGCGGCGACGTCGACAACTGGGGCCGCGACTACCCGGCTGGTGGCATTTTCGACCCGGCGACCGGGTTGTGGTCCGAACTGCCCGCTCCGGCCAAGTCGGACGACGGACTGCGCCACGGCCGCACCACTGTCGCCGGAGCCCTGCTGCTCACCGACAGCGGTCTCCTCGATCCGGTCGGCCGGAGCTGGAGCACCGTGCCGCAACCCCCGGGCGGGAACCTGCTCGGCCAGGCCGTGGTGGCCGGCCCGGACGGCCTGCTGGTCTTCGGCGGCTGGGACGGCTCGGGGCCGACCGCAGCAGCGGCCTACCTGCCGCTGCGCTGACCCCGTCCTCTGGACCCGGCCTCGATCCCGCCGCCACCCCCGCAAGCTGTGAGTTTCC
>JADLEH010000026.1 GCA_020846255.1 Propionibacteriaceae bacterium
GAACACCTCGAAGGCGACCAGGTTCGCGTCCGGCCGGGCCAGCGCGAGCTCGGTGATCGCGTGCCCGGTGCCGGAACCGATCTCCACCAGCAGGGGAGCCTCGCGGCCGAAGACGGCCGGCCAGTCGACCCTTGCCGCCGGCGAGACCGACGTGTCGCGCTCGCCGGCGGCCAGCTGTACCACCCAGTCGTCGTGGTGCAGGTCCCAGGCGCGCTGCTGCGCTGCGTTCATCCGGGCACTGCGGCGGACGTAGGAGACCACGTCGCGGTGGATACGTTCGGCGACGGGCATGGGCGACATTCTAGGGAAGCCCCGGCCGGGGTGGCGTCAGGGGCCCACCAGGGTCGCCACCGCTGGGGAATCGGCGCCCGGCAGGGTTTCATGGAAGGGCACCGAACTAGGAGAACAATGCGCGCGATCCTCAACATCATCTGGCTGGTCCTCGGCGGCTTCTGGCTGGCGGTCGGCTACTTCGCCGCCGGCATCCTCGCCTGCATCTTCATCATCACCATCCCGTTCGGGGTGGCTTCATTCCGGATGGCCGGCTACGCCCTGTGGCCGTTCGGCCGGGCGGTCATCGCCAAGCCCGGAGCCGGCCTCGGCTCGGCCCTCGGCAACGCGATCTGGTTCATCATCGCCGGAGTGTGGCTGGCGATCGGGCACGTCACCACCGCCCTGGCGCAGGCGGTGACGATCGTCGGCATCCCGCTGGCCATCGCGAACCTGAAGATGATCCCGGTCACCTGCTTCCCGTTCGGCAAGGAGATCGTGGACGCCCGCCTCCTGCCGCCCGGCGTCCGGCCGCTGCACAGCATCTGATCCCCGACCGAGGCTGTCCGGCTGATTTAGCCCGGGGCCGGGCGCAGCCTTAGGCTGGAGCGTGTGGGCCAGTTCTTCGATCTCGATCTCTTCCTCACCACTGCTGTAACGATTTTCGTCATCGTCGACCCGCCCGGACTGCTGCCGGTCTTCCTCGGCCTCACCAACGCGCTCACCCCCCGCCAGCGCCGTCGCGCCGCCGACCGGGCCTCGCTCGTGGCCTTCGGCGTGATCGCGGTGTTCGCGATCTTCGGCCGGCAGATCCTCGACTACCTGCAGGTGTCGGTGCCGGCACTGCAGGTCTCCGGCGGGTTGCTGCTCCTGCTGATCGCGCTGGAACTCCTGATGGGCAAGGGTGAGGACCCGGTCAGCCATGACGGCGTCAACGTCGCCATCGTCCCGCTGGGCACCCCGCTGATGGCCGGGCCGGGCGCGATCGTCGCCACCATGCTCGCCGTCCACCGCTCGCCCAGCCTCCACGGCTACGTGACCGTCGCGCTTGCCCTGGTCACCGTCATGTTCCTGGTCTGGGTCTTCCTGCGCTACGCCGGCCTGATCCGTGCGGTCCTGCGGGAGTCGGGCACGGTCCTGGCATCAAGGATCGCCGGCCTGCTGCTGTCGGCCATCGCCGTCCAGATGGTCGCAGACGGCGTGTTCGGGTTCATCGCAGCCCACGGCGCCATCGCTCCCTGACCCATCCACCCCGGCCCCGGCAGGGGACGGCTCAGGCCTTGACGTACTTCTCCATCAGGTTGGTCGGCAGCAGTTCATAGCCGTGGAACTCGCGGGTGAACGTCCCCGAGCCGTGGGCGATGCCGCGCAGGTCGATGGCGTAGCGGGCCAGCTCGGTCTGCGGAACCAGTGCCCGGATGATCGCCTTGTGGTTCTCGGAGTCGGTACCGAGCAGCTGTCCCCGGCGTCCGGTGAGGTCGGTCATGGCCGCCCCGAGGTACTCCTCGCCCACGGTGACCGTGACCAGGTCCAGTGGCTCGAGGAGCGCGACCGTCTTCGGCGTCGCAGCCTCCTTGATCGCGAGTGAGCCGGCCAGCTGGAAGGCCATGTCGGAGGAGTCGACCGAGTGCGACTTGCCGTCGAACAGGGTCACCCGGACGTCGACCATCGGGAAGCCGGCGAACACGCCCTTGTCCAGCTGGTTGCGGATGCCCTTCTCGACGCTGGGGATGAACTGCCGCGGCACCGCGCCACCGACCACCTTGTCGACGAACTCGAAGCCGCCGCCGCGGGGGAGCGGCTCCACCTCGATGTTGCAGACGGCGTACTGGCCATGGCCGCCGGACTGCTTCACGTGCCGGCCCAGGGCGGTGGCCTTGGCGATGAAGGTCTCCCGCAGCGGGATCTTCAGCTCCTCCTGCTCCACCTTGACCCCGTACCTGTCGACGAGCCGGGCGATCAGCAGGTCGGCGTGCGCCTGACCGGTGGTCCACAGCACCAGCTGGTCGCTGCCACCCCGGTCGAGCCGGACGGTGGTGTCCTCGACCGCCAGCCGCTGCAGGGCGCCGGCCAGCTTGTCCTCGTCGTTGCGGGTCGCTGCCCGGATGGCCAGCGGCAGCAGCGGCTCAGGCAGGTTCCAGGCGTCGACGACGGCCGGGCGATCCTTGGCCGAGAGGGTGTCCCCGGTCTCTGCCGTGGTGAGCTTGGGGACCATCACGATCTCGCCGGCGATGGCGGTCGGTCGCGGCTTGAGCTCCGAGCCGACAGCAGCCTGGATCAGGCCGACCCGTTCGTCCGCGTCGTGGTCGGGATGGCCGCCACCCTGGCCGATCCGGGAGCGGTGGCCGGAGACATGGACGACATCCTCGGCGTGCAGCGTGCCGGAGAAGATCCGCACCATCGACAACCGACCCGCGAACGGGTCGGTGGTGGTCCGGATCACCTGGGCGACCAGGGGCGCTGCCGGGTCGGTCGGCGGGGTCGGCAGGTCCTTGCCGTCCGGCGTGACGATCGCGGGGTTCGGGTGCAGCGACGGGGTCGGGAAGCCGTGCTCGATCAGCCGCAGCAGTTCCTCGACGCCGACGCCGGTGTTGGAGGCGACCGGGACGACCGGGAAGAGGTTCGCGGTGGCGACGGCCTTGCGCAGGTCGTCGAGAAGGTAGTCGGTGTCCAGTTCCTCACCGCCGAGGTAGCGCTCCATCAGGGAGTCGTCCTCCGCCTCCTGGATGATCGCCTCGATCAGCGGCCCCCGGTAGGTCTCGACATGGGAGTCGTCGGCTGTGAGCTTGCGGTTGACCACGTCGCCGCCGGAGTAGTCGTGCTCCTCGAGGCTGAGCAGGCCGATGTTGCCGCCGACCACCCCCGGGGAGCTCAGCGTCGGGACGTGGGTGGGCAGGACGCCCTCGCCGAACTTGTCCTGCGCCTCGGCGACCGAGGAGTCGAAGTCGGCGTGGCCGGCGTCCAGCTTGGTGAGGGCGATGATCCGGGGCAGGTTGGCCGCGGCGCACTCGTCCCACAGGGCCTGGGCCGCGCCGTCGATGCCGTCGGCGGCCGAGATCACGAAGATCGCGGCGTCGGCAGCCCGGATCCCGGCGCGCAGCTCGCCGACGAAGTCGGGGTGCCCTGGGGCGTCCAGCAGGTTCACCAGTACGTCGCCGGTGACGAGGGAGGCGAGGTAGAGCTGCGCAGCCCGCTCCGCGTCCTCCTTCTCGCCGCGGTAGCCGATGAGCCGGGCCTTGAGCAGCTGCTCGAACAGTGAGGTCTTCCCTGAACCGGCGTTTCCGATCAGTACTACATTGCGGACGTCATCGGGACTGGTCACCTGCATCGCGGCAGCGCTCATCTTTGAACTCATGGGGAATACCTTGCCACGCAGGTCTGCCCTCGCAAGGGCCAACGCCGGATTTCAGCCCCGCTGCTCCATCGGGAGGTAGCTGCGGGTGGGATGGCCGGTGTAGATCTGCTTGGGCCGCATGATCTTCTGTTCGGGGTCGGTGATGAACTCCTGGTACTGCGCCGCCCAGCCGGAGGTGCGGGGGACGGCGAACAGGACGGTGAACATCTCCGGCGGGAAGCCCAGCGCCTCGTAGATCAGGCCGGAGTAGAAGTCGACGTTGGGGTAGAGCCGTCGCTTCACGAAGTACTCGTCGGTGAGGCCGTAGCGTTCGAGCTCCTGGGCCACCTTGAGCAACGGGTTCACCCCGGTCACCTCGAAGACGTCCTCAACGGACTTCTTGATGATCTTGGCCCGCGGGTCGTAGTTCTTGTAGACGCGGTGGCCGAACCCCATCATGCGCACCTTGCCGGCCTTCACGCCCTCGATGAACTCCGGTACCCGGTCCACGCTGCCGATCTCGCGCAGCATCTTCAGCACCGCCTCGTTGGCGCCGCCGTGGAGCGGGCCGTGCAGTGCGCCGATCCCGGCAGAAGCCGAGGTGTACAGGTCGTTGCCGGAGCTGGCGACCGACCGGACGGCGTTGGTGGAGCAGTTCTGCTCGTGGTCGGCGTGCAGGATGAACAGCACCTCCATCGCCCGGACCAGGCGCGGGTCGGCGACGTAACGGCGCTCGTTCTGCTTGAACAGCATCGCCAGGAAGTTGTGGCAGTAGCCGTAGGAGTCGTCCGGGTTGACGTACGGCTTGGCCTTGCCCTTGCGGTAGGCGAAGGCGGCCAGCGTCGGCATCTTCGCGATCAGCCGGGCGATGTTGAGGTCCCTGGCAGCCGGGTCCTCGAAGTTCTGCGCGTCGGGATAGAACGAGTAGAAGGCCGCGACCGAGGCCATCAGGATGGTCATCGGGTGCGCGTCGTAGGGAAACCCCGCCAGCACTGTCTTCAGCTTGTCCGGCAGCATCCGGTGTTCGGTGATCAGCAGTTCCCACTCGGCGAGCTGCGCGGGGTTCGGCAGTTCGCCGTTCAGCAGCAGGTAGGCGACCTCGAGGTAGGTCGAGTTCTCGGCCAGCTCCGCGATGGGGTAGCCGCGGTACTCCAGGATCCCGGCCTCCCCGTCGATGAAGGTGATCGAGGAGCGGCAGACCGCAGTGTTCATGAAGCCCGGGTCGTAGGTGGCCAGCGGCTCGTCACCGATCCGGAATTGACGAAGGTCAGGGGCCTTGATGGTGGCATCTGTGATCGCCAGTTCAGCCGCGACACCGCTGGCTGGGTAACGAATCTGGAGCATGTCTGCCATGAGACGCACGATAGGGCCGATCCATTTCGAAAAGGTGTCGTCTTGCCGGGGGGTGCGTCGGGCCGACGCCGAGGAAAGTCGGATAACGATCCGCTCCCGGGTGCCGGGTCCGGCCACCCGGATGCGCCGGGCCGGGGCTCTTCCTCGGCCGCGGTTTTGACCCCCCCGACGGCGCACGGTAATCTAAGGCGCTGTTGCGCTGTGGTCTGCCTTTGGAGGCAAATCCCGCACCGGAGCCGTTGATACAACCCATGGAAGCAGGTCTTAGCCCCGTGTCTACGTACAGCCCCAAGTCTGGTGAGATCACCAGGACCTGGCTTGTGATCGATGCTCAGGACGTCGTCCTGGGACGGCTGGCCGTCACTGCGGCGACCCTGCTTCGAGGCAAGCACAAGGCCCAGTTCGCCCCGCACGTCGACACCGGCGACTTCGTTGTCGTCGTGAACGCGTCCAAGATCGCCCTCACCGGCAACAAGCGCACCGACAAGATGGCCTACCGCCACTCCGGCCGTCCGGGTGGCCTCAAGGCCGTCCCGTACGGCGAGCTGCTGGAGAAGGACCCGCGCAAGGCTGTCGAGCTCGCGGTCTGGGGCATGCTGCCGAAGAACAAGCTGAGCCGTCAGCTGATCAAGAAGCTCAAGGTCTACAGCGGCCCCGAGCATCCCCACAGCGCGCAGAAGCCGCAGCCGTACCAGATCATCCAGATCGCTCAGTGAGCCGAGGAAGCACCGTGACCGAAACCGTTGAAGAGACTCCCGTCCCGGAGACCGTCCCCTTCGTCGAGGATGATCGGGAGATCGCCTACCGGGCCGAGGCTGTGGCCAGCGCCCAGCTGCCCGGTGGCCGCCCCGCCCTCATCGCGCCTTCCGCAGCCACCGGCCGCCGCAAGGAGGCCATCGCCCGCGTGCGCATCTTCCCCGGCACCGGTCAGTTCTCCATCAACGGGCGCACGCTCGAGGAGTACTTCCCGAACAAGCTGCACCAGCAGACCGTGAACGAGCCCTTCGTCACCGCTGCCGTGGTCGGCTCCTACGACGTGATCGCGACGATCGTCGGCGGCGGTGTGACCGGCCAGGCCGGTGCGCTCCGTCTCGGCATCGCCCGCTCGCTGAACGCCGTGGACACCGAGGCCAGCCGTCCGGTCCTGAAGAAGGCCGGCCTGCTCACCCGTGACGCCCGCGTCAAGGAGCGCAAGAAGGCTGGTCTGAAGAAGGCCCGCAAGGCTCCCCAGTACAGCAAGCGCTGATTCCGGTCGGGCCATGGCTCGACTCTTCGGCACGGACGGGGTGCGCGGCACCGCGAACCTCGAACTCACCGCCGAGATCGCCCTTGAACTCTCCATGGCCGCCGCCCACGTGCTGGGCGAGGCCGGGGCGTTCGGGGTCACCCGACGACCCATCGCGCTCGTCGGGCGCGACACCCGCGCGAGCGGGGAGTTCCTCGAGGCGGCAGTGGTGGCCGGTCTGGCGTCCGCTGGCGTGGACGTGGTGCGCCTCGGCGTGATCCCCACCCCCGGCGTCGCCCACCTCGTCGGGCAACGTGACGCCGACCTGGGCGTGATGCTCTCGGCCAGCCACAACCCGATGCCGGACAACGGCATCAAGTTCTTCGCCCGCGGCGGCGTCAAGCTCGACGACGACATCGAGGACGCCATCGAGGAGCGCATGACCGAGGTCTGGCTGCGTCCGACCGGCGCTGACGTGGGCCGGGTCACCGATGATCCCGGCGCGATCGAGGCCTACGTCGCGCACCTGGTCGCAAGCCTTGGCACGGACGCCAGCCTCGCGGGGCTGAAGGTCGTCGTCGACTGCGCCAACGGCGCGGCCCACATGACCGCCCTCGCCTCGTTCGACGCCCAGGGTGCGGAGGTCATCCCGCTGCACGCCGAGCCGAACGGCCTCAACATCAACGACAACTGCGGGTCCACGCACATGGGCTCGCTGCAGGCTGCGGTGCTCGCACACGGCGCTGACCTCGGCATCGCCCTCGACGGGGACGCCGACCGTTGCCTCGCCGTCGACCACACCGGCGAGATCGTGGACGGCGACCAGATCCTGGCGATCCTCGCCCTCGCCATGCGCGCCGACCAGACGCTGCACAGCGACACCGTCGTGGCAACGGTGATGAGCAACCTCGGCTTCCTCAACGCCATGCGGGACGCCGGCATCCACGTCGACGCCACCAAGGTGGGCGACCGCTACGTGCTGGAGGCGATGAATGCCAACGGCTTCACCCTCGGCGGTGAACAGTCCGGCCATGTGATCATGAGCGAGTTCGCCACCACCGGAGACGGCGTGCTCACCGCCCTGCACCTTGC
>JADLEH010000027.1 GCA_020846255.1 Propionibacteriaceae bacterium
ATCCCGGCAGAGCTGATGACCCGGATCGATGAGGTCCTCGGCGACGTGGTGCAGCGCGACCCGGCCCTGACCACGGCCAACCAGCCGAAGGGACGCCCCTCCTGACCGGTTTCGTCGAGGCGGTCGCAGCCCGCCCGGGACTCGAACTCCACGGCCTCGTCGTGCTGCGGCAGGGCCGGACGGTGCTGGAGCAGTACTGGGAGCCGTACGTCGCCGACGACCGGGCGCTGGTCTACTCGGCAAGCAAGACCTTCACGGCCACAGCGATCGGCCTCGCCATCGCCGAGGGCCGGCTGGCCCTGGACGACCGGGTCGTCGACCTGCTGCGGGAGGGACGTGAGCCGGCGGGCGAGCTGGATCGGGTCGTCTCCGGACTGACCGTGCACCACCTGCTGTCGATGTCCACCGGGCACGACGCCGACACGCTGCCCGAACTCGAGGCGGTACCGACGGGCGAGTGGGCGCAGACCTTCCTCTCGATCCGGCCGCAGGCCCCGGTCGGCTCGCGGCACGTGTACAACAACGGGGCCTCCTGGCTGCTCGGGGAACTGGTCCGGCAGCTCACCGGCGAGGACCTGCTGGACTACCTGCGGCCGCGGCTGCTGGCGCCCCTGGGTATCGACGCCACCTGGGACACCGATTCCCTCGGCCGCTGCCTGGGCTGGACGGGCCTGCACGTCCGAACCCGCGACCTGGCTGCGATGGGCGAGCTGTACCGCTGCGACGGCGTCTGGCAGGGCAGCCGGCTGCTGCCCGAAGGCTGGGTGGCCACGGCCACCACCGCGCAGATCCCGACCGTGGAGCCGAACCCGGAGTGGTGCCTGGGCTACGGCTACCAGCTCTGGCTGGGCCGCGAGGGGTACCGGCTGGACGGCGCCTACGGCCAGTTCTCGCTCGTCCTGCCCGAACGCGGCCTGGTGATCGCGATCACCTCGGCCCAGGCCACCACGCAGCCCCTCCTCGACCTGGTCTGGGATGTGCTCCTTCCCGAACTCGACGGGCTGCCGGTGGGCTCCGGCGCGCTGCCGTCGGTGCCTGGGGCGGCGATCCCGCCTCCTCCCGACTCGGGAACGGGCCTGGAATGGGGAGCTCCCGGCCCGGTGCCGTTCGACGAAGCCCTGGCCGACACGGTGGACGCCCAGTACAACCTCCCGGACCTGATCGGCCCGTCAGCCCGCCGCGAGGGCACGGGCTTCCGGTTCCGGCTCGTCGCGGCCGGCGAGCCGCTCGAGCTGGTGGCCGGCGGTGGGGAGTGGGTGCGTCAGCTGGTGAGCATCCGCGGCGCAGCCGTCCCGGTCGCGGCGGCAGCAGGCGCTGATGCTGCCGGCGCGCTTGACGTCCGGGTGGTGTTCACCGACAGCCCGCACACCCTGCGGCTGCGGCTCGGTCGTGACCTGACGGCCGGCCTTGCCTGGCGGACCGTTCCCCTGGAGAGCGGCTGGCTGGCCGGTCTCGTCGCCCACTGACGCAGCTGCGGCCTTCGGATCGCGGCACGCCGGCCGGTGGCACAGGTGACACCTGACCGCCGGGGTGCGCGGCGGCCTAGGGTGGCAGCCATGACTCAGCCGAGGATCGAGCTGCTCCCAGAGGAGGACTTCCAGCGGGTGCTGTGTGTCGTGGCCCATCCCGACGACGTGGAGTACGGCACATCGGCTGCCATTGCCAAATGGACGGCCAGCGGCGTGGAGGTGGCCTACCTGTTGCTGACGGCCGGTGAGGCCGGCATGCAGCGCCCTCCGGAGGTGACCGGACCGCTGCGCGCCGCCGAGCAGCGGGCAGCCTGCGCTGCTGTCGGGGTTGGCGACCTGACCATCCTGGACCACCCGGACGGCATGCTGGTCTACTCGCTCGACCTCCGCCGCGACATCGCGCGGGCGATCCGCAGGTTCCGTCCCGAGGTCGTGGTCTGCGGCTCCTGGGACGTCGACTTCGTCGCCGGGCTGAACCAGGCCGACCACCGGGCAGCCGGGCTGGCCTGCGCCGACGCCGTCCGCGACGCCGACAACACCTGGGTCTTCCCCGAGCTCGCCGCCTCGGAAGGCCTGCCCAAGTGGGGCACGACCTGGCTGCTGGTCTCCGGCGACAACCGCCCGACCCACGGCGTGGACGTGACCGGCGAGCCTCTGGAGGCCGGCATCGCCTCCCTGGAAGCGCACGCCGGCTACCTCGCGGACCTGACCGGCCACCCGTCCCCCCGAGACCTGATCACCGGCATGACCGCCGGCCAGGGCCAGGCCCTTGGCGTGCCCAACGCCGTGCTCTTCAGGGCCTACAAACTGCGCTGAACCAGATCGGGGACGGTTCCTTTTCCGTTCAGCCTGAACGAGATCGGGGACGGTTCCATCGTTCAGCCCGGCGGGGAAGGGATGGTTCTCCGTGCCCACGTCCGATCGCGGCCGGAATTCGGTTCGGTGCATGGCTGTGGCGGGGGCACGAACCGTCCCCAGCTCCGCAAGGATGAACGGAAAAGGAACCGTCCCCAGCTCCCGACAGCCCCGCAAGGCTGAACGGAAAAAGGAACCGTCCCCGATTCCAGCCAGCCCGATGTCGTCAGTCGGTCGTGTAGCGCTGGACGAAGTTCGACAGCACCCGGTGCTGCTGGCCGGTGACCCCGCTGGCGTACGCCATGGCGACCAGGTCTTCCAGCTCCGCCGGGTCGAAGTAGCCGGCGTGCTGGTAGATGCGCATCCGTGCGGTCAGGTCGTCTGCGTCCAGTTCGGGGTGGAACTGGGTGACGTAGACGTTGGCGCCGACCCGGTACATCTGCACCGGGCAGAGCTCGCCGGTGGCCAGCATGGTCACGCCCGGCGGGGTGCCGTTGCAGGCCTCCTTGTGGCCGACGAAGGCATGGAAGCGTTCCTCGATCCCGGCGAGCAGCTCGTCGGCCAACCCATCGGCTGTCAGCGTGACCTCCGTTGCGCCGACCGCCTCGCCGTAGGTGCGATCGACGGTCCCGCCCAGGTGCGTGGTCACGGCGCCGACCCCGTAGCACATGCCGAGGAACGGGAAGTCGGTGTCGACGATCAGGTCGACAAGGGCGAGCAGGTCAGCCTCCACCCGCTGCTGCAGGTCGGTCTTCTGGGAGTCGGAGATGTTGAACGAGCTGCCGCCGAGGATCACGCCGGAATAGTCGGCGAGGTCGAGCTCGGGCAGCGGGCGCGACTCCACCCGCAGGTGCTCCAACTCGTCCTCGGACAGCCCCGAGTGCCGGAGCACGGATCGGTACTCGGCCGCCGCGGCCTCGTCGTGGTCGCGGGTCGCCAGCAGCAGGAACGGTTTCACGCCGCTCAGGTTAACGGGCGAACGGGGACTCCCTGCCAGTCTCGGCGAGCAACAGCCGCAGCGCCTGCTCCGGGCCGCCGGCGGCCCGCTGCCGCTCGTAGCTGGTTCCCCGCTCGGCGAGGGTCGCGGCGAAGCGCAGTTCGTCCTCGCAGCCGAGGTCCCGCGAGATCGGCGCCAGCCGGTCAAGCCACTGCAGCAGACCCTCCCGCAGCGGCACCTGCCGCTTCCTCGGATTGGGGGTGATGACCTGCGCGTCCATGCCGTAGCGGGCGGCGCGCCACTTGTTCTCCCGCACCAGCCAGGGCGGCAGCGACTCGTAGGTCTGATCCTGGGCGTAGGTGCGCGAAATGTGCTCGACGAAGCACTGGGTGAGGGCGGCCAGGCAGCCCAGCTCGGCGAGGGTCGGCACCGAATCGGCCGTCCGGTTCTCCACCGTCCCGAACCTCGGGGACGGCCGGATGTCCCAGCGGATCTCGGCGGGCACGCTGATCATGCCCGAGTCGTACAGGTCCTCGGCGTAGTCCTCGAACTCGGACCAGCGGTTCATCGGGTACGGCAGGCCGTTGGTCGACAACTGCTGGAAGATCATGGTGCGCTGCGAGGCGTACCCGGTGTCCTCGCCCTCCCAGAACGGGGAGGCGCAACTCAGCGCGAGCAGGTAGGGGTAGAACCTGACCAGGCCGTAGGTGATCGGCAGGGCCTTGTCCTTGTGGTCCACCCCGACGTGGACGTGGGTGCCGCAGATCGCCATCTGGTTGCCCCAGTAGCGGTTGCGGTCGGCCACCACGTCGTAGCGGGGACCGACGAAGCGTTGCTGGTCGGCGGCCTTGCTGAACGGGTGGGTTCCGGATCCGATCAGGCCGAGACCGAGTCCCGCGGTCACCCTCTGCACCACGGCGAGGTTGCCGGCGAGGTCGACCAGGGCGTCACCGACCCGGCGGTGCACCCCGGAGACCAGTTCGATCATGTTCTGCAGGTATTCCTTGCGGATCGGCTGCTCCTCGCCGCCGTCGCAAGCCTCAAGGACGGCCTCGGCCGCTGGGACCAGTTCGCCGGTGGCGAGGTCGACCAGTCCGAGTTCCCACTCGATCCCGACGCTGGACTGGGCGGACGGGGCGAAGTCGATCAGCATGTCGGCTCCTCGTTGGCTCGTGCGCCGAGTCTAGGCGGTTGGGGGCGCAGTGTTGCCCGCTGACAGGTGGGGGCGAGCGGCGTAAGGTTTGTCGGCTATGCATGACTTCCCACCCGTCCTCGAGGCCTATACCCCCGAGGAGACGGCACGCCCCGACACCCGTAGCCCGGCCAGGTTCCTGTTCTGGCTGCTGCGGGTGCAGGCCGACGTGGTAGTGGCCATGGCGGTGGCCGGGTTGTTGTGGTTCCTTCCCGGGGCGCTCAGCCCGCTGCTGCTCGGCCGGGCGATCGACGTCGGGATCCTGCGCGGCGACGTGGCCGCCACCGTCGGGTGGGCCGCGCTGCTGACCCTCGTGATCGTGATCGGGGCAGCCGCCGGGATCGCTCAGCACACGCTCGCCGTCCGCGGCTGGCTGATCGCGCTGTACGGCACCCAGAAGCTGGTGACCCGCAAGGCCGTCCAGTTGGGGCACGTGCTCAGCCGGCGGCTGCCGACCGGGGAGGTGCTGAGCATCTCCTCCTCCGACTCGAACACCTTCGGGCAGACCATCGAGGTCGTCTCCCGCGGCATCGGGTCGCTGGCTGCCTTCGCGCTCGTCTGCGCGCTGATGTTCAGCACGTCCCCGCCGTTGGGCTGGGTCGTGCTGGTGGCAGCACCGCTGCTGGTCGGGGCGGCCTCGCCGGTGCTGCGTCCGCTGAACGCCGCCCAGACCGCCGAGCGCACCCAGACCGGCCAGCTCACGTCCATGGCCACCGACATCGTCTCCGGCCTGCGGATCCTGCGTGGCATCGGCGGTGAGCGGACGTTCGGCAGCAACTACGCCGCCCAGTCCCAGCGCGTCCGGCGGCTCGGGGTGGCAACCGGGACGTGGCAGGCGGTGACCGAGACGATCAGCGTGCTGCTCTCCGGGATGCTGCTGGTGACCCTGGTCTGGCTGGGCTCGCACGAGATGCTGGCCGGTCGCCTGACCATCGGCCAGCTGATCTCCTTCGTCGGCTACGCGGTGTTCATGGTCTGGCCGCTGCAGACCTTCTTCGAGTTCGCGCAGAAGTGGGTGCAGGGACTGGTGTCGGCCCGCAAGACGATCGCGCTGCTGGACCCGGAGGTGCCGTTCAGCCAGGGTTCGGCCGGGCTGGCCGACCGGCCGCGACTTGAGGACGCGGTCAGCGGGGTGGTGGTCGAGCCCGGTCGCTTCCTCGCTGTGGTCAGTGCCGTCCCGGAGGACTCCGCAGCCCTCGCCGACCGCCTCGGCCGCTACCTGCCGACCAGCCAGGTGCACGACGAGGGCGCTGAGGAGGACGAGCTGACCGGCCGGGCCGCGCGCCGGGCGCAGGCCGAGAAGGACGCCCGTCGGGCCGCAGCTGCTGCGGCCGACGCCGCGCTCGGCGCCGGGGAGTGGGGCGTGAGCGCCGACGGCACCGACTACAGCCAACTGCGGCTGGCGGCCCTGCGTCGCACCATCGTGGTCAGTGATACCGGCAGCCAGCTGTTCGCCGGCACGCTGCAGCAGGCAGTCGATCCCTGGGGGACGCACAGCCGCCAGGAGGCGGAAGCTGCCCTGCACGCAGCCGCGGCTGAGGACGTCTACGCCGGGCTCCCCGGTGGCTGGCAGGGCCGGGTCGACGAGTTGGGCCGCGGGCTCTCCGGTGGCCAGCGGCAGCGGGTCGTGCTGGCCCGCGCCCTGCTGCTGGACCCGGAGGTGCTGATCCTGGTCGAGCCGACCTCAGCGGTGGACGCGCACACCGAGGCCACGATCGCCGAACGCCTGGTGCCGAAACGTCGCGGCCGGACAACCGTCGTGATGACGGCCTCGCCGTTGGTGCTGCACTACGCAGACGAGGTCGTCCTGCTGGTGGACGGGCGCGAGGCCGTCCGTGGCCGGCACGCCGAGCTGCTCACCAACCCGGCCTACCGCGCTGTCGTCGGCCGGGGCATGGAGGAGGACGAGTGATGCGACCGGAGTCCCTTGCCTCAGCCGATGCCGCGACCTCCCCGGAGCCGCCCGGGCCCGTTTCTTCCCCTGAGCTTGTCGAGGGCTCGCGGGACACCTGGGCCGACACCGACACCGCCGCGGGCCTGCCGTCCGAGCTGCTGGCCCGGCCCGGGGGGCCGCTGCTGGGGCGGCTGGCGGCGCTGCGTCGTCGCCACCAGCTGCGCGGCGAGCGGGCGCGGGCGTTCTATGCCGCCTCCCGCAACCCGGAGCGGGGGCTGCCGGTGGCCGGCAACGCCGCGGCCTGGACCTTCGTCAAGCGGCTGCTCAGCACCCGAAGGGGAATGCTGGCGCTGGCGCTCGGCGCGAACCTCTCCGCAGCCATGGCCGGGCTGGTGGTGCCGCGGATGCTGGGCGACCTCGTCGACCAGGTGACCGGCGGCGCGGGCGGCGCTGCGCAGGTGGACCCGATCATCACCGGCGTGATCGTCGTGGTCATCGTGCAGGCCGCACTGGTGTTCGCAGCCCGGCGGGCCTCGGCTGTGCTCGGCTACGACCTGCTGGCTGCAGCCAGGGAGGAGATCGTCGGCATCGTGCTGCGGCTGCCGCTCGGCAAGGTCGAGTCGGCCTCCAGCGGTGACCTGCTGACGCGGATCACCTCCGACGTGTCCAAGATGAGCCAGTCGGTGCGCTGGGCGTTCCCGCAGCTGATCATGTCGCTCGTCCTGGTGGTGGCCAGCCTGGTGGCGCTGCTGCTGAACTCGCCGTTCCTCACGATCGCAGTGAGCGGCTCGCTCGTCGTGCTGTGGTTCGCGACCCGGCACTACCTGAAGTACGCCGGCGCCGGCTACATCACCGAGTCGGGCACCTACTCGCAGATCAACTCCACCACTACCGAGACCGTGGAGGGTGCCCGGACGGTCGAGGCCCTCGGCCTCGGGGCGAGGCGGATCGCCATCGGTGACGACGACATCGCCGAGTCGAACCAGGCCGAGCGGTACACGATGACGCTGCGGAACGTGTTCTTCATCTTCCTCGACATCTCCTACCAGCTGCCGCTGGTCGGGGTGGTGCTGCTGGGCACCCTCGGCTACGCACAGGGCTGGGTGACCCTCGGCCAGATCACCACGGCAGCGATCTACGTCCAGGGCCTGGTCGAACCGATGGACCGGCTGATCCAGGTCTTCGACACCCTCCAGGTCGGGCTCGCTGCCACCACCCGTCTGCTCGGGGTCGCCGAGGTGCCGGAGGACCGGACGCCGGGCGAGGAACTGCCCGACGGCACGGACGTGGTCGGCAGCGACCTGCGGTTCGCGTACCGGCCCGGGACCGACGTGCTGCACGGCATCGACCTCGACCTGCGGCCGGGGGAGCGGCTGGCGATCGTCGGGCCGTCCGGGTCCGGGAAGTCAACGCTGGGCCGGCTGCTGGCCGGCATCAACGGTCCGCGCACCGGTGAGGTCGACATCGGCGGGGTGGACGTGATGGAGCTGCCGGTGGACGTCCTGCGGACCGAGGTGGCGCTGGTGACCCAGGAGCACCACGTCTTCGTCGGGTCGGTGCGGGACAACATCGTCCTGGCGCGCGACCGGCAGCTGGCCGAGCACGAGGTGGACGCGGCCGTGACCGAGGCCCTGCGGGCAGTGGACGCCCTTGACTGGGTGGAGCGGCTGCCGCAGGGCCTGGACACGGTGCTCGGCCACGGTCGGGTCCATCTCACGCCCGCGCAGGCGCAGCAGGTGGCCCTGGCCAGGCTGATGGTTGCAGATCCGCACACGCTGGTACTCGACGAGGCCACCTCGCTGATCGACCCGCGGACCGCCCGCCACCTGGAGGGGTCGATGGCGGCGCTCCTGGCCGACCGGACGGTGATTGCGATCGCTCACCGGCTGCACACCGCCCACGACGCCGACCGCATCGCCGTCGTCATCGACGGCCGGATAGCGGAACTGGGGTCGCACACCGAGCTGCTGGCCCGCAACGGCGAGTACGCCCGCCTCTGGCGAACCTGGCGCTCCTGACCCGCGGGGACGGTTCCTTTTCCGTTCACATCGACCGCCCGGTCCGGAACGGGGACGGTTCCATTTCGGTTCACGGTCCGGAACGGGGACGGTTCCATTTCGGTTCAGGGCAGGGCAGGGCAGGGCAGGGCGGGGCGGGGCTGGACGCCGTCGCAGCGCCCGCCTGGGACGGCGTGAACGGGAATGGAACCGTCCCCAGTTCCTACCGTGAACGGGAATGGAACCGTCCCCAATCCGGGTCGTGAACGGGAATGGAACCGTCCCCAATTTGGTCAGAGGGTCAGGATCACCTTGCCGACGTGGTTGCCGGACTCCAGGTGCCGGTGGGCTTCGGCAACTGCCTCGAGCGGGAACCGGGTCTCCGGCGCCGGCTTGATCCGGCCTGCCGCAACCAGCGGCCAGACCCGGTCCTGCACCGCCTTGCAGATCGCGGCCTTCTGCTCCACGGGTCGCCCGCGCAGGCTGGTGGCGGTCACGGTTGCCCGCCTGGTGAGCAGCCGGTTCAGGTCGAGCGTGCCCTTGCGTCCGCCCTGCAGCCCGATCACGACGAGCCGGCCGTCGGTCGCGAGGGAGCCGACGTTCGCCTCCAGGTACTTGGCGCCCATCACGTCGAGGATCACGTCGACGCCCTTTCCCCCGGTCGCAGCAGCAACCAGCGCTGCCCAGTCGTCGTGGTAGTCGAAGGCTTCCGCTGCCCCGAGTTCGCGGCACAGTTCGAGCTTCTCGGCGGACCCCGCCGTCGCCAGGACGCGCGCGCCGACCGCCTTCGCGTACTGGATCGCGAAGGTGCCGATGCCGCCGGCACCACCATGGATGAGGACGGTCTCGCCCTCGGCCAGCTGGACGTGGTCGAAGTTGGAGACGACGGTGGCGGCGACCTCGACCAGGCCGACGGCGCTGACCAGGTCCACCCCTTCCGGTGGCGGGATCACCTGACCGGCCGGGACGCTGACGAGTTCGGCGTAGCCGCCGCCGGCCAGGAGGGCAACACACGGGTCGCCCAGCTGCCAGCCCTCGACCCCCTCGCCGATGGCATCAACCGTTCCGGACACCTCCAACCCGATGATGTCGCTGGCCCCCGGCGGCGGCGGGTAGTAGCCCTGCCGCTGCAGCAGGTCGGCCCGGTTCACCCCGGCCGCCCGGACACTGATCCGCAGCTCGCCCGGCCCGACGGGAGGCTGGGGAGCCTCGGCAATGGCCAGGTTCTCGGGTCCGCCGGGGCTGGTAACGGTGACTGTGCGCATGGATCCAGCTTGGCACGGCAGCTCTGCGTAAGATTAACCGACCTGGCGAGGTCGCATAGTGGACTAGTGCAGCCGCCTTGAAAGCGGCCGAGCTTAACGGCTCCGTGGGTTCGAATCCCACCCTCGCCGCTCACATCAGTTCAGGGGGAGGCCTTGGCTCCTACTACGCACCAGGTGCGGCAGCGGCCGCCGCTGCGCGCCCTCGTGCTGGCGGCGCTCCTGGTCCTGGTCGGCATCCTGCTGCTCCTGATGGCCGACCTGCTGGATCGCCAGTTCGCCCTGACCACGCTCGGCGTGGTTGGCCTGGTGATCGGCCTTGCCCTTTTCCTCGCCGCGTCGATCCTCGCCCGGTCGATGCGGGTGGAGATCGTGCTCGACCAGACCGGCTACCGCCTGGAAGGCCCCGTCCGTTCCGACGGCGGTGCCTGGACCGACGTCACCAAGGTCACCCGCGGGCCTGACCGGATCACCATGCACCGCAAGGACGGCACCCGGATGCAGCTGGTGGTCACCCGCGGCGGCCGTGCCGACCTGGACGCTCTCGGTGAGGACATCGCCAGCCGCCTGGACAACGATCGGGGCTACAGCCAGCACTGAAACGATCGGGGCTAC
>JADLEH010000028.1 GCA_020846255.1 Propionibacteriaceae bacterium
GGTCGGCTACATCTGCATGGGCGCAGGTGCGCTAGCGCTCATTCTCGCGCTCGTCGCGAATGCCCAGGCCACCAACACCAAGCGGACCAACGTCGTCGAGCATCGCGACCACCCGGAGGTCTGATCCCCGGGGACGGTTCCTCAAGGGCCCGACTCGCGGGGCCGTTCCTTCGGGGACGGCCTTCTCGACAGTGCCCACGATCGCCGAGGCCAGAAACCGAAACGGTGTCGCTGAGCCGGTGGCTCAGCCCTCGCCGCCGTTGCGGCGCAGTACCTCGCTCAGCCTCTCGGCTGCGGCGATGACCGCCGGCGCGTGGAGCCGTCCCGGCTGCCGGGACAGGCGCTCGATCGGGCCGGAGACGCTCACAGCAGCGATCACCTTGCCGCTGGGGGAGCGGACCGGGGCGGACACCGAGGCGACGCCGGGTTCGCGTTCGGCCACCGACTGAGCCCAGCCGCGCCGCCGCACCGTGGCGAGGGCCACGGCTGAGAACGATGAACTCTGCAGCCCGCGCTGGATCCGCTCGGGATCCTCCCAGGCCAGGAGCACCTGGGCCGCGGAACCGGCTCCCATGGTCAGCTGGCTACCCACCGGGATGGTGTCGCGAAGTCCGGACGGTCGCTCGGCGGCTGCAGCGCAGACCCTCATGTCGCCCTGCCGGCGGAACAGCTGGGCCGACTCGCCGGTGATGTCCCGCAGCCGGGCGAGAACCGGGCCGGCCGTTGCCAGCAGGCGGTCCTCGCCGGCGGCCGAGGCGAGCTCGGTCAACCGGGGGCCGAGGACGAAGCGGCCCTGGAGGTCCCGGGAGACCAGGCGGTGGTGCTCGAGGGCGACGGCGAGCCGGTGCGCGGTGGGCCGGGCGAGCCCGGTGGCGGTCACCAGGCCGGCGAGTGTCGTTGGGCCCTGTTCGAGTGCCGTGAGCACGAGGGCCGCCTTGTCGAGGACGCCGACGCCACTAGAGTTGTCCATAGGCTAAGACTGCCGTCTCGCATCATGATATGCAAGCTGTACGCTGGAAAAGCGCACGGAGACAACCGCAGCATCGAGGGAGGTCCGATGGGAAAAACCCTGAGTGACAAGGTATGGGACAACCATGTCGTCCGTACAGCAGCGGGGGAGCCCGACCTGCTCTACATCGACCTGCACCTGGTCCACGAGGTGACCAGCCCGCAGGCGTTCGACGGATTGCGTCTCGCCGGCCGCTCGGTACGTCGTACCGACCTGACCATGGCGACCGAGGACCACAACACCCCGACCGTGAACATCCTCGCCCCGATCGCCGACCCGGTTTCCAAGGTGCAGGTGGACACCCTGCGGGCCAACGCCGCAGAGTTCGGTGTCCGGATCCACTCCCTCGGCGACCTCGACCAGGGCGTCGTCCACATCATCGGCCCGCAGCTCGGACTGACCCAGCCAGGGCTGACCGTTGTCTGCGGCGACTCCCACACCTCCACCCACGGCGCGTTCGGCGCGCTGGCCTTCGGCATCGGCACCTCCGAGGTCGAGCATGTCCTGGCCACCCAGACGCTGCAACAGGCCCGGCCGAGGACCATGGCCGTCAACGTGCGCGGCGAACTGCCTGCGGGCGTAACGGCCAAGGACATCGTGCTGACCCTGATCGCAAAGGTCGGCACGGGCGGCGGGCAGGGCTACATCGTGGAGTACCGCGGCGACACCATCGAGAACCTGTCGATGGAGGGCCGGATGACCATCTGCAACATGAGCATCGAGTGGGGCGCCAAGGCCGGCATGATGGCGCCGGACGAGACCACGTTCGCCTACCTGAAAGGCCGTCCGCACGCGCCCACCGGTGCCGGCTGGGACGAGGCCGTCGCCTACTGGAAGACGCTCTACACCGATGCAGACGCGGTCTTCGACGCCGAGGTCGACATCGACGCCACCAAGCTCGCCCCCTTCGTCACCTGGGGCACCAATCCGGGCCAGGGTGTCCCGCTGAGCGCTTCGGTGCCGAGGCCGGAGGACTTCACCGACCCGGCCGACCGGTCGGCGGCCGAGCGGGCGCTCACCTACATGGACCTGACCGCCGGCACCCCGATGCGGGACATCAAGGTGGACACGGTCTTCCTCGGCTCCTGCACCAACGGCCGGATCGAGGACCTGCGCCTGGCCGCCTCGGTGCTCGCCGGCCACCGGATCGCCGACGGCGTCCGGATGCTGGTGGTCCCGGGCTCCGCCCGCGTGCGGCTCCAAGCGATGGCAGAAGGGCTGGACAAGGTCTTCACCGAAGCCGGCGCCGAATGGCGGGAGGCGGGGTGCTCGATGTGCCTCGGAATGAACCCCGACCAGCTCGCTCCGGGCGAACGCAGCGCCTCTACCTCCAACCGCAACTTCGAGGGTCGACAGGGCAAGGGCGGGCGCACGCACCTGGTTTCGCCGCCGGTGGCGGCTGCGACGGCGATCCGCGGCACCCTCAGCTCCCCGGCCGACCTGTAAGGACAGACATGGACAAGTTCAGCTCCCACACCGGGATCGCTGTGCCGTTGCGGCGCAGCAACGTCGACACCGACCAGATCATCCCAGCCGTCTACCTCAAGCGGGTCACCCGAACCGGGTTCGAGGACGGCCTGTTCGCGGCCTGGCGCAACGACCCGGGCTTCGTGCTCAACCAGCCCGCCTACGCCGCCGGCTCGATCCTGGTCGCCGGGCCCGACTTCGGCACCGGCTCCTCGCGGGAGCACGCGGTCTGGGCGCTGCAGAACTACGGCTTCAAGGTGGTCATCGGCTCCCGCTTCGGCGACATCTTCCGCGGCAACGCAGGCAAGGCCGGCCTCGTGGTCGCCAGCGTCGACACCGACGTGGTCGAGAAGCTCTGGGAGATCGCGGAGAGCGAGCCGGGCATCGCGTTCACCGTCGACCTGCACCACCGCACCGTGGAGGCAGTGGACAACGTCTTCGAGTTCAGCATCGACGAGTACACCCGGCACCGCCTGCTCGAGGGGCTCGACGACATCTCCCTCACCCTGCAGCATGCTGACCGGATCAGCGCCTACGAAGCCACCCGGCCCGCCTTCCTGCCGCGCACCCTGCCGGTGAGGACCGCCGGCTGAGTCGCTAGGCTGGCCGGCGTCCGCCACGAAAGGTGACCATGACCGGCAGTCTCGCCCAGGTACCGCTGAACCAGGCCAACCCGACGCCGGTGCAACCGGCCTACCGACGCCTCGGCCACATCGGAGGCTGGATGCTGCGCCGGCTGACCAGGCAGGACTGGGGGCCGGCGACCTCGATGCCGAAGACCGGCGGCATCATCGTCGTCGCGAACCACATCTCGAACTTCGACCCCCCGGTGGTCGCGCACTTCCTGATCTGGAACGGGCGCTGGCCTCGCACCCTCGGCAAGAGCGAGATCTGGAAGGTGCCGCTGCTGGGCCGGCTGGCGACGGCGTGCGGCCAGATCCCGGTCGAGCGGAACACGTCCAGGGCCCGGAACTCGCTGGTCCATGCGGAGGCGGCGCTCGCCGCCGGCGAGTGCGTCCTGATCTACCCGGAGGGCACCCGGACCGCCGATCCGGAGCTCTGGCCGATGACCGCCCGTCCCGGCGCCGCCCGGCTGGCCCTCAAGACCGGCTGCCCAGTGGTCCCGGTCGGGCAGTGGGGCGCCCAGGACGTGATGCCGGGCAAGAAGCTGACCTGGCCGAGGTTCTTTCCGCGCAAGACCATGCATTTCCGGGTCGGCGAGCCGGTCGACCTCTCCGACCTGGCCGGCCATGTGGACGCCGTTGCGGTCGCCGAGGCCAACGACCGGATCATGTCTGCCATCACGGCGCTGGTCGGCGAGATCCGTGGCGAGGAGCCGCCGGCCGACCGGTTCGACATTCGGCTGGGGCGGCGGGTTCCGCGTTCGCAGGGCCGATAGGGTGGTCGCCGATCCCGCGACCGGAGGCACGATGACCGAACACCCGAACCGAGTACGGGTTGCCCTCTTCTTCGGTGGCGTCAGTTCCGAGCACGAGATCAGCTGCCTCACCGCGGGCAGCGCCGCACGGGCGATCGACCCCGAACGCTTCGAGGTGGTCGGCATCGGTATCACCGGCGACGGCAGGTGGGTGCGGATCCCCCCGGCGGAGCTCGCCGGTTACGAGGTGGTCGACGGGAAGTTGCCGCGCGTTGCGTCCGACCGTCCGGAGGCTGTGCTGTTGCGCGGCCCTGCCGGGGCCGAGGTGGCCACCCGGGACGGGGACCGGCTCTGCGAGATCGCCGGGATCGACGTTGCCTTCGCGCTGCTGCACGGGCCGTGGGGTGAGGACGGCACCATCCAGGGACTGTTCGAGATGCTCGGCGTCCGCTATGTCGGCGCCGGGGTCGCCGCGAGCGCGATCGGCATGGACAAGGACCTGATGAAGCGCGCGATGGCCGGGGCGGGCCTGCCGGTCGGGCCGTGGGTCGCGATCACCCCCGCCCAGTGGCGGGACGACCGCGCCGGCTGCCTGGCGCGCGTCGCCGGGCTCAGCTTCCCGGTGTTCGTGAAACCGGCGCGCGGCGGGTCCAGCATCGGGATCGTCCGGGTCGACGATCCGGACGGCCTGGAGGCCGCGATCATCGAGGCGCAGCGCTTCGACCCGAAGGTGGTTGTCGAGCAGGGCTTCGTCGGGGTCCGGGAGATCGAACTCAGCGTGCTCGAGGACCTGACCGGCCCGCCGCGGGTGTCGCTGCCGGGAGAGATCCTGATGCACACCACGGACGCGTTCTACGACTTCGACGCCAAGTACCTGCCGGAGGAGCAGGTCACCCTGCGGGTGCCCGCCGACGTCACGCCGGAGCTGCGGACGGCGATGCAGGAACTTGCCGGGCGTACCTTCGCCGCCATGGCTGTGGAGGGACTGGCCCGGGTAGACCTGTTCGTCGACGCCGACGGGGTGCCCTGGGTGAACGAGCTGAACACGATGCCGGGCTTCACCCGCACCTCGATGTTCCCGATGATGTGGGCGGCCAGTGGCCTGGAGTACCCCGACCTGATCGCCACCCTGGTGGAGCTCGCCCTTGCCCGGCCACTGGGACTGCGGTGACCCTCGGGGAACTCGGTGAGTTCGCGCTGATCGGACGGATCACCGCCGGCCTCGGCGCGAGCGGTCCGGTCGTGCTCGGGGTGGGCGACGACTGCGCGGTCCTGCGCCTTGCCGGAGACCTGGCCGTCTCCACCGACACCATGGTCGAGAACGTGCACTTCCGAACCGACTGGTCGAGCGCGGAGGACGTCGGACGGAAGGCGGTCGCAGCCTGCGTCGCCGACGCAGAGGCCATGGGGGCAGCCCCGATCGGGCTGGTGGTCAGCCTTGCCGCCCCGGCCACTACGCCAACCGAATGGGCGGACGGCTTCGCTGCCGGCGTGCGTTCGGAGTGTGCGGCTGCCGGCGTCCAGCTGGTCGGTGGCGACACGACTTCAGCTGCCCAGATAGTGATCACTGCGACCGTGCTCGCCGACCTGGCCGGACAGCCGGCCGTCACCAGGGCCGGTGCCCGCGCCGGGCAGGTGCTCGCCGTGGTCGGACGCCTCGGCTGGGCCGCAGCGGGGGTCGCCGTCCTTGGCCGGGGCTTCCGCTCGCCGCGGGCTGTGGTGCTGGCCCACCGCGTGCCTGAAGTGCCCTACGGGCAGGGCAGGGTGGCTGCCGAGGCCGGGGCTTCGGCGATGATCGACGTCTCCGACGGGCTGCTGGCCGACCTGGCGCACATCGCCAGGGCTTCCGGGGTGGTCCTTGACGTGGACACCGGGGCCTTCGAGATCGCCGAACCGCAGAAGGCCGTTGCTGCAGCCATCGGTGGCGGGGATCCGCTGCTGTTCCAGCTCACCGGGGGCGACGACCACGCCCTGGTCGCTGCCTTCGACGCGAGCTCGGTCCCCGCAGGCTGGCGTGTGATCGGACGCGTGCTCGCCGGCGAACCCGATGTCCTGGTGGACGGCGCGCCCTGGGCCGGCGCAGCCACCGGTTGGCGGCACTTCGCCAAGTGACCACCCTTGACGGATCGGGGACGGTTCCATATCCGTTCAGCACCCGGTTGGTTCGGGGACGGTTCCATTACCGTTCAGCGGAGCGGCGGAGGGTTCGTGATCGAGCTCCGGAGGCTTACGTTGAACGGTAATGGAACCGTCCCCGTTTCGGTTCAGCGAGGACGGCCGCTGGCTCGCGGTGAAGTCCGCAGCCTCAACGTTGAACGGTAATTGGAACCGTCCCCGTTTTCCGCCGATGTGCGTGGCCCGGCGTGGAGGCTCGGAATAGTCGCAGCCATCGCCTACCCTTCGTTCCATGGCGACCCGCGCGTCTTCCCCTTCGCGGAGCCGTACGAGCGCAGCAACGCGCCCAAGCGCCTCCAGAAGCACCGGAAGCAAGAGAACCCCGTCGCGCACCTCGGCGCGCAAGCAGCCGAAGCCGTCGGGGCTGAGCCGGATGCTGTCCGGCCTCGGTCGAGCCCTCTCGGCCACGTGGCGTGGCCTGGCCACCCTCGTCGGCAGTTCTGCCCGCGCGATCGGTCACAGCGCCAGGGACCTCCCGGTGGAGCAGCGCCACGACGGCAGCGGCCTGGTTCTGCTGCTGGCCGGCCTGCTGGTTGCCGCCGAGTTCTGGATCGGACTGCCGGGAACCGCCGGCAATTGGGTGAAGATCGGGGTGACCACCGTGGTCGGCTCCTTCGCCTACATGATCCCGGTGCTCTGCTTCGGCATGTCCTGGCGGACGCTCCGGCACCCCGACCGGCACGGCACCGCCGGCCGTCAGGTGGTGGGCTGGACGGCCGCCATGTTCGGGATCCTCGGCCTGATCCACATCGCGAAGGGCCTGCCCCGCGGCTCCCAGCCGGCGCTCGTGCGCGAGGCCGGCGGCTTCCTCGGCTTCATCTCGTCCTCCCTCACCGTCGACCTGCTGACGGTGTGGCTGGCCGTGCCGGTCCTCGCCCTGCTCACAGCGTTCGGCGTGCTGGTCATCGCCGGCATCCCGATGAGCGAGCTCGGCAAGCGGCTGGGCGCACTGCGGGAGCGGCTGCGCCGGCCGGAGAAGCCGGAGATCGAGTACGGCGCCCAGCACCGCGCCTACGACACCCCGATCGTCGATGAGCCGGACGTGGATGAGGAAGCGACCGAACTGATCGCGCCCGTCCAACCCGTGCTGTCGAAGGCGAAAGCGGTAC
>JADLEH010000029.1 GCA_020846255.1 Propionibacteriaceae bacterium
CCGTCGCGCTCCCGACGCGCGAAGGCAACGCCAGGAGATGCTCATCGGCCACCTCAGAACGACCGAGGACGCCGTCCACGAGCACTTCCCGCACTGGACCTGGGACCCGATCAAGGGTGGGTCGGGGTTGTGGGTCGACACGCACGGCGACGCACTCGCACTCGCCGAGACCGCCA
Source organism: Propionibacteriaceae bacterium (assembly GCA_020846255.1). GTDB lineage: Bacteria > Actinomycetota > Actinomycetes > Propionibacteriales > Propionibacteriaceae > Propionicimonas. Next base: position 177 of record JADLEH010000029.1, read on the forward strand.
AACGGGTCAAAGTGAAGCTCGCCCCGGGACCGAGCTTCTCGCCCTATGACGGCCATCGCTCGAAGCTGCGCCTCCCGGTCTGGCACGAGCCGGAACTCCTACGACAGGCCCTGCAGCTGATCACCGGCAACAACCGGGGCAACCAGTAGGCCAATTCGTCCGGATTGGCGCAGCCCCGGCGGCGGCGCCGGACGTACATTGCAGGCACCCTCGCGGCTCGAGTCGTTCGCGACGCGGGGCGCGGCACTCGCAGCAGCTCGTTGCCGGTAGGCGATCGGCCTTCTGCGCCCTGCCCATCATGCAAAGGAGCACGAATGGCAGTCCACACCACCCAGGCCGGCATCGTCACCGACGTCTTCGACTGGGGCGCAATCAAGTGGGGCGTGACCGGGCAACTGTTCCCCGGCGCACCCCTCACCGTCGGTGAGGTCGCGATCAACCCGACCATGGGCCACGCCCTCCACACCCATCCGGCCTCCGATGAGGTGCTCTACATCCTGGAGGGCGAGGGGATCCAGACCGTCGGTGACTCCGGGGAGTTCCCGGTCGGTCCCGGCGACAGCATCTTCATCCCCATGGGCACTCTGCACTCGACCTTCAACACCGGATGGAAGCAGCTGCGGATCCTCGCGATCTACTGCCCCGGCGGCGCAGAGGAGGCCTTGCGAACCCTCCCGGACTTCGCGCAACTGCCGGCCGGAACGGCGCCCGTCTGGGTGCGCGGCTGAACCCCGGCACCACCTGGAGGTACATCCCGGCCGGCACCCTCGGCGCGGCATGGGAGGATGCCGCCGTGGCAGGACTCCTGGTGGCGGGCACTTCCTCGGACGCGGGCAAGTCGCTGATCGTGGCCGGGCTTTGTCGCGTCTGGGCGCGGCAGGGCATCAGGGTGGCGCCGTTCAAGGCCCAGAACATGTCCAACAACTCGATGGTCTGCCCGGACGGTTCCGAGATCGGACGCGCCCAGTACCTGCAGGCGATCGCAGCCGGGGTGGAGCCTTCCGCTGTCCACAACCCGGTGCTGCTGAAGCCGGCCACCGACCGGCGTGCGTTCATCGTGCTCCGTGGGAAACCGGGCGGGTCCCTGGAGGCCGGCGAGTACACCACCGGCCGCACCCGGCTCGCAGCCGCGGCGTTCGAGGCGTACCGGGAGCTCGAATCCACCTACGACCTGGTGGTCTGTGAGGGGGCCGGATCGCCCGCAGAGATCAACCTGCGCCGTGGCGACTATGTCAACTTCGGACTGGCGAAGGAGTTCGGCCTGCCCACCCTGCTGGTCGGCGACATCGACCGCGGCGGAATCCTCGCCTCGATCTTCGGCCACTGGGCCATCGTGGACGACGATGATCGCGCGCTCCTGGCCGGCTACCTGATCAACAAGTTCCGCGGCGACCAGGCCGTGCTCGACCCCGGCCTGGACGAGCTGAGCGCCCGAACGGGACTGCGGTGCTTCGGCGTGATGCCGTGGCTCACCCAGGTGTGGCTGGACAGCGAGGATGCCCTGGCGTTCGCGAAGTGGCCACGGCTGCCCGGTCGCGCCGGCACGATTCGCGTGGCAGCGATCCGGTTCCCCCGGATCTCGAACGCCACCGACCTGGACGCCCTGGCAGCCGAGCCGGGCCTGGATGTCTTCGTCACAGCCAGCCCCAAGGACATCGCCGCTGCCGACCTGGTCGTGCTGCCCGGCAGTCGCTCGACCCTTGCCGACCTGGCCTGGCTGCGGGAACTCGGCCTTGCCGATGCCCTGGTCCGGCGGGCCGGCGCCGGCGGCCCGATCCTCGGCATCTGTGGCGGCTACCAGATGCTGACCGAGACGATCGATGATCCCGTGGAGTCACGGCTGGGCACCGGGGCCGGGCTCGGCCTGTTGCCGGCCCGGGTCAGTTTCAGCCACGAGAAGCTGCTCGGCCGTCCCAATGGTGAGTGGCGGGGACATGCCGTGGTCGGCTACGAGATCCACCACGGGGTGGTCGAGGCCACTGGGGGCGAACCTTTCCTCGACGGCATCCGGGTCGGCAACACGTGGGGCACGATCTGGCACGGCGCCTTCGAGAACGACGACTTCCGTCGAGCCTGGCTGTCCGACCTGGCCGGCACGGTCGGGTCCTCCTGGCGGCCGGCGCCGGGAGCGCCGGGGTTCGCCGAGCGGCGCCGGCTCATGCTGGACAGCCTCGCCGACGCGCTGGAGCAGAACGTGGACCTCCCCGGGATGCTGGCCCTCACCGGCCAGGGCTGACCGACCTCACGCCGCCCGGTTCGGGCGAGGGGCTCAGCGGCCGTGGGCCGCGGCAGCCTCGTTCTTCTGCGACCAGGCGCGGATGTCGCCGTGGTTGATGGCAAGGGCGATCAGTTCGGGGAACGCGTCCGGGGTGCAGGCGAAGGCCGGGATGCCGAGGTCGGCGAGCCGCTGGGCGGTCTCGGCCGAGTAGCCGGGCTTCCCCTCGTCGGAGAGCGCCAGCAGGACCACCACCACGACCCCGCCGGCCTCGAGTTCGGTCAGCTTGGCGAGCATCCGCTCGGGATCGGAGTCGTAGAGGTCGGTGATCAGCAGGAGCACCGTCCGACGTGGCGAGGTGATCAGCCGCTGGCAGTGCTCGAGCGCCGGGGTGGTGTCGGTTCCACCGCCGAGCTGGGTGCCGAAGATCACGTCCACGGGGTCGCTCAACTGGTCGGTCAGGTCGACCACCGCCGTGTCGTAGACGACCAGGTGCGTCTTGAGTGCGCGGATCGAAGCCATCACGCTCGCCAGGATCGAGGCGTACACCACCGAGGCCGCCATTGACCCGGACTGGTCGACGCACAGCACAACCTCGCGCTGCACCCCCTGCTGGCGCCGCCCGAAGCCGACCAGCCGCTGCGGCACCACTGTGCGGTACTCGGGCAGGTAGTGCTTCAGGTTGGCCCGGACGGTGCGGTTCCAGTCGATGTCGTTCAGGCGGGGCCGGCTCACCCGGTTGGCGCGGTTGAGGGCACCACGGACGGCCTGCCGCATCCTGTCGGCCAGCCGCTGCTCGACGTCACGGGCGACCTTCCCGACCACCTCCCGCGCGGTCGCCTTCGACTTCTCCGGGATCACCCCGCGCAGCGACGCCAGGGTGGCCACCAGGTGCACGTCCGGCTCGACCGTCGCCAGCATCTCGGGCTCGAGGAGCAGGCGCCTCAGCCCGAGCCGCTCGATCGCGTCCGACTGCATCACGCGCACCACCCGGGACGGGAAATAGGTGCGGATGTCGCCGAGCCAGCGCGCCACCCGCGGCGCGGACGCCCCCAGGCCCGCCTTCCGTTCCCCCGGCGCCTCGTCGCCGGAGTCGTACAGGCTGGCCAGGGCCGCGTCCATGGCCAACTGCTCCTCTGTCAGCCCGGCGCCGGGACCGTTCTCGGGGTCGGCGCCGAGGATCAGCCGCCAGCGCTGGACCGCATCCGGGTCGGTGTTCACCGCGACGCCTCCTCTCCCCGCAGGATCAGCGCGACCACTGCCAGCAGGTCGGCGGCTCCGGTGAAGTCCTCCGTCACCGGCTCGGCGGGGCCTGTGGTCCCGTCCAGGCCGGTGATCGCCGAGGCGAGTTGGCGCCGGGCGGCCTTCGGCCAGCTGCCGAACGTCCGGCGCAGGCTGGGCAGCACATCGGTGAACGCGACCGCCTCGATGCCCCGCACCCACTCGTCGAGGATCTCGAGCACGCGGTGGTCATGGATCAGCAGCAGGGGGTTGCCGGCAAGAAAGCCCTCCACCCAGGAGGCCTGCATTGCCGGGTCCGAAGCCTGCGACAGCACGCGCCACAGCCGCCCGGCGGCCTCCTCGCGCTCGACCTGGCCGCCGTCCAGCAGCAGCCGCACCAGCCGTCCCGCGATGATGCCGGGAACGTCGCGACGTTCGACTGCCTCGCCGAGGGTGCGAGACCAGAGCTCGCGGATCTCGGCGTCGAGCAGGGAGATCACCGCTGCCACCTCGTCGATGGCCCGGCGCAGCGCTGCCGCTGCGTCGTCGCCAAGCCCGCTGCAGGCGGCGGGCAACCCGGCACAGGCGCGTTCGAGAACCGCCCGGGCCACCTCGGCGAGGCGGCCGGTGTCGGTGCCACGCACGTCGCCGTACCGCTGGACGCGGGCCAGCGGGGGCACCGCGGCGAGCAGCTGGGTGATGTCGGCCTCGTGCGCTGCCCGTTCGTCGAGCCGGGCGAGCAGCTGCGGTAGCGCTTCGTCGAGACCGGCGAGCAGGGCGGCCTCGATCGCAGCGGTGATCGAGGCCAGGCCGGTGGCGCGCTCGAGCAGGGCAGCCTTGGCAGCAGACGGCACGGTGTTGCCGTGGCGGGACGCGTCGATGATCCGCACCGCGAACTCCGGCTGCCACTCCAGGGTCCAGGCCTCCTTGAAGCTGCCGGTGGAGCGCGCGACGTCCGGGGTGCCCCAGGGAACTGCAAGGATGCCGAGCTGCCGCAGGAGCTGCGACTTCGCCAGATCGCCGGCCTTGCGCAGGTCGAGGGTGATCGGCTTCTGGCCGGCCTCGAACTTGAGCCGCAGGGTGCGGGCCCGCGCGCGCAGGTCGCTGTCCAGCGGCACGGTGGGGACGCCATCGGGAACCTCGCCCAGCGCCTCACCGACCACAGCCTCCCGGGTGACCAGTTCGAGCGTGACGGGGTTGCCCTCGCACATCACCGACCAGGCGGCCTCGGTGACTTCGGCGAGCCCGGGAAGGGGCCGCCCGCGCAGGGTGGCGAGGGCTTCCGCGAGCCGGACGGCTTCGATCACCGAAGCGGTACTCACCGGCAGGTCATGGCCGCGAAGCACGCCGGCGACCCCGGTGAACCACCGGGCGATGGGCGCGTCCATGGTGGTGAACAGGTGGGCGTACCAGCCCGGCGATGGCACGCCGGCGCCGTACCCGGAGGCGAAGGCCAGCCGCGAGTGGGTCCACGGCACCCAGGTCAGCTCGGTCTTCGTCCTTGGCGCACCGGCCAGGAGTTTCGCGTCCCCGGAGGCCGCGGGCAGCCGCCCGGACAGGGCGGGGGCGTGCCAGGCTCCGCAAACGACGGCGATCCGTTCGTGCCCGGCCTTGACGGCGGTCCGCAGGCGCTGGCGCATGTGGGCCTCGCGGCGCAGGGTCTCTGCGTCGTCCTCCCCCACGACCGCGCGGAGCTCTGCCATCGCCTCGGTGATCTGGTCGAACGGGTCGCCCTCGGTGCGGAGCTCGATGGCGTCCTCCCACCAGGCCTCCGGGTCGTCGTACCCGGCGGCGGTGGCGAGCCGTGCGATCGGGTCGGTCCGCACCGACGGTTTCGGCCCGGGCTGTGGCCGCACGTCGGGGTCGGGCGCGTCGGGGTCGGGCGCGTCGTCGGAGGGCGCACCCCCCGGTGGGTCGTCGCTCGCCTCCGGTTCCGGCTCCGATGCCCGCGCGAGGCTGAGGGTGGTGGGCAGGTCGATGAAGTGGACCGGCACCCCGGCGGCTGCTGCCCAGGTCAGGGCCTGCCATTCCGGGGAGAAGCTGGCCAGCGGCCAGAACGCTGACCGGGCCGGCTCTGCCGCGTCCCAGGCAAGGATGGCGACCGGCGGCACCAGGTCGGCGACCCAGGAGACCAGCGGGTCGGCGTCGGCCGGGCCCTCGATCAGCACGCAGTCGGGCCGGTGGTCCGCGAGGGCTCGGGCGACCGCACGGGCCGATCCCGGCCCGTGGTGGCGAACCCCCAGCACCCTCACGTCGGTCACGGGCTGACCTCGCGCGCTGCCCGGTAGAAGTCCAACCAGCCCTTCCGTTCGCGCACCACGGTCTCCAGGTACTCGTTCCACACCACCTGGTCGCTCACCGGGTCCTTCACCACCGCGCCCACGATGCCGCCGGCCACGTCGGGGGCCCGGAGCAGGCCGTCCCCGAAGTGAGCGGCCAGCGAGAGCCCCTGGGTGACCACAGAGATCGCCTCTGCGGTGGACAGGGTGCCCGAAGGGGATTTGACCGCTGTCCGTCCGTCGAGGGTCTGGCCGTCGCGGAGCTCCCGGAAGATCGTGACGACGCGCCGGATCTCGTCGGCTGCATGGTCTGGAGAGGGGAGCTGGAGGGAGTTGCCGAGGTCGCCGACCCGCCGGGTGACGATGCGCACCTCGTCCTCGACGCTGTCCGGCAGCGGCAGGATCACGGTGTTGAAGCGCCGTCGCAGCGCGCTGGAGAGGTCGTTGACCCCGCGGTCGCGGTCGTTGGCTGTGGCGATGATGTTGAACCCGGCGTGGGCCTGCACCTCGCTGGCGAGTTCCGGCACCGGGAGCGTCTTCTCGCTGAGCACTGTGATCAGCGCATCCTGCACGTCGCTGGGGATGCGGGTGAGCTCCTCCACCCGGACTACGGCGCCGCGCTGCATGCCGACCATGACGGGGCTGGGCACCACTGCTTCGAAGGACGGCCCGTGCGCGAGGAGCTGCGCGTAGTTCCAGCCGTAGCGGACGGCCTCCTCCGCGGTGCCGGCGGTGCCCTGGACGACCAGGGTCGAGTCGAGGCTGATCGCGGCCGCGAGGTGCTCCGATACCCATGACTTGGCGGTGCCGGGCACGCCGAGCAGCAGCAGGGCGCGGTCGGTGGCGATGGTGGCCACCGCGATCTCCATCAGGCGACGGCTGCCGATGTACTTCGGCGAGATCACCGCGCCGTCGGCCAGAGTGCCGCCGAGCAGGTAGGTGACCACGGCCCAGGGCGACAGTCGCCAGTTGGCCGGGCGGGGCCGGTCGTCGGCGCGGGCGAGCGCCGCCAGCTCCGCGGCGAACAGCTGTTCGGCGTGCGGACGCAGCAGGGTGGCGTCGGCCGCGGGAGTTGGCTCGGACATGGATCAGCCTTCCTGAGGGACGGTCGGGGTGAGCACTGGGTAGGGCAGCAGGGCCTCGGTGATGGCCTGGCGGAGCTGGAGCGCTGCGGAGGCATCGGCGATGGCACGGCGCAGCGCCGGTCCGGCCTCCTTGTCGAGTGCCCGCTCGAAGGCTCGCAGGCCGTCGACAAGGGCGGGCGCAACCAGCGGGTCGGCGTGCACGGCCAGCGGGCCCAGCAGTCCGATCACCAGGTGGTGCCGGGGCCGGGATCTTGCCAGCACCCGGATGGCTTCGAGCGCGGCCACGGCGACCCGCGGGCTCATCGGCACCTGCACGATCCGGGTCAGCAGGTCAGCTCCCGACCCGCCGCCGAGCGCAGCGGCGACCAGCCGGTCCCTTGCGGCCGGATGCAGTACCGGCAGCAGCGGGGAGAGCAGGTTCGGGTCGCCGGCCGCCAGCGCCTCGGCGAGTTCGGCGTCGCGCCAGCGCAGTGCGGCGGCGGCGAACGCCGGTCGCAGGTCGATCGGCGTGTCGTGGTACTCGGCGGGCCCGGTGGCCAGCTCGATCGCGGTCGCACCGACGAGGGCGGGCCACCGGCCGGGCGGAACGATCGCGAGCGCGTCGGCCAGGTGCAGGCGCTCCGGCCTGGTCAAATCCCTGTCCTTCTCCCGGTAGAGGTCGCGCCGGGTGGCAGCGGTCGCCTCGATGCCGTCGACCACCGTGACGGTGGGACGCAGCAGGCGCTGCCGCCGGTGCACGCTCTGCCGGGCCAGTGCCTCGGCACGGGCGACGTAGCCCGAGCCGGGCAGCAGCGCGAGCAGTGCGGCGGCAGCCGTGCGCACCGCCTTGGCCCGGTCGTCGAGCCGGGCCTCGAGGAACGTCTCGTCAGCGGCACCGAGGCCCTCACGGAGTTGCCACACGAACAGCTCCCTGACCTCTGGCGGCTCGGTCGCGATCACCGGCTCCAGCAGTGCCAGACCTGCTGCCGGGTCGACCCGGCGGACGGAGGCCAGGTGCTCGGCACGCTGGGCGGCCCCACCCACCTCCCACGTCCGGGACTCCAGGGGATCGGCGGCGGTGCCGGCACGGCGGAGTGCCTCCGCCCAGACCGGGTCCAGGCCAACCAGGGCCCAGCCACGCTGATCGAGCAGCCCGGCAACCGCGCGGACGGCGCCAGCCGGAACGCCGGGGCGCGCCAGCTCCGAGAACAGGGACAGCAGCAGGTCTGCCGGCAGCGTGAGGCCACGGGCGCCGACGGCCGCCAGCGTCTCCTGCTGGAGGGAGTCCCGCAAGGTGGCGCTGCTGCGCAGCCGGTGCAGGAGCGCCACGACCTCGTCGGGGGCCGCCGGACGGCTGGGTGGCGGCAGCTGCAGCGGGGGCAGGTCCGGGCCATCGGGTACCCGGGCGGCCCGCAGGATCGAGTAGCCGGCTGCGGCCTGCAACAGCAGGTCGGCCGGGTCCGGCTGGTCGCCGGCCCGAACCTCGGGTGCGATGGCGCCGGCGATGGGCCCGGGCAGGTCGGCGGCCAGCAGCGGACGCGTCCCGGTGCCGACTGCAGCGGTGGTGGCGAGCGTGGCGAAGTCGATCACAGCGCCACCAGCCGTTCGCCGACCACTGCGGCGCTCACCCTCAGCCCGTCGGCGTTGAGCTCACCGGCAAGGATGCACGGAGCGCCCCCGGCCACAGCCACGGCCGGCCAGGCCTTCTCGCCGATCACCGCCAACGAGTCACCGTTCTGGTCCCGCAGTCCGAACCCGGTACCGGGTGCCTTCAGGAGTTCCCCGCGCACCAGTACCGGCCACTGCGCGAGCCAGGGATCGGCAGCAAGGGCGTTCCGCCACTGGGTGCGGGCCTCGTCAACGGTGAGTGACTCCGGCGACCACTTGCCCACCGCAGCGGCCTGGTCGGCGCGTTCACCGACCACCGCCCGCAGGGCCGGACGCCCGGGATAGAAGTGGAGGGTGGCGTCCACGGCCGTGCCGGGATACAGGTTGGAGGTGAGCGGTGCGCCGCCGGCGGCGAAGAACATCACCAGGGCCGGGCGCCCGCCCTCGCCGCGCAGCCAGACGCGGCGAACCGAGACCCGGTCCTCATCGGTGTCGCGCAGGCCGACGACGATCCAGCGGTCGGTGACGCCGGGGGAGGCGAGCACCTCCTCGGCCCGGGTGGTGAAACCGATGTGTGCCCGGACAGTGGCCACCAGTTCGAGGGGTAGCGACGCCCGGTTCTGCCAGGCACGGACGAGCAGGTGGAGCCGGCCGAGGCCTTCGGTGAGCCGGGACGGCCAGTCGGGCGTGGCGTCGGTGATCTCGGCGAGGTCGCGCAACCGGTTCGCCACCCCCGGCGCCTGGGCGTCGACCATCCGCGCCGCCTGCTCGTGGAACCGTCGCGGCCGATGGTGGCTGTCCGCGGCCAGGCCCCGGCCGATCAGGTCGTGCAGGAAGAGGGAGAGGTCGGCGAGGCCCGCGTCCACCCGCGCCTCCCGCTCGGCGGCACGGCGCCCGGCCGCCTGTTCCTGCTCCTCGGTGCGCACGGCGGTCGGCCGTGGCTCCACGTGCCGGGGCTCCTGCTCGGAGTGGCGCCCGGCCCACTCGGCGGCGAAGGTGGCCACGCCGGTCTCGTCCACCCGACCCTCGGCCCACAGGTAGAGCAGGGCCACACCGTGCTTGCACGGGAACTTCCGTGACGGGCAGGTGCACTTGTAGCGCGGCCCCTCGACGTCGATCGCCACCTGGTAGGGGACCTTGCCCGAGCCCTGGCAGCGGCCGAACAGGAGGCTGCCGGTGGTGCCGACATCACTCCACGGGGTGGGAATGGCCAACCGGCGCCCGGCCTTGCGAACCTGGTCGTCGGGAGCCGCCTCGTCAACGCGGCGCACCGTCCACCGGTTGTCCGCGCTTGCCACAGCCAGAACCCTACTCAGCGGGACCGACGCCCTTGCCGTCGTGGTGTCCAACGGTCGGTGTGGCGCGTCTGAACCCCGTCGAGGATCAGGTCGAGCGCGAACTCGAACTCGGCCTGGGCATCACAACCGGGACCACGTCCGGAGTCGGGGTCGCCCTGCAACGCGGCCCGGGCGATCGCAGCGAGATTGGGGTGGTGCGCCGGCAGCGCGTCCCGCTGGGCGTTGAAGGATTCGGTGTCCGATCGTGGGGTGGCGGCGAACAGCTCCTGGCTGAAGCCCCACATCCGGTTCCCGAGGGCGTGCATCACGTGGTGCGTCAGGTCGACGGAGAGACCGCCGGCAAGGAAGAGCCCGCTCAGGCCGTCGAGGTAGCTGAGCATGGCGGGCGTCATCGCGGTTCGGGACTCGAGGACGGCGCGCGCCCACGAGTGTCGCAGCAGCGACGCCCGGGCAGCGAGGATGCGGAGCCGGACGTCGTGTTCCCAATGGCCGGTCCCGGGGGTCTGTTCGATCTCGCCGACGATGATCTCGACCATGCCGTCGAGCAGGTCTTCCTTGCTGGCCACATGTTTGTACAACGCCATCGGCACGACGTCGAGCTCGTTCGCGAGGCCGCGCATGCTCAAGGACTCGATGCCGTTCACGTCTGCGTACGAGATGGCACATCGCAGGACGCGGTCACGGCTCAGCGGCGCTCGAGGCTTCGCGACGTTCGGGTCACCAACAGCGTCCAAGCTTCGCTCCCAACTCTCCCGCCGGTCCGACCATTGACAGGTGTACAGAGTACACCTACCGTTGAAGGCAGAGGTGTACGCAGTACACCTGGAAGACGCGATTGCTACGGAAACGGAGAACAGCAATGTCGCCCGACCATTCAATCCCCATCGCGCCGAAGGCGTTCGCGAGGACGACCGGCGCGCTCTACCTGGCCTTCATCGTGGCCTCCGTGGTGGCCGACGCCCTTGGCCACATCGGCCTGGGCACCGCCGCACAGATGGCGGACTCGATCACCACGGCACCGGCTGCCTTCCGCCTCGGCCTCGTCATCGCGTTCGTCTCGGCGCTGCTGTTCCTGCTTGCCGCCTGGGGCCTGTACGTCCTGCTCCGGCCGGTCAACCAGGACCTGGCCCTGCTGTTCCTCCTGCTCAATGCAGCGGGGGTCGCGGTCCAGTGCGCGAGCATGCTCGGGCTGGTCTGGGCACTGCACGCGAGCGAAGCCGCGGCCGGAGCGCTCGCGTTCCCGGCGGCCCAGGGGCAGTTCCTGGTGCAACTGGCCCTCGACGTGTATCGAACCGGCTTCGTCACCGCCCAGCTGTTCTTCGGAACCTGGCTGTTCCCGCTCGGCTACCTGGTGATGAAGTCCCGAATCCTGCCCCGGGCCCTCGGTGCACTCCTCATCCTGGACGGGGTCGCCGAGCTGGTCTGGTTCCTCCAGGCCCTGCTCCTGCCCGCCTATCCGGCCATCCGGATTCCGGGAACCGCAGTGAGCCTGGCCGCTGAGGTGGGCCTGGCGTTGTGGCTGCTGATCCGGGGTGTCAAGGTCGACGAGGCGCCCGCCGGCACCCATTTCGAGCTACTCGGAGCCGGATCGGGAAGGGTCGCGCCGAAGTGAACCCGACCGCGGAACGCACGCCGAACCGGCGGCCCGTGATCCCGCTGCCGCCGCGGGGCGTCCCCGCGCACCCGCGGGTCAGTTGGCGGACGACAGCCGCGTCGGCCGCCGCCGGTGGGCTGCAAGTCACCACCGCACCTGGTCCCGACCTGCGCAACTTCCTGATCGCCCTACTGTTCAACGGACTCCGGATCCTCGCCCTCGGCGTGGCCATCGGCACCCTGCAGTCTCGACGCGAGCGGGCATGGGGACCGACCCACTGAGCTGAGTGGTCACTCCCCCTAGTGAGCCGTCGTCCGGGAGGCGTTGACCAGGAGCCGGACGGCCGGCCCACCGGCGCCCCGACGGTAGCGAGGAGACCCGAGAGCTACCCAGCGGGAGACCTTGCCGCGGCGTAGGCTGAACAGCAGGAGGTCGGACCAAGGGGGGTTCGCATGTTCCGGATTGCCAGCGCGGCCAGAGTGCTCGCCTGTCTGGCCTTGACAGCCATCTGTCTCACCACTCCCGCCACACCCGTACACGCCGCCGGCTGCGACCCGGTGGTGCCGGTGGCCGGCGACATCAACTGCGACGGGATGGCCGACTGGGCGGTCGGAATTCCCACGATGTCCTCGAACCGGGGTGCCGTCGAGTGGCGCCTGGGCGAGGACGACTTCGGCACGATCACCACGTCGTCGCTCGGGCTGGGAGCGGGGGTGGCCGGCGAGCGGTTCGGCGCGTCCGTGGTGATCGACGACACCAACGACGACGGCTACGCCGACCTGATCATCGGGGCTCCCGGCTACATGGGCCACGGCACGGTGTACCTGGCCTACGGCTCCGCCACCGGCATCGTCTCCGCCGGGGCGAGACGAATCGCGATGCCCGACATCGCCTCGTCTGTCGACCCGAGGTTCGGCTCCTCCGTGGGGCTGGTCCGGCACAGCGGCACGGTGCAGCGACTGCTGGTCGGCGCGCCCGGCTGGGACAAGAACGCCGATTCGGAGACCGCGATGATCACCGATGTCGGCGCGGTGTTCGCCACCAACCTGAGCACCACCGGCGCCGTCGGCGTCTGGGCGCAGTACGGCCAGGGGTCTTCCGCCGAGGACGAGGCGGGCGACAAGTTCGGCGCGCCGCTCTACGTCCGCGGCAAGACGTTCATCGTTGGCGCAGCCTACGAGAACGTGGGGTCGGTGGTGAACGCCGGGCAGGCCACGGTGACCAGGCTGGAGTGGGCGACCGACCACTGGTACACGCGGTGGACGACCAACCTCCACCAGAACACCGCACTGGTTGCGGGGAGCAACGCCAAGAACGACCACTTCGGCGCCGCGGTGACCATCGGCACCAACGGGCCGACCTACGACTACGTGGTGGGCATCCCGGACGAGAACATCGGCAGCGACTCCAACACCGGGGCAGTGGTGCGGTTCTACCTCAACGACACGACCGGTGCCCTCACCAGCGCCAACCGGTACCACCAGGACAGCGCCGGCGTTCCCGGCACGAACGAGGACGACGACCGGTTCGGGGCAGCGGTGGCCTCCGGCTACGACTGGTGGGACGAACGGCCCCTGCTGTTCGTCGGTGCCCCGGGCGAGGACGTCGGCAGCAAGAACAGCGCCGGCGTCGTGACGCTGCTCCGGGGCGCCCCCACGGTGTCGGGGGTCGTGCTGCGGCAGGGCGACGGGCTCGGCGGGACGGCCGAAGCGGGCGACCAGGTGGGCGCCACGCTGGCGCTGCTGCCCGACGATCAGGAGGAGGACTCGGTCGACGGGATCGTGGTCGGCGCCCCGGGGGAGAACGTGGGGTCGGTGGTGAACGCCGGCTACGTGATGCTCGACCACAGCGTCCTGTCGTTCAACTTCACCGGCTACCCGGCCCTGCCGGGCTCGGTGCTGACCGGCCTGAAGTTCGGCAGCGTGCTGGGCTACGCGAAGTAGGGCGGGCCCTGCGGGCCACCCCGGCGCCGGCGGCGGACGGGCCGTGACTCCGTGCCGGCGCGATGCACCACGGCGTCACCGCTACCCCGCGGCCGGCCAGCCGAACCGTTGGGTGACCCTCAGGGCGCTGCTGGTGCTGCAGGCCGACCAGTGGGCAGCCTCAGCCGGCGCGCGGCCGGACTCAATGGCCAACGCCCCTCCCACCTGGGGAGGGGCGCTCGACCTAGTCATGGCGGAGGTGGCGAGATTTGAACTCGCGAGAGGGTTGAAGCCCTCAACCCGCTTAGCAGGCGGGCGCC
>JADLEH010000030.1 GCA_020846255.1 Propionibacteriaceae bacterium
CAAGGGCGCCAGCTCCACGGAGCTCAGGGTGAGGTCGGGCACGACTACAGTCTGCCGCCGGCCGCGCTACCCTCGACGAGTGCCCAGCCGTTCGCGAACCCCTGCGATCCTTGGCTGGCTGCTCGCGCTGCTCCTCGCCGGGTGTGTGCCAGCCGCTGCCACCCCGACCAGCGGACCGCCCACCCCCAGCGAGCCGGACTTCACCAAACCCGGGGCAGCAGTGGCGATGGTCGACTCGCTGCTCGCCGAAGCCGGCAGCCGGCGGGCGCTGATGGTCGAGATCACCGAGTCCAGCGTCCAGGTCAGCGTGCTCACCGCCGACGACCAGCCGGTCACCTGGGCCTACCGGGGCGGGAAGTCGGCCGAGGTGACCAGCGACCTCGCCTACGTCGACCAGGCGACCTTCGACGTATCGGAGTTCAACATCTCCGACGTCGGCGCCCTGTTCCGGGCGGCCACCAACATGTCCGGTTCGGAGGAGAAGCAGGGCCTGACCATCGTCGACTACTCCGGTGGCGAGGTGACCATGTCGGTGTCGACCTTCCCCGAGTCGCAGACGGTCTTCTTCAATCCGGACGGCTCCCTGCTCCAGGTGCTCAACTTCGACGCCCCCGGCGGGATCGACGACGGTGTCGCGGAAGTGCTCGAGTCCCGGTTCACGGTGTACTCGGTGACGATCCAGTCCGACCAGGGGGTTTGGGCCGAGTTCCCCGGAACCGAGGACGGCACCACCGTCCGGCGCACCCGGACGGCGAAGGTGCCGGTGACGACCAACATCCGCAACGAGACGGTCGACCTGCCGTTGATCTCGACCTCCCGGGTGCGCCCCGAGGTGATCTGGGAACTCGTGGACGACCTGCGCGGCAGCAGTGAAGTACCGGAGGACTCCAAGTGGAGCGTCGTCATCGACGACCGCGACCGGACCGGCTATCCGCGGATGCGGTTCACGATCGGCCCGAAGTCGGTTGTGACCGACCTGAACGGCACCATCACCGGTTGAGCGTCGCCGTTCGTTCGGCACCGCTGGTCAGGACCGCGTTGAGCGCCGCCTCGCCGACCGGTTCCGGAGCACTGACCAGCACGTACTCGATGTTGCGCTCCGGGCCGGGCACGCCGACCCGGCGACCGTCAGGAGCGAAGACCCCGAGGCGCTGGCCGATGTAGCGCCGGGTGTCGAAGGCGAGCACTTCCACCGGATGACCCCTGGCCTCGCACATCCCGATCAGGTCGGGCAGCGGCACGAAGCCCTCGTTGCTGAACGACACCACGACGGTAGTTGCCCGGACCTCGTTGATCACTTCGGCGAGGGCGGCCGGCATGGTCTTCTTCGAGTTGAACGGGCTCCGGGTGGCCTCGTCGTCCCTGGCGTCGACCCGCTTGCAGGCCACCCCGTAGTGCTCGGGGGAGTCCCAGCGCACCAGCGTCTCCCAGACGTGGTAGTTGGTGAAGTAGCGGTGCTGGTTGTACGGCGGGTCGAGGTAGGCCAGGTCCACCGGCTCGAGGCCAGGGACAAGCGCTGCGGCGTCGCCGCGCAGGGCTCGACCCGTGCCAGGGGTGAGCACCGGCGCCTTCAGCCGCAGCGGACGCAGCGCCCGCGGCGCCCACTCCTTCAGGTAGGCCATCTGCAGCCCAACCGTCGAGTCCACCCGGTCGGCAGCCTCGAGCAGCGCTGTCAGCAGCACCGGACGCAGCGGGTGGTCACCGTACAGGTCATCGATGCCGTCGCGGATGGCGTCGATCCGCGAGCCGTTGTCCGGGTGGAAGTAGCGGGCCTGCTCACAGAACACTTCGGTGACGTAGCCGCGCCGGGCGGGCAGGGCCTGCAACCGCTGCAGCGCCTCGGCCAGCTCGGCTGCGTCCACGTCCGCGGCATCCGTGACCACGTAGCACTGGGCCAGGACCTCGGAGTAGGCGGCAGTGTCGACGCAGGTGGTGAACCCGCCGAGCCGGCAGAACTCCTGGGCCACCCGGGTGGTGCCGGTGAACAGGTCGAGGGCTGTGCCAGCGCCGGCGGCTGAGAACAGCCCGCCGAGCTCACCGACGAGGCGCCGCTTCGACCCCAGGTACTTGATCAAGGCGCCCCGGCTGCGAAGGTGTCGCACTTGGCCGGGTCGCCGGAGTTGAACCCGACCGCGAGCCACTTCTTGCGCATGTCCGAGGAGCCGTGGGTCCAGGACTCGGGCGACACCTGCCCGGTGGACTTCATCTGGATCCGGTCGTCACCGACAGCCTGGGCCGCGTCGACCGCACGGTTCACATCGTCGGCTGTGATGCTCTCGATCGGCGAGGACGGGTCTGCGCTGGCGTTCGCCAGCCAGGCACCGGCGTAGCAGTCGGCCTGGAGCTCCAGCCGGACCTGGGCTGATCTGGGCCCGGTGCCCTCCATGCTCTGCGCCTTGGCCAGCGTGCCGGTCAGGTTGGAGATGTGGTGGCCGTACTCGTGGGCGATCACATAGGCCTCGGCGGCGTCCCCGCCCTTGGCGCCGAGCTGGCCCTCCAGCATCTGGTCGAAGAAGGTGTCCTCGAGGTAGACGATGCGGTCCTGCGGACAGTAGAACGGGCCCACGGCCGCCGTCGCCGTGCCGCAGCCGGTGGTCACCTGGTCGTCGAAGACCGTGGTCTCGGTCTGCTGGTAGCCGGAGTAGGCCTTGGCCCAGAACCCCTGGATCGAGTTGGTGTACGCGACGAACCGGCAGTCACGGTCGGTGGAGATGTCGGAGACGGTCTTGCAGTGCTCGAACCGGTTCGTCTCAGGGCCGGCCGGCACTTCGGGGGAGCCGGCGCCGAGCAGCGCTGACGGGTCGAACCCGAACAGCATCGCGACTATCAGGACGAGGATGCCGGCCCCGCCGCCGAGGGCGATCGTGCCGCCGCGCCGGCCCCCACCGGAGCCCATCTGGGAGGAATCAAGGTTCGCACCTGACCTGTATTGCATCCGTTCCACCTCCGTCGTCTGCGTGCGCAGCATACCCAGCGGTACCCATTACCGGCGGGTTACCGCCGGGGAGCCGACTTGGATAGGGGATATCCGGGGGACATGATGGACGGATGCGGATCATCGGAGTCGAAATGCCCGGAGGGCCGCCGGTGTTCACCGGCACCCTCCCGCACGGCGCCGACCCGCATCGTCTGGCCTGGGAGCAGGGGTACAAGATCGTCCGGCCGCTCTCTGCGGCCGGCGGAGCTCCCGACCTGACCCTGACCGTGCAGGTCGGCCGCCACGGCCGCAACAGCGTCCTGCAGGCACCCAAGACCCGGTCGATGGATCCCGACCTCGACCTCGCCCTCGAGTCCCCGCCGGTGGTGCGGCAGCGGCTGGCCGCCTACGGCATCGTCCTGTCCGGACGCGGGCTGCTGGCCACCCAGTTCTCCAACCTCACAGCCGTGCCCGGACTCTGGGGACTGCCCGGCGGCGGGATCGACCTCGGCGAGAGCCCCAGCCAGGCCCTGATCCGTGAAGTTGCCGAGGAGACCGGCCAGGAGCCGGACATCTCGCACCTGTTGGACGTCCAGACCGATCACTGGATCGGGCGCTCCCCCACCCGGGTGGTCGAGGACTTCCACGCTGTGCGGATCATCTATGCAGCCCGCTGCCCAGTTCCGTCCGACCCGGTCGTGAACGACAGCGGCGGCACCACGGCGGACGCGGCCTGGGTGCCGCTGGACCGTTGGGCCCACGTGGCCTGGTCGTCCGGGGCGCGGGCGTTGCTCGATCGACACCTGCGCGACCTCACCCGCACGCTGCCGGTCCGCTGAACCGGCCACCTGAGTCAAAGGTCCACGAACGTGGCGAGGGCCCCGGCGAACTCGCCGGGGCCCTCGCCGATTCGGTCGGTTACCGCCTGAAGTAGGAGAGCAGCCGCAGGATCTCGATGTACAGCCAGACCATCGTGACCGTGAGGCCGAACGCCGCCCGCCAGGACTCGGAGGCCGGCGCGCCCATGGCGACACCCTGCTCGATGTAGTCGAAGTCGAGGATCAGGTTGAACACGGCGAGGCCGACCCCGATGGCCGAGAACAGCAGCAGCAGGCCGAGGCTGGTGCCGGTGCCGAACAGGAGGTTCACGCCGAAGAGGGAGAGGATGAAGTTCACGAACAGCACACCTGCGTAGGCGATCGTGCCGATCATCACCATCCTGCGGAACTTGCTGGTCACCTTGATCCGGAAGAACTTGTAGGCAGCCAGGGTCGTGGCTGCAGCCACGAGGGTGCCCATGACCGCCGCCGGAACGATGCCGTCGTACAGGTTCTCGTAGACCTTGCTGATAGCCCCGATGAAGATGCCCTCGATGGCTGCGTAGGCGAGCACGAAGCCCGGGTTCACCTGGCGCCGGAAGCTCACCAGCAGGACCACGCCGAACGAAACCAGGGCACCGGTGATCGCTGCGGGCAGCAGCAGGGCCTGCGGAAGGAACAGGAAGGTGAGTCCGGCGACGGCAACGAGCGTGCCCAGGGTGATCGCGCTCTTGGTGATCACGTCATCGATGGTCATCCGGCCGGCCAGCGCCGGCTGCTGGAAGTTCTGACCGGGAACCTGGCCGGGGTAGGGCTGGCCCGGGTAGCCCTGGTACTGGGGATTCTGGGCGTTGGCGGGTTCGACCTGCCAGGCGTCTGGCTTCGACAGAACCGGGTTACTACTGCGCATTTCTGGTTTCCTCCTTGGCTGGGCGACGGCGGACCGTCGTCGGCTTCCATGGTACGGAACGCTCCTGAGAACCAGCTATGTTCCCCCCTGATCTCTCCCTGACCCCACCCCGACCCGGGATCGGGGCGCAAAGTCGGTCGTCCGAACGTCTTTGATCGATCCAACGGCCTTGCTAGGGTGCTCTAGGAATCCAACTCCCGACCGTCCTTGCGAGCCGCCCAATGAACGAGCTGCGTGCCGTCATTCTCGACCTTGCCACCCTCAGTGCAGGCTCCAGTGAAGAGGGGCAACCGGAAGTGTCCCGGCTGGTCGCCGAAGCCGGCTCGGCCGGGCTGCTGGCCGCACCGCTGGGGTCCGAAGGCCTGCCGGCCACAGCTGCCCGCGCCGGTGTCCCGGCCGGCCTGTGCGCCGTGGTCAC
>JADLEH010000031.1 GCA_020846255.1 Propionibacteriaceae bacterium
CGCTTGCGCATCTCGGCCCCGGCCCCGGTCGCGAGCAGCAGCGGCACGGCCCCGAGGATGAACGCGAACGACGTCATCAGGATCGGCCGCAGGCGCAGCTGGCACTCGGCCAGCGTCGCGTCTGTTCGCGACAGCCCACCCTCCTCGCGCTTGTGCTTGGCAAATTCAACAATGAGGATCGCGTTCTTGCTCGCCAGCCCGACGAGGACGACGAACCCGATCTGCGTGAAGATGTTGACGTCGGTCCCGGTCACGGCCACCCCGACCAGCGACCCGAGGATGCACATCGGCACGACGAGGATGACGGCCAGCGGCAGCGCCCAGCTCTCGTACTGGGCCGCCAGCACCAGGAAGACGAACATGACCGCCAGCGGGAAGATCAGGTTGTTCCAGACGTTTCGGGCGGCGTCGATCTGGATGTAGGTGATCTCCGTCCACTCGTAGCCGAACCCCATCGACCGCGGCAGCACCCGGTTGCACAGCCGCTCTACCGCCTCGATGGCCTCTCCGGACGACACGCCCGGCCGGCCGGCCCCGACGACGACCGCCGCCGGGTACATGTTGTAGCGCGAGATCAGCAGCGGCCCGCCGACCTCGCGCAGCGTCAGGACCGCCCCGAGCGGCACCATCTCGCCGTGCGCGTTGCGCACCCGCAGGAGCTTCACCTGCTCCGGATCCTTGCGGAACGCCCCGTTCGCCTGGATGATCACCTGCCACGTCCGGCCGAGGAAGTTGAAGTCGTTGACGTAGTACGACCCGAGGTACGTCTGCAGGGTGCTGAACACGTCGCGCGGGTTCACCCCCATCGTCTGGCACTGCTCGCGGTTGAGGTCCACGAACAGCTGCGGCGCGTTCGCCCGGAAGACGGTGAACAGCTTGGCGATGGTCGGGTCCGACGTGCTGGCCGCGATGAGCCGCTCGGTCTGATTCTGCAGCTCGGCCAGGCCGTTCTCGCCGCGATCCTGGACGATCAGCTTGAACCCGCCTGAGTTCCCCAGGCCGGCCACCGGCGGCGGACCGAAGACGGCCGTGATAGCCTCCGGGATCTCGGCCTGCAGGCGGGTCCGGATACGAGCCGCGATGGCGTCGCTCGACAGCGACGGGTCGCGCCGCTTGTCGAACTCCTCCAGGCTAATGAACAGATTGCCGAAGTTCGACCCGTTGGCGCCGAGCGTGAATGATCGGCCGGCGACGGCCGTCGTGTACGCGACGCCGGGCGTTTCCTCAACGATGGCCGCGATCTTATCGACCGCCCGGCGCGTCCGCTCACTCGACGCGGCATCCGGCAGCTGGATCGCCACGTACAGCTTGCCCTGGTCCTGCACCGGGATGTATCCGGTCGGCAACACGCCGGAAACGACCGCCGTTACCCCGACCAACCCGACGTACAGCACCAGCACCACCACGCTGCCGCGCAGGGCCAGCCCGACCAGGCGCGTGTACCCGTTGACTGTCCGGGTGAAGGTCCAGTTGAATCCGCGGAAGAACCACCCGAACACCCCGTCGAGCGACCGGCCGACGAGATCCTTGCGGGCGCCGCGCGGCTGCAGCAGGAGGGCAGCGAGGGCCGGGCTGAGGGTCAGCGAGTTGAACGCCGAGATAACGGTCGAGACGGCGATGGTCAGGGCGAACTGGCGGAAGAACTGGCCGGTGATGCCGCTGATGAACGCGCACGGCACGAACACCGCGCTCAGCACCAGGGCGACCGCAATGACCGGCCCGGACACCTCCCGCATCGCCCGGTGCGCGGCCGCGTGCGGGGACATTCCGTTCTCGATGTGGTGCTCGACCGCCTCGACGACAACGATGGCATCATCGACGACGAGGCCGATGGCCAGGACCAGCCCGAACAGCGTCAGGTTGTTCAGACTGAACCCGATGACTGCCATGACGCCGAACGTGCCGATGATCGCGACCGGGACGGCCACCAGCGGGATGAGGGCCGACCGCCAGTTCTGCAGGAACACCAGCACCACGATGGCGACGAGGAGGACGGCCTCGCCGAGTGTCCGGAAGACCTCGTGGATCGACTCCTGGATGAACGGCGAGTTGTCGTAGCCGATCACATACACCAGATCCTCGGGGAAGTTTTTCTTCAGCTCCTCCAGCTTGGCCCGAACGCGGGCGGCGGTGGCGATGGAGTTGGCGTAGGGGAGCTGGAAGATGGCGAGGCTGGTGCAGGGGTGGCCGTTGAACTTGCTGCTCTCGTCGGAGTTGCGCGGCCCCAGCGCGACAAAGCCGACGTCCCGGATGCGGACGTGCCGGCCCTGACCGTCGCTGCGAATGATGATGTCCTCGAACTCTTCCGGCTCGACCAGCCGGCCGCGCGTGGTGAGGACCAGCTCGAACGGCTGGCCCGGGCCGGTCGGCTGCTGGCCCAGGTGGCCGACGGCCGCCTGCCGGTTCTGCTCGCGGATGGCGCTGACCACGTCGAACGCGGTCAGGCTCAGGGCCGCCAGCCGCTCCGGGTCCACCCAGACGCGCATGCTGAAGTCCTGCCCGCCGAACATGGTGATGTCGCCAACTCCGTCCACCCGGGCGAGTTCCTCCTTGAGCCGGGTGGCGGCGTAGTTGCTGACATACAGCTGGTCGTACCGCCCGTTCGGTGAGAACAGGCTGACGATCTGCAGCATGTCCGGGTTACGCTTGCGCGTGCTGACGCCGGCCTGCTTGACGACGTCCGGCAGCATTGGCATCGCCAGGTTGATGCGGTTCTGCACGAGCACCTGGGCGAAGCTCAGGTTCACGCCCGGTTTGAAGGTGACGGTGAGCTGGTAGGAGCCGTCGTTGCCCGATTGCGAGGACATGTACATCATGCCCTCGACGCCGTTGACCTGCTGTTCGATCGGGGCGGCGATCGCCTCGGACACGACCTTCGCGTTGGCTCCGGGGTAGTTGCAGGAGACGTTGATGCTCGGCGGCGTGATCTGCGGGTACTGCGCGACGGGTAGGTTGAACGCCGCGATGGCGCCCCCGAGGGTGATGACAATCGAGAGGACGGACGCGAAGATCGGCCGCTCGATGAAGAAGTGCGAAAACATGCCCGCCCCGCAGGGTACCCAGGTGACCAGGTGACAGGCAGGGTTTTTCGGTCACCTTGTCATCTGGTCACTGTCCGCCCGTCGCCGCCTTCGCCGCCCCGTTCCGCGTCCGGTCGGAGGGCAAGAACCTCGCCAGGGGTGATTCGGGCCGCGGCGGCGGGGCCTGGAGGGTCGCCTTCACCTTCGCCCCGGGCCGGACGCGCTGCATCCCGGTGACGACCACGCGCTCGCCCTCCGCGATCCCGTCCTTGATGACCCGCAACCCCTGGATCGCCTGGCCGAGTTTCACCTTGCGGTAGACGATTTCGTCCTTCGCGTTGACGACGTACACGTACTTGCGGCCCTGGTCGCTCATGAGAGCCTCGTCCGGGACAAGGACGGTCCGGTACGGGCTGCTCAGCGGCAGGCGGATGCGGGCGAACAGGCCGGGCCGCAGGACGCCGCGGGGGTTCTCGAAGACGCCGCGCATGCGGATCGTGCCGGACGTCGGGCTCACCTGGTTATCGACGAAATCGACCGTCCCGGCATGGGTGAACTGCTCCTCGTTCGCCAGGCGCATCAGGACCGGCACCTGCAGCCGCGCCTGCCACGGGCTCACCCCTTCCGACGGCAGTCCGGAGCCGACAAGATCGAGGAAGGTACGCTCGTCCACGTCGAAGTAGGCGTAAAGGGGGCTCTCCGTCACGATGGTCGTCAGGACGGTGGTGTCGGCGACGACGAGGTTGCCCGGATCGACCAGATGGCGGCTGACCCGGCCGCTGAGCGGAGCCTTGACGGTGGTCCAGTCGAGGTAGAGTTGGGTCCGCTCCCGGGTCGCTTCCATCGCCTCGACCGTGGCCTTCTCCTTCTCCAGGGCAGCGAGGATCTGGTCGTACTCCTCCGAGGCGACGGCCCGGGTGCGGATCAGGTTCTGGGCGCGGTTGGCGTTCCGCTCCTGGACATTCCGTTCGGCCACCGCCAGCTTGAGGTTCGCCTTCGCCAGGTTCAGGTCGGCCAGGTACGAGCGCGGGTCGATCTCGAACAGCACCTTGCCCTTGCTGACGAGGTCGCCCTCCTTGAAGGGGGCCGACTTCACGTACCCGGTGACGCGGGCGCGGATTTCGACAGTCTCGAATGCATTGAGCCGGCCGGTGAAATCCTGATAATCGGTCACCTGGTCGGTGATCGGTTTGGTGACGATGACCTCGACGGGTCCGGTGGCCTTCGCTGCCTCCTGTCCCTGCCCGCAGCCGGCAGCCAGGGCTGCGGCGAGCAAACCGAGCCCGAGCAGAGGACGGCACATCGAGGAACAACCGCTCATCGTCGTTCTCCTGGTGCCATCGCCCGCGGGTGGGGGCGCGGCTCAGTGCTGTGGTCGTGACGAGGAGGCGTCACTGCCTCCGGGTGGGTCGGCCTGGCGGCACAGTGCCGCGAGTGCTGGGCGGAGGCGGGCGATTGGCGCCCGATCAGTCAGGGGGAGGTTGCGCAACAACCTCCTCGTGGGTGTGGACTGACTGGTCAGTCAGTAATCGTATCAGACCTCCGAGCTTTGTCAAAGAGAAAAGTCCCACAGTCCCACGATGCCGGCACCACCCGCGAACGGCAGACCCGGTTGTTTCTGGGGAAGCCCACGGGACGCCACCCGTGGGC
>JADLEH010000032.1 GCA_020846255.1 Propionibacteriaceae bacterium
CGCCACCGTGCCGATGTCGGTGACCTCGCCCAGCCGAAGCGTGATCCGGTCGCCCTCGGCACGGGTCCGCTCACCCGGGGCCCAACTGGTGAGCCAGCCCGTCTTGGCTGCCTTCACCTTCACCGTCCTGACCCCGACCACCCCGATCCGGAACCGGCCCGACTCGTCGGTCAGCCCGGCGGCGACCTTGCGTCCGGTGCGCGCGTTGACGGCGGTCACCTTGACCCCGGGCAGGGGGTCGTCCCAGCCGGCCGTCGGACTCTGGCTGAAGCCCATAACCTCGCCGGTGACCACTGCACCCCGGGTCAGCTCGATCCGCAGCGCGCCCTGTTCCACGTGCGGCCCGAGGACCTGCCCGGCCTTCAGCGTGAGCAGACTCGACCAACCGTCCACGTACCCATGCTTGGTCACCCGGACCTGGATCGTTCCCGGTGCGAGGCCGGTGATCCGGAACCTGCTGCCGACGGTCAGCGAACGGATCGCCTTCCCGGTGTCAGCATTGAACACGGTGAGTCTTGCCGTGCCGCGGATCCGGTGATGGTTCGAGACCACCTCACCGAAGACGGTGGCCGGCGCATACAGCCGGAACATGCCGATGTCGGTGACCTGCCCGGCGAGGACGGGGAAGTCCACCACCTCACCCATCGGGTGGTTGGGCGCCCATGCGGTCAGCCACCCAGCCTTGGCCGCCTTGACCCTCACCGATCCCGCCGCCAGCATGCCGATCCGGAACCGGCCGTCGGCATCGGTGACCGCAGAGCCGATCCTGCCACCGGTGCGTTGGTCGACGACGGTCACCCTCGCTCCCGCCAGCGGTCCCCCATCGGGTCCAGCCGCCGGGTTCTCGTTGACGCCGACCACAGTCCCGGTCACCACGCCCTCGGGCGTCAGGTCCAGGTACAGCACCCGCTGCTCGTCCCAGGTCTGTTCGAGCGTCTGACCCGGTACCAACGTATAGATCGTGGCTGCCGCGCGGGTACCGACACCACTCGCCCACGCCGCCAGGTAGCCGGCCTTGGTGGCCCGCACCTTCACATGACGGGCCCGCAGACCGCTGACCAGGTAATAGCCCTCGCCGTCGGTCTGAACGGAAGCGACGACGGCACCGGTGTCAGCGTTGAAGACCGTAACGCGGGCGTCGCCGATCGGATCCATCCACGAGAGCACCTGACCCTTGATGGCCGCGGTGCCATCCGTCGCCGTTGCCGGCGGCGCGGCGCCGGGCGCAACGCAGAAGAGGGCCAACGCAGCCCCGAATGCAACCAGAATCCGCCGAATGCGCACCGAGCACCGTCCTCCCCCCGGACCACAGCGCGCCGCCCCCCGACACGCTGGCCGAGACCTCTTCACGCTACGCGTCCCGGCGGCGGGCCGATGGGGATCGGCCAACATTCTCAGGATCTTCCTCTGCCACCAGTCGTTGGCACCCCGAGCGCACCCAGCACTTAGGATTCGGCCATGGGCGTGTTCACCGAGCTGATCGCCGGCACCGACGGCGACACCAGGGTCGTGCTCCAGGAGATCCTCGACCGGGCGGTCGCACTGGTGCCGGAAGCTGTCGAGGACCTCAGCTACGGCACCCCGGCGCTGCGCTACCTCGGCCGTCCGCTGCTCGGCGTCCGGGTGAGTGCCAAGCACCTCTCCCTGTTCCCGTTCAGCCCTGAGGTGGTCAGCGCGGTCGCACCCCAACTGGCCGGCTATTCGCTGGCGAAGGGCACGATCCGGTTCACCGCCGGACAACCGGTGCCACCCGAGGTGCTCGACCGCATCATCGAGCTCCGGCGGGCCGAGATCGACGGGCCCAAGTGAGCTCACCGGAGGCCGACCAGGCCGGCTGGCCACCGCCGGAGGCCCGCGCGGCGGTCTCCCGCCGGCTGGCTGCCGCTGCGGCCGAGATGACCACAGCTGCCCTGGCCAGGATCGCCGAGGAGCACCAGTGGTTCGGCGAGCTGGACGCGGAGAACCGGTCCTGGATCACCCTGGTGGCACGCTCGGGCATCGACGGCTTCCTGGAGTGGTTCGCCGCCGGCGGGCAGAGCATCTCGCCGGGAACGATCTTCGACGCAGCACCGCGCGCGCTCGCCCGGCGAATCACGCTGAACCAGACCGTCGACCTGGTGCGTACCACGATCGACACGGTCGAGCACCAGATCGCCGGCCTGCCGGACGACGAGCAGGCGCCCCTACGGATCGGGATCCTGCGCTACTCCCGCGAGATCGCCTTCGCCGCAGCCCAGGTCTATGCCCGCGCGGCCGAGGCCCGCGGAGCTTGGGACGCCCGGCTCGAGGCCCTCGTGGTGGACGCAGTCATCCGCGGCGACGCCGACGAATCGGTGGTCTCCCGCGCCTCAACCCTCGGCTGGGCATCACCGCAGGGCATCTCGGTGGTGATCGGCGCGGCCCCGGCAGACCCGGGACGGGCCGTCGAAGCCATCCGCGTGGCCGCCGCCCGCCACTCCCTCGACCTGCTCGCCGCCCCGCAAGGGGATCGGCTGGTGCTCGTGATCGGTGGCCAGCTCAGCTCGACACCGGAACTCGTTCGGCTGGTCGGCGACTTCGCCGGCCAGTTCGGCGCCGGCCAGGTGGTGGTCGGCCCGATCGTCTCCGACCTGGTCGAGGCCGCCCGAAGCGCACGGGCGGCGCTTTCCGGAATGCGGGCGGCGAAGGCCTGGCCCGACGCCCCGCGTCCGGTGGCATCCGAGGACCTCCTGCCCGAACGGGCGCTGGCCGGTGACGGCCATGCCCGTCGCGCCCTCGCCACCGACCTGTACCGTCCGCTGCTCGCCGCCGGCGGTGAACTCGCCGAGACCCTGGCCGCGTTCTTCGACTCCGGCGGCTCGATCGAGGCGACTGCCCGCGCCCGCTACGTCCACCCGAACACGGTCAGGTACCGCCTGCGGCGCATCCAGGAAGTCACCGGCTACTCGGCCCTGGATTCCCGCGGCGGCTACGCCCTGCGGCTGGCGCTGACGCTGGGCCGATTGCTCGATTGATGCGAAACCGACAACGCCCCACCCCCTCCGAACGGCTGAGCCGATCGGAATCGTTGTAGGTTTCCCACAAAGTCGTCTGTTATAAATTCGTTGCGAATCACCCCAACTCCTGGCCCTTGGGCCGCAAGAGTAGAGACGTGCTCGCAATCGTTGCGCCCGGACAGGGCGCCCAGACCCCCGGCTTCCTCGCTCCCTGGCTCGCTGAACCCCACTTCGCTGATCGCCTCAACTGGCTGAGCACGGTGGCCGGCGTCGACCTGGCCCACTACGGCACCAAGGCGGACGCCGAGACCATCCGGGACACCGCCATCGCCCAGCCCCTGCTGGTCGCGGCCGGCCTGGTCACGGCCCTTGAACTCTTCCCGAGCCCGGCGGACGGCTTCCGCCGCACCGGCGTGGCCGCCGGACACAGTGTCGGTGAGATCACAGCTGCCGCAGCCACCGGCGTCCTCTCCGCCGAGCAGGCCATGGTCTTCGTCCGCGAACGCGGTCAGCAGATGGCGATGGCCAGCGCGGCCCGGCCGACCTCGATGATGGCCGTCATCGGCGGCGACGCCACCGAGGTTCTCGCCGCGATCGAAGCAGCCGGCCTGACCGCGGCCAACAACAACGGCTCCGGCCAGATCGTGGCGGCCGGCACCGTGGAGCAGCTCGCGGCCCTCGCCGAGAACCCGCCGGCCAAGGCCCGGCTGATCCAGCTCAGCGTCGCCGGTGCCTTCCACACCGTCCACATGGAGCCGGCGGTCGCCCACCTCGCCCGGCTGGCGCGGGCGATCTCCACCCACGACCCCCGCACCCGGCTGCTGTCGAACGCGGACGGCCAGGTGGTGCAGAGCGGACGGGAGTACCTGGCCCGGCTGGTGAGGCAGGTGGCGAACCCGGTGCGCTGGGACCTGTGCCTGCAGACCATGGCCGACCTCGGCGTCACCGCAATGCTTGAACTGCCGCCGGCCGGCACGCTCACCGGCATCGCCAAGCGGAACCTCAAGGGCATCGAGCTGTTCAGCCTGAACACCCCCGACCAGATCCCGGCAGCGCAGGACTTCGTGGCCAAGCACGGCGACTCGGCCTGGGCTTCTCCGATGGGCAACACCCCGTCCTGGATGATGGTGGTCTCCCCGAGCAAGGGCGAGTTCCGCAAGGCCGAGGGGATCTCCGGGGACTCACTGCTGGCTGCCGGCGACACGATCGGCACCGTGGCCAACCTGCGCGACACCACCAGCGTCGCCACCACCGGTGGCGGCACCGTCACCGAATGGCTCGTCGAGGACGGCGACCCGGTCTCCCCCGGCCAGCCACTGCTTCGCATCTATCCCAACCAGGACTCTTCAGGAGCCGACGCATGACCCAGATCAAGGCCAGCACCGGCCCCAAGTTCGCCCGCATCCTCTCGGTCGGGTCGGCGACCCCGTCGCGGGTGATCCCCAACGAGTACCTGCTGCAGCACATCGACTCCTCCGACGAGTGGATCACCCAGCGCACCGGCATCAAGGAACGTCGCTGGATCGGTGAGGACGAGAACATCGAGACGCTGTCCCTCGCGGCAGCGCAGCTGGCCATCGAGCGGGCCGGGATCGCGGTCGACCAGATCGACGCCGTGATCCTCTCGACGATCTCCCACTACCACCAGACCCCGGCGCTGGCCCCGACCCTCGCGACCAAGCTGGGCATCCCGGACGCTGCCGCCTACGACATCTCCGCCGCCTGCGCCGGCTTCAGCTACGGCCTTGCCCAGGCCGAGTCCATGGTGCGCAGTGGCCAGGCCAGGCACGTGCTGCTGATCGCCGGCGAGACGATCAGCGAGATCACCGACCTCACCGACCGCGGCACAGCCTTCCTGTTCGGTGACGGCGCCGGCGCGGTCGTGGTCGGTCCGAGCGAGACCAACGGGATCGGCCCGGTCGTGTGGGGCTCCGACGGCAGCCAGGCCGGCGTGATCTGGCAGACCAAGGGCTGGCACGAGGCTGTGGCCGACGGCACCTGGCCCCGGCTCGGCATGGACGGCCGCGCGGTCTTCAAGTGGGCGACCAGCTTCATCGCCCGGGCGGCGAAGAAGTGCCTGGACGAGGCGGGCATCACCCCTGAGGAGCTGGACGTCTTCATCCCGCACCAGGCCAACGACCGGATCACCGACACCCTGCTGCGCTACCTGAAGCTGCCCGAGAACGTCGTCGTGGCCCGCACCATCCGGCAGCTGGGCAACAACTCGGCCGCCACCATCCCGATGGCGATGGACGCCCTGCTCACCAGCGGCGAGGCCAAGAGCGGCCAGACCGCGCTGATCATCGGCTTCGGCGCCGGCCTGGTCTACGCCGGCCAGGTCATCACCCTTCCCTGATTCCCCCGGACCCGTCCGGAACAGCAGCAAGACCCCTAGTTAAGGAGAACATTCAATGGCAACCACCGAAGAGATCCGGGCCCAGCTCGCCGAACTCGTCAACGACGTCGCCGGCGTGCCGGTCGAGGATGTCCAGCTCGACAAGTCCTTCGTGGACGACCTCGACGTCGACAGCCTCGCGATGGTCGAGATCCTCGTCGGCTGCGAGGAGAAGTTCGGCGTGGCGATTCCCGACGAGGAGTCCAAGAACCTCAAGACCGTTGGCGACGCAGTCGCCTACATCGAAGCGCACAGCTGACCTGCACCGCCCGCTGGTTGAGCCTGTCGAAACCGCGCCAGGCCCAACCGGCACACCCAACCTCACCTACCTCGGAGAGACATGACTGAGATCGTGATCACCGGCCTCGGCGCCACCACCCCACTCGGCGGCGACCTGGCCTCCACCTGGGCTGGCCTGCTCGCCGGCAGGTCCGGCGTCCGCGCCATCACCGAGGAGTGGGCGGAGGAACTGCCGGTCAGGATCGCCGCCTACGTCAAGGTCGACCCCTCCGAGATCATCGAAAGGGTGAAGGCCCGCCGGCTCGACCGGTCGACCCAGCTCGCGCTGATCGCTGCCAGGGAGGCCTGGGAGGACGCCGGCTTCACCTGGGAGGCCGAGGACGAGGTCGACCCGCAGCGGCTCAGCGTCTCGCTGGCCAGCGGCATCGGCGGCCTGCACTCCCTGCTGAACAACTGGGACGCGCAGCGCGACAAGGGCTACCGCCGGGTCAGCCCGTTCACGATCCCGATGCTCATGGCGAACGCTCCGGCGGCCAACGTCGGGCTGGCAGTGCACGCCAAGGCCGGGGTGCACACCCCGGTGTCCGCGTGCGCGTCCTCGAACGAGGCCATCTCGCTCGCCCTCGACCAGCTGCGGCTCGGCCGGGCCGACATGGCCGTCGTGGGTGGCACCGAGGCGACCATCCACCCGCTGCCGATCGCAGCCTTCGGCCAGATGCAGGCGCTGAGCCGGCGCAACGACGATCCCGAGGGCGCCTCGCGTCCGTGGGACCGGGGCCGGGACGGCTTCGTCATGGGCGAGGGCTCGGCGATCATGATCATGGAGACCCTGGAGCATGCCAGGGCGCGCGGCGCCAAGATCTACGGCACCATCGCCGGCTCCGGCATCACTGCCGACAGCCACGACATCGTCCAGCCCGACCCGACCGGTGAGGGCCAGTCCGGAGCGATGGTCAAGGCGTTGGCCGACGCCAGGCTGAGCGCCGGCGACATCCGCCACGTCAACGCCCACGGCACTTCCACCCCGCAGGGTGACATCACCGAGGCGGGTTCGATCCGGACGGCGCTCGGCGACGCCACCGACCAGGTGGTGGTGACCTCGACGAAGTCGATGACCGGCCACCTGCTCGGCGGAGCGGGCGCCCTTGAGACCATCGCCACCCTGCTCGCGCTCCGCGACCGGATGGTGCCGCCGACGATCAACCTCACCGATCCCGAGCCCGACCTGGGCATCGACATCGCAGCCAACGTCGCCCGTCCGCTGCCGGACGGTGACCTGGCCGCGATCAACAACTCCTTCGGCTTCGGCGGTCACAACGTGGCCATCGCGGTCACCAACGCCAACTCAACCGTCTGACACCCGGTCCCTGAGCCAGCATCTCTGCACACCTACCTTCCAGGAGGTCCACGATGACCCAGGCACCAGCCCCGGCCAAGCCTGTCCGGCTACCCCGCTCGGAGGATCCGCGCAACCCCAACTTCAGGCTCGCCGCCCTGCTCGACGAGGGCTCGCTGAAGCTGATCAGCGCTGATGACAACTCCGGCATGCTCGCAGCCACCGGCACCATCAACGGCTCGCCAGTCGTCGCGTTCTGCTCCGACGCCACCGTGATGGGTGGCGCGATGGGCGTCCAGGGCTGTGAGGTCGTCGTGCAGGCCTACCGGCGCGCGATGGTCGACCGGGTGCCGATCCTCGGCATCTGGCACTCCGGCGGCGCCCGCCTCGCCGAGGGCGTGCTCAGCCTGCACGCCGTCGGCCAGATCTTCCACGCGATGACGCAGGCCTCTGGCAAGATCCCCCAGATCTCGATCGTGCTCGGTGCGGCCGCCGGTGGCGCGGCCTACGGGCCGGCGCTGACCGACGTGGTGATCCTCGCCCCGGACGGCCGGATCTTCGTCACCGGTCCGGACGTGGTGCGCTCGGTGACCGGTGAGGACGTCGACATGCTGCGCCTCGGCGGCCCCGACACCCATGAACGCAAGTCGGGCGTGGTGCACGTCGTGGCCGACGACGAGGCCGACGCCCTCGCCCGCGGCCGGGCAGTGACCACCCTGCTGGCCGCCCAGGGCGGGGTCGCCGCCGACGTGGCCGACGTCGACCTGGCCGCCCTGTTGCCCGAGTCGGCCAAGCGCGCCTACGACGTCCATCCCCTGATCGGTGGCCTCCTCGACGAGGGTTCGGTCTTCGAACTGCACGCCCGCTGGGCGCCGAACGTGACGATCGCCTTCGGCCGGCTCGGTGGCCGGACCGTCGGCGTCGTGGCCAACAACCCGCTGCGCCTGGGCGGCTGCCTCGACTCCCTGAGCGCGGAGAAGGCTGCCCGGTTCGTCCGGCTGTGCGACGCCTTCGGGGTGCCGCTGGTGGTCCTCGTCGACGTCCCGGGCTACCTGCCCGGTGTCGGGCAGGAGTGGGACGGGGTAGTTCGGCGCGGGGCCAAGCTGCTGCACGCCTTCTCCGAGGCCAGCGTCCCGCGGGTGACCCTGGTCACCCGCAAGGCCTACGGCGGTGCCTACATCGCGATGAACTCCCGCTCGCTGGGCGCCACCAAGGTGTTCGCCTGGCCGGCTGCCGAGATCGCCGTGATGGGACCGGTGGCGGCAATCCGGATCCTGCACCGCCGCAAGCTGGCCGAGGTGCCCCGCGACATGCTGGCCCAGGTCGAGGCCGACCTCGCCGCGGAGCACGAGAAGATCGCCGGCGGCGTCGACAAGGCTGTCGAGATCGGCGTGGTCGACCAGATCATCACCCCCGACCAGACCCGTTCGGCCCTGGCCAGGGCGATCCGCGTGGCCGACAC
>JADLEH010000033.1 GCA_020846255.1 Propionibacteriaceae bacterium
ACCACCCTTGCCGGCAGCGTCACGACCTTCGAAGATCACGACCAGGCGCTGGCCCGACGTGCGCATCCATTCCTGCATCTCGACCAGTTCGGCCTGGAGCCTGGTCAGTTCGGCCTCGTACAGCTCGTTGTCGAGTTTCGGGCGCTTCTTTGATCCCATGCGGTCAATCGTTGCAGGCGCATCGGTCGCGTGCGGTCCGGGCGCCAGAATTGCGACCGGCCGACCCGTCGCGCCCGGTCCAGCCAGGGTCGCTCCGGCCCCGCATCAGGGCTGGTCCGCCCGCTCCCGACCGGCCCAGAAATCCGCCCCAGCGTTTTGGGGAATTTATCGCGAGGGAGGCCTGGCCCTGACACCGGGTGTAGATTGATGAGCAGTCGGGTTGGATGTTTCAAGACGCGGGATTAATTCACGCCGGCCGCTCGAAAGTGTCGCCATGGCTGAAGAATCCGTCCTGGAATTCAAGAGTCCAGCCGAGCACGCCCCCCGGAACGCCGGGGCCGACTCCCCGGTGACGTGGGGTCACGATCTGGATCCACAACAGGTGACGTTGGCTGCCCGCGCCATCTGCAACTCCGAGCACGATGTCCACTGCGGGCTGTCGATCGTTCCCGACGGCAGGGCACCCGAGACCATCGCCGCCACCGACGACGTGCCGGTTCGCGTCGACTGGTTGCAGCACGAACTTCGGCAGGGCCCCGGGCTGGACGCCGACCTCGGCGAGGTCCTGGCGATCAAGGACCTGGCCGCAGCCGAGCGGTGGCTGGACTTCGGCAGGATGTGCGAAGCCGTGATGGACCTTCGAAGCATGGTCAGCATCCGAATTCCGACTGGCTCACCCGATCGGGCGATGCTGAATTTCTATTCCAGCGATCCCGGCGCATTTGATCAAATGGACATTGAAGCCGCCTTGAAGCTCGCTCGGCTCGCCGCCCCGGCCGTACTCAGGATCATCGATGATTTCCGCGAGCCGCTGCAGGACATTGTCAATGGCGACTGCAGCCGGGTCGCGGTCGCCGTCGGTACCGTCATGGCGCGCTACCGGGTCAACTCAGCTGATGCCTTCGGCCTGCTCCGCGAGGCGAGCGGGTACCTGCGCCGCTCACTCCTGGGAGTTGCCATCGATGTCGTCGCAGATGTTCGGTTGCTGGAGGAAGCCGTCATCCAGGCCCGGCGGCAGCGCAGGTCCAGTCCCGGCCGGGCGCCGTCGCAGCCCGGCGCTCCCCCGGGGGTGGGCAGCGGACAACCGGCGACCCCGGGCCAGTCGGCCCGTCTGCGCCCATCCGCCAACGACGCACCATCGATCGGCGGCCCGGAGATGTGGCACGATCCGTCGGCGCCGCCGGCCAGGCTCGCTGGGATCGTCCCGGGCGGGCGCGGCGGTGGTCGGCGGTCACCCTGGCGGCCGGTGCTGCCTGCGTAGACGTTTCGTGGTCCAGCTCAGCTCGAAGGCCGACATCGCCGTCGGTCGATCGAGCCTTCGGGGCCTCGTGGGATCGGTGGGGTTTCCACGAGGCCCTGTTCAGGTCGGCTCGCCGCCCGCGGCCGGCGGCGTGCTCCACTGGCCGGTCCTGGTGAGCTCCTCCGCGACCTGGATCAACCGGTTGTTGGTCTTGACGGACGAGTCCCGCAACAACTCGAAGGCCTGGTCCGCTGTGATCTTGAAGCGCTCCATGAGGATGCCCTCGGCCTGTCCGATCACGGTCCGGTTCACCATGGCCACGGCGCGATGATCGATCTCGCGGCCTCCCGCAAGGGCGACCGCGAGGTGCGCGGCCAGGCTCTGCGCGACCACCAGGTCGTCGCTGCAGTACGCGCCGGGGCGCTCGGCGTACAGGTTGAGGGCGCCGTAGGAGTCGCCGTGGGTGTAGAGGAGCAAGGACAACAGCGAGCCGACCCCGTACAGCCTTGCCACAGCCGGCCCCCACCTCGGCCAGCGCGGATCGGAACCCAGCGAGTTGCTCACCACGGTCTGGTGGGTCCGGACGGTGTCCAGGCAGGGGCCCTCGCCGAGGTCGTACTGGAGTTGGTCGCACAGCCGGGCCTTGTCGGAGCTTGCAGCGACGGTCTCGGCACCCTCTCGGCTCACCCTGGTGATCCCCGCGTGGTCGCAGCCATCGACCAGTTCCACGACCAGCGCCACGCCGAGATTGAGCCGTTCGGTCTCACCCTGGCCTTCAGCGACGTTCCGGGCGAACTCGCCGGACTCCTCAAGTGAGTGACCCGCCCAGGTTCCCATCGCCCGCTCCGTCCCTGCCATCCGGCAGCTCGGCCATCCGGCGTGGCAAGGGGGCGGTCACCACTGCTCCCATTATCGCTGGCGCCAGCGATCCTGGATGGCCGGGCGGGAATTCCCCTGGAGTCCGGTGAGGTCGCCGGACTGGCGAGTCAGGGACGAGGGGCGCGCCGAGGCCGTTCAGCACGCCCCTCGCGTCTCTGGGGGTCCCGACCTGCGCGGGCCGTAGCGCATCGCGTGGTCTTAGGGATCGCACCGTCGATGATCACGCCGTCTCCTGATGAGGGTCGGGGGAGGCGTCCGTGCCCGCACGTTCGGAAGCTATGCGCGAGCGGTAGTGATCGGCGCTGGCCTTCGGCAGAAAGTGCCCGGTTGGAAAGTCGACGTAGAAGAGCCCGTATCGAAGCTGGTACCCGTAGGACCACTCGAAGGTGTCGGTCAGTGCCCAGAAGTAGTAGGCCTCGACGCGCACCCCCTGCGCTCTCGCATCAGCGAGCGCCTCGAGGTGTTGGTCGATGAACGCGATGCGCTCAATGTCGCGGCAACGACCTTCGGGGTCGAGGTAGTCCCAGAGCCCGATGCCGTTCTCGGTGACCCAGATCGGTAGGTCCGGCTGGAGGTCTGCGACACGCTTCAGGACCCGTGTGAAGCCGGCTGGGTGCACCGCGACCCCATTCGCGCTGCGGGGTTCTGGGACGAACAGCTTCTCGACGCCGCGGACAATGGGGTCGTTTCCCGGCTTGGCGGCCCGGATCCGGTTGTGCTCGTAGTAGTTGATCCCGATGAAGTCGAGGGGTTCGGCGATCCTGGCAACGTCGATTCCGTCCAGGGCTGCGGCAAGCACGCCGTCGCCGAAGTAGCCACCCGCATCACTGGGCAGCTCGCCTGTGAGCACGGTGTGCAGGAAGAGCCGATTCTCCACGAGGTCCGCCGCCTCGAAGGCCGCGATGTCCGCGCTGGAGTCGGTGGCGGGTTCAAGGTCTGACAGGTTCATGGCGAGGCCGACGCGCGCTGAGATCGCGGCTGCGCGGAGGGTCCGGACCGCTTCCCCGTGGGCGTGGAGCTGGACCAGTGCGGCACGGAGCGCCACGGACTCGTCTCGAACCCCTGGGGCATGGAGGCCGCTGAGGTGGCCGTGGAACGCTGCGCAGAACGGTTCGTTGATGGTGATCCAGTCCTGGACAAGGTCGCCGAGCTCCCGGGCTGCGATAGCCACGAACTCGACGAAGGCGCGGGCGGTGTCGAGATTGGCCCAGCCGCCACGGTCCTGTAGCCATTGGGGCAGATCCCAGTGGTACAGCGTGACCACGGGGTTGACGCCGCGCTCACGGAGTCGCTGAAGGATTCGGCGATAGTAGGCGACGCCCGCAGGGTTCGTTGCGCCATCCGGTCCTGTGACCAGGCGGCACCAGGCTACAGAGAACCGGTAGGTGTCCAGGCCCAGCCATTCGATGGCGTCAAGGACGGGCGCGGGGTTCGCATAGGCGCGTGCAGCGGTCGCTCCGGTGTCGCCGCGCGTGATGTGCCCGGGTGAAGCGGCGAACGTGTCCCAGATGCTGGGTGTGCGACCGTCGCAGTCAACGGCGCCCTCGATCTGGTAGGCGGCGGTCGCGCTGCCCCAACGAATGTCGGCCAGGAGGCTCATGATCTTGTTGGTTCCTTTGGATGTCTAGTAGCCGGCGCGGAGCCCGTGCAGGAGGTAGCGCTGAAGGGCGAAGCACAGGACGACGGCGGGGAGAGTGAGGACGATGCCTCCTGCCATGAGCTCACCCCAGTAGATCTTGTAGCCCGTCTGCATCTGCAGCAGGCTCGAGGTCAGCGGCATGACCTCCGCGTCGGTGATGAAGGTCATCGGGAACAGCAGGTCGGTCCAGCCCGCGAGGAAGCTGTACAGGACCGCCGTCATGACTCCAGGTCGGGCCAGCGGGAGCACGATCCGGAAGAACACCGCGGCCGGCGAGAGCCCGTCCAGTTCCGCAGCCTCTTCGATCTCCCGCGGGACGGTCTCGAAGAAGGGCCGCAGGATCCAGATCACGAACGGCAGGTTCAGAACCGTGACACCGACGATGACGCCCGTGACAGTGTTGAGCAGGCCAAGTGCATCCATGATCACGTACATCGGAACCACCAGGGCAGCTGGGGTGACCATCCGGGCGACCATGAGGAACGCGAGGGCGACGCCGCTGCCGCGCCAGGGATAGCGCGCGAAACCGTAGGCTGCCAGTCCGCCTACGATCACGCTGAAGACGACGGTCACGACGGCGATGATCGTGGAGTTCAGGAACGAGCTGGCGAAGTGGAATTGGGAGAAGAGGTTTGCGTAGTGATCCCAGGTCCACTCCGCCGGTGGGCTCAGCGGTGTCTGGCTGAAGATGTCGGCGTCCGACTTGAATGATGTGACCGCCATCCACACCATGGGCACCAGCATCCCGGCGGCCAGGATCGCCAGGGTGATCCCGGACGTCGTGACACCGAGGCGCTTGCGCGCGTGATAGGTGAGCATCATCGGGAACTCCCGCGCTGGGAGAGGAACATGGCAGTACCGAAGACAAGCGAGATCGCGAGAGCCGCGAGGGCCTGGGCAGCCGAGGTGCCGAAGTCAAGGTGGGTGAACGCGGTCCGCCAGATCAGCAGCGGAAAGACCCGGGTGTCGTCCCCAGGGCCTCCCCCCGTGGTAGCGAAGACGGTGTCGAACACCTTGGTGAACGCATCCACGGCGCGGAACGCCGCGGTCACCACCATGATCGGGAGAATCGAGGGAAGCGTGATCGCGAACAGCTGCCTGAGCGCGCCCGCGCCGTCTACCTCGGCCGCCTCGTACTGAGTCGGTTCGATCGACATCACGGCGGCCAGCATGACGAAGATGACGAAGGGGATCATCTTCCAGGCGTCGATGAGGACGATCGACAACAGCGGGTACTCGACCAGCCAGGGAACGGCTGTACCGGCCAGTGCGTTGAGCGGACCGAACTGGGCATCCAGCAACATCCGCCAGGCGTACGCGCCCGCAACTGCCGGGACCGCGAACGGGACCACGTAAGCGGACCCGAGGATCCGGGCGGCGAGCCGCGAGCCGCGGCTGCGCGCGCCGAGCATCACGTTGGCCAGGAGGATCGCGCAGCTGGTCCCAACGACCATCTCAAGAATCACGGACATGACGGTGAACTGCAGAGTGACGGTCATTGAGTTCGCCACTGCGGAGTCTGTGAACAGCTTCACGTAGTTGCCGAGCCCAGCTGGAATGACTTCGCTGGAGGTCAGGGGCCGATAGGTGTGGAAGGACAGGTAGACGAGGTAGGCCAGCGGATAGGCCATCACCACCGCGACGAACGCGACCGCGGGAGCCGTGAACAGCAGGCCGGTCCGCCGGCGACGCCCCCAAGGACTGCGCGCCGGCAAGGGGACGTCGTCCGGGCGATCCCGGCGTGGGGAGGCATGCGCCTCCCCACGCCGTGCGGTTGGCAGGACCGTCACTCGATCGCCTTGCGTCCGGCAAACTTCACGTCCTGCAGCCATGCTGCGGCCTCCTGCGCGGACATCTCACCAGCGTTCACCTTTGCGATTGCCTCAGCGACTCCGGTGGACAACTCACCGGACCAGGTGGTGTGGAGGTAGGTGAGTCGGCTGGCCACCGACTTCAACATGTCCAGGTCCGGCATGGCTGCGGCGAACTCGGCTCCGCTCTGTTGGGACTGCATCACCGGCAGGTTCCCGGTCTGCTTGGCCTCGGCAAGCTGGAACTCGTCGCCAAGCATCCACTTGATGAACGCTCCAGCGGCATCGGGATTGGGCGCCTTCTCAGGGATGGTGGCGAGCATCGCGCCGAGATGGGTCTTGGCTCCCGCCGGTGGCGCGATGGCCAGCTTGTCGCCCATTTCGGTGCCGAGCGTGCCCCAGGCGTACAGCCAGTTCTGGTAGATCGCGACCTTCCCCGCCTTCATCTGGTTGTCGCAGTCGAAGAAGCTCCGCGCTTCCCAGCCGGGCGCACTCAGGCCGGTCAATTGCTTGATGTAGTCAAGCGACTTCACCTGCTGAGGGGTGTTCAGCGTGAGCTCCCCGGTGGCAAGGTCGCCGTAGTTGGCGTCCTGGCCGTAGGTGAAATAGGTGTTGTCGAGGAAGACCGACCAGTCGACTCCGCCGAGGCAGGTGCCGTAGATGCCCTTGTCGGGACGGTTGAAGAACGTGGCTACGTCGACGAGTTCGTCAAAGGTCTTCGGTGCCGCCAGATCACGCCCGTACTTGGCCTTGAACGCCGCCTGCTCGGCCGGATCCTTGAACAGGTCGGCCCGGTAGAGGGTGACCGGGAAGTTGTAGTACTGAGGTGCGCCGACGAAGGCGCCAGCCTTGGTGGTGAACAGGTCGTGATTCACAATGTCGCCGACGGTCTCCGCCCCGAGGTACGGCGTCAGGTCCTTGACGTGGGCGTG
This sequence comes from Propionibacteriaceae bacterium, assembly GCA_020846255.1. Taxonomy (GTDB): domain Bacteria; phylum Actinomycetota; class Actinomycetes; order Propionibacteriales; family Propionibacteriaceae; genus Propionicimonas. The sequence goes on from JADLEH010000033.1 coordinate 6,661, forward strand.
ATTGAGCGTCCAGACGGCATCATCGCCGCCGCCCACGAACACAACATCGTAGGTGCCGGCATCCTGAGCGAGTTCGGCGACCTTGCGCTGCCCCCAGACATCGCGGGCCACCTTGTCCACCTTCACGGTGATACCGGAACTCTTGGTGAAGGCTGCGGCTTCAGTGGCGAGCGCGTCGGTCTCCGGTCCTTCGACTGCGAGCACCCGGACGTTTCCAGAAGGCGCCGAGGCCACCGCCGGTGTGGTCGTCTGGGCCGACGGTTGGGTTGTGGTTGAACAGCCTGCGAGCAGGCCGATTGACAGTGCCAGGGCTGCCGATCCCGCGAAGACAGGCCGGGCAACTGGGCTGTGGGACATGGGAGTTCTCCTCATCGAGTTGGTGGTGTCGGGGCTGGACCTCTCCATCCCGACGCGCGTGGAGCGTCGCTTCCCTGGCGCGTCCGCGCGTTCGTGCTTTCTTGCTCTGTCCTCTCGTGCATGCCTGGCTGTCAGGCGGTTGATGGGCCAAACCCGGACTCGATGTATCGATCGACAGGAAGGGTCGCGGCGCCGAGCGTCACGGCTCCCATCCCAAGTTGCGATCGCTCCACCACGGCCTGTTCGCCGGGTTGCTTGAGGGAGAATCGGCGCACCGCTGCACTCAGATCCTCGGGGTGGTCCCGGATCATCAGGTCGCCGAACCATCCGCCCACGATGATCTTCTCCGGGTTGTACAGGTTGACGAGGTTCGCGAGCCCCAGGCCGAGATGCTCAATCGCCTCGCCCAGAGCCCGCATCGCTTCAGGGGATCCTGCGCGCTGGGCAGCGAACAGGGCATCGATTCCATCAGGTTCGCGACCGATGTACTCATCACGACCTCGCCAACTCCGCAGCACCGCGGACGCCCCAACGATCGCCTCAACGCAGCCGTTGGATCCGCAGCGGCAGGGATAGCCCGAAAGGCTGATCTTCGTGTGGCCCCACTCGCCCGCACCGCTGCTGGCACCGCGATAGAGCCGGCCATTCGTGATGATCCCGGCGCCTGCGCCATCACCGATGAGGGCCACGATCGCGTGCTCTGCTCCCCTGGCCGAGCCAAACCACGACTCGGCCTGAGTCGTCGTTTTCGCGCCATTGTCGACCAGCACGGGTATGCCGAGTCTCGCCTCGAGCCAATCGAACCTCGCAGTCGACCAGCCGATCACGTCGGCATGAACAACCGCCGCCGGCGTCGCTGGATGCTCCACGACCCCAGGCACACCGAGGCCGAGACCGATGACGCGCCTGGCATCAACATCAGCCTCACCGAGCAACTCGCCCACATGGCGCCCGACGATCTCCCCCACTTGGGGAGGAGAGATATTGCGCCCGACGAAAGGAGTCGCCCGCGACCCCAGCCTGGACAGAGTCAGGTCGAAGAGAGCCGTGCTCACGTGGGTCTCACTCACGTCCGCGCCGAGAACGAAACCCGCTTGGGGGTCGATGTGCAGCAACACCCGCCGGCGCCCGCCATCCGAATCCAGGAACCCCGTCTCGTGAACGGTTCCCTCCTCGATCAACTCGGTCACAACGCTCGTCACCGTCGCAGCCGACAGGCCCGTGGACGTTCCCAAGTCGCTGCGCGACGTCTCCCCCGCAAGCAGCAGTCGGCGAAGAAGCAAAGCACGATTGCTTCGCCTCACGTCACGCACAGATGCCTTCTTGGCCACGTCAGCCCCCTTGCTTCGGCTCTTAGTTTATTATCCGAAATAAGTTTGTCAACAGTCCTCCCCCCCGCAATCTGGGCACGTCGGCCACACCCCCGGCCGGTCCGATTCAGGTGCCGGCGGGACGTAGCTGCCCGCCTTGATCGGAAGCGCTCCGGTGCAATCCCTCACGGCGTCCGATCATCATTCGGGCACGAGCGTGAAGCGGGCGTTCCCGATGCGGTTGGCGAATCGACCCACACTCATGCCCAGGTAGCTGCCGGCGGTGAGGTAGTCCTCGATCCGGCTGCAGCCGAGGATGATGTTGCGTCAGCTCCCGTACGGCTGGTGACCCCGGCCGGCACGATGATGGCGGAGGGCACCCAGCAGGTTGGCGTTGTTGAAGTGGTGGCACGCCCGGACGTCAGGCTTCGGGATCCGGGCAGTCGCCCTGGCGAAACTCCGATCGGTGCTCTGCCGGAGCATGTCGATGAAGACTGGCTGGGCGCTGATGCCGCCACCGATGGCCACAACCTCCGCGTCGAGGACGGTCTGGACGTTGAAGATGTAGTTCCCAAGGCTGGTGCAGAAGCTGTCCAGTGATTCGAGAGCCGCCGGGTCACCTTGGTGAACGAGGTCGAAGAAGGCCGGCCCATCGACTGCCCCCGCCGGCAGGCCCACGGTGGCTGCGTAACGAGCCGTGAGCGTGCCGACCCCGTTGAGGCTGTCCAGTTGAGGGCTGTCTCCGTCGGCCAGTGCGACCTTGGTGAAGCTGGCGTTGCCGGCGTGGAAGTGCGAGCCCCGGTAGAGGGCCCGGTTGATCATGACCGCTCCGCCCACGGCTGTGCCGATGGTGAGGGCGACGGCGTTGCGGCAGTCGGTGAGGCAGCCGCTGTGGGCTTCGGCCAGCAGTGCGCAGTTGGCGTCGTTCTCGATCGACACCGGGACCCGGCAGCGCGCGGTGATCGCATCGATCAGGTTCGTGCCGGAGTTGAACCTGAGGCTGCCGCCGGAGAACATGTGTCCGGTGTCCGGGTCCAGCTCGCCGCAGGTGCTGACCGCGATGCCGGCGACCGTGCCCGCGAACCTGTCGTAGATGCCGCCGACCGCGTCGATGAAGCTTGCGTGGGTGTCGTACGAGGTCGGGAGGACACCGGCCTCGCTGAGGCGATACGCCTCGTCCGCCAGTGCGTACTTGACGCCGGATCCGCCGACATCCATGGCCAGCCAGTTCATGGCGTCGCCTACAGCTCTCGCCCGTTGGTGGCGATGACGCGGGAGTACCAGTCGAAGGACTGCTTCTTCATCCGGGCCATCGTCCCGTTGCCCGCGTTGTCGCGGTCGACGTAGATCATGCCGTAGCGCTTCTTCATCTCGCCGGTGGTGAAGGAGACCGGGTCGATGATGCCCCACGGGGTGTAGCCGATCAGCTCGACCCCGTCGACCTCGACGGCTGTGATCATTGTCCGGATGTGTTCCCGGAGGTAGTCGATGCGGGCCCGGTCGTGAATCTGGCCGTCGGCAGCGATCTCGTCAATCGCGCCGAAACCGTTCTCCACGATGAACAGCGGCTTCTCATACCGTTCGGCGAGCACGTTGAGCGTGTAGCGCAGGCCCGTCGGGTCGATCTGCCAGCCCCAGTCGCTGGCCTGCACATGCGGGTTCGGCACCGAGTTACCCTGGCCGCCGGTGACATCGTCAGCCGCGCCTGCCCCGGCAGGTCCGGCAGTCACCACTGTCGACATGTAGTAGCTGAACCCGATGAAGTCGACCACGCCGTCGGCAAGGACTTGCGCGTCCCCTTCCTGCATGCCGATGTCGTAGCCGCAACGCTCGATCTCCGCCAGGGCGTAGGCCGGGTAGTGGCCGCGGACGTGCACATCCGGGAAGAGGAAGCGTTCCCGCATCGCGACCTGGGCAGCCATCACGTCCTCGGGGTGGCAGGAGAACGGGTAGATCGGCACATGGCTGACCATGCAGCCGATCTGCAGGCCGGCATCGACCTCGTGCCCGATGCTGACCGCGCGGGCGCTGGCCAGCAGCTCGTTGTGCGCCACCTGGAACAACACCTCGCGCGGGTCCTCCCCCGGCGCCAGCTGCACCCCGGAGTTCGTCCACAGGAACAACGGGTTGTCGGTGTTCATCTGGTTGTTGATCTCGTTGAACGTCATCCACCACCGCACCTTGGAGTGGTAGCGCTCGAAGCACACCCGGGCGAACCGGGCGAAGAAGTCCACCAGCTCACGGTTCCGGAAACCGCCGTAATGGCGGGCCAGGTGCAGCGGCAGCTCGAAGTGCGACAGCGTGATCACCGGCTCGATGCCATGGGCCAGCAGCTCGTCGAAGACCTGGTCGTAGAACGCCAGCCCGGCCTCGTTGGGTTCGGGCTCGTCCCCGTTGGGGAAGATCCGCGACCAGGCGATCGAGGTGCGCAGGCACTTCAGGCCGAGCTCGGCGAACAACGCGATGTCCTCACGGAACCGGTGGTAGAAGTCGATCGCCTCATGGTTGGGATAGAACTCCTCCGGATCCACGGTCGCAGTGATCCGGCGCGGGACCCCGTGCGCCCCGGCGGTCAGCACATCGACGACGCTGGGTCCCTTGCCGCCCGCGTCCCAGCCCCCCTCGAACTGGTGCGCCGCCAGCGCCCCACCCCAAAGGAAGTCGGCCGGCAACGCGCCGTGATTGTTCGATGGCATGCTGGGGTTCCCTCTCATGCTTCCGGCAGGTCGGTCACAACCTTGCCTCACCCGGAGCGCTCGCCCTCGGCCCGGTCACAGCGCCCGCCCCGGGATGGAGTCGATCAGGGCCCTGGTGTAGGCGTGGTTGGGCGTGGCCAGCAGTCTATTGGTGGCGCCCCTCTCGACGACTTCGCCGTTCAGCATCACCATGGCGGTCTCGGTCAGGTAGTCCACCACGGAGAGGTCGTGGGAGATCAGCACCAGTGCCAGGCCGCGGTTCGCCCCCGCAGGTCGAGCAGCAGGTTCAGCACGTTGTCGCTCACCCGGGCTCGCCGAGCAAGGGAGCCGGCTGATGCCGAGCACTCCAGGTCCCGGCCCTGCGGTACTCCTGATACGTGCGGTCGAACTCGGCCATCCCGACAGGGCTCGGGGTGAAGTCGGCTCGGTAGGGTTCACACAACGCTTCTTGCGCAGCTGGAATCGAGTTGAAGGCCCCGGCGGCCACCGCTGCGTAGATCGCAGCGCCGGTTGCGCACACCTCGTCGACGCGGGACACCATCACTTCTGTGCCGAGCCCGTCAGCAAGGGCCTCGCAGACCAGCTTCGAGTTGCGTACCACGCCCCCGACCAGGATCACGCGCCGAATCTCGGCGCCAGTCTGGGACAACCCGGCAAAGATGGCCTTGCTTCCCATGATCGCTGCCTGCATGAGAGCTCGGTAGATGTCGACGGCATCGTGCCCGATCCGCAGGTTCAGCAGTGCAGCCCTGGCTTGGTCGTCGAGATCGGGATAGCGGCGGCCGTTGATCCAGTCAAGGGCAACGATTCCGGCCGGGCCCCGTGCCGACGCCTCCTTCTCCAGTGCTGGAAGCAACGCATCGCGGCTTGCGGCGAGGATGCCATCCACAACTGAGGCCGGCAGGGCTCCGGCGAGCTGCTCCCGCAGCACGCCCTCCCAGGGCCACGTCAGAACGCGCGTGTACCAGGCGAAGAGGTCACCGAAGGCGGCTTGGCCAGCTTCTCCCCCCAGATGGCCCGGCACGATCGAGTCCTCGGCGAGCCCACAGATCGCACGGGTATCGCGGCCTTCAATCGTGGCGTAGTCAGTCAGGAACATGTCGACGGTCGAGGTGCCGACGACCTTCACCAGGGTGCCGGGCGCGATGCCCGCTCCAACGGCGCCGGCGTGTGCGTCCAGTGAGCCGACGGCCACGACTGTTTCGGGGCTCAGGTGCAGGCGATCTGCCCACTCGACGGTGAGGGTCCCGATGGGGGTGCCGGCCGGGTCGGGCGGCGTCCGAAAGGTCCGCGCCACCTCGGCAAGGTGCGGATGAAGGTCGTCGAGAACCGCCTCGGGAACCATCCCGCCGAGGCGTCGGTTGTAGAGCGCCTTGTGTCCTGCGGCACAGGAGTTACGCGAGAACTGTCGAACATCGTCGGCTCCGACCAGCAGGTTGGCCAGCCAGTCGGAGTGCTCGACCCAGGACTTCGCGTCCAGGCGTACCGCTTCACTCTGAGTCACGCCGTGCAGGATCTTCGCCCACCACCATTCCGAGCTGTACCGACCCTGATAGGTGGTGAAGTCAGGCTCGTGGGAACTCAGTGCCAGGTTCACCTTCTCCGCCGCCTCGGAGGAGGTGTGGTCCTTCCACAGCCAGAACATGCAGTCCGGATCGTCCTCGTGGCCGGGCAGGAGGGCCAGAGGCACACCGTGTTCGTCGGTCGGAGCGGGAGTCGAGCCCGTGGCGTCGATCGCCAGGGCGGTGATCGCAGCATCACCGAGTTGGCTCGCCACCTCGGCGAAGGCCGCCTCGAGTGCTTCAAGATGATCGAGTGGGTGCTGCCTGAATTGGTGCTGTTCGGGGACGCAGAAGGCCCCGGACGCCCATCGCCGGTAGGGCCGGCTCACAATCAGAACGCAGGCAGGGCGTGCCAGGTCCCAGACGCAGACTCGAACGGTGTCCGTTCCGAAGTCCACGCCTGCGACCAGGCTTGCCTGCGTCATGTGCGCTCCTCAGGAAGTGACCCGGGTAACGCTCGTGGTGCCCTCGGCCATGAGGTGCACACGTTGTCCGGGCCGGTGTGGATGTCGATTGAAGGATGGGTGCCGTTGGGAACGTAACCGAGCTGCCACGGCAACGCGAATTGGGGGCTCCAGGCCGACTTCGACTTCCCACATCGGAGCCGAAACGGCGCCTGGCGGCCGTTGGGGTGTTCTGCTCACCAGAGGGTGTATCCCCCGTCGACGACCATTACCGATCCGGTGGCGAAGGTGGACGCATCGCTTGCCAGGTAGAGAGCGGCTGGCGCGATCTCGTCAGGGCTGGCGTAGCGCTGCATCGGGACCTCTTCGACCCAGTAGTGCCGGTACTCCGGCTTGTCGATGTCCGCGATCTCGGTCTTGACGTAGCCCGGCGCGATCGCGTTGACACGCACGCGATGGGGCGCCCATTCCGCAGCGAGCGACCGGGTGAGGTGGTGGACCGCCGCCTTGCTGATGCCGTACGGGGAGTGCCATTGCGGTCTGTTGATGATGAGACCCGACATGGACCCGATGTTGACGATGGAGCCGCTCTTCCGAGCGACCATGTGTCTTCCGACGACCTGGCAGCAGGTCCAGACCGCCTTGAGGTTCACATTGAACAGCCGATCCCAGTCCTCCTCGGGGAGGGTGAGCGCGTCGGCATGGAAGCCGATGCCGGCGTTGTTCACGAGCACGTCGATCTGGCCGAGCTCGGCGATGACGGTCTGGACGAGGCTCTCCACAGATTGCCTGTCCGTGACGTCGGTGCTGATGGCGGTCGCAGTCCCCGGCCCAATGCCGTTGAGTCGGTCAGCCGCCTCCTGGTTGCGCGCTTCGTCGCGGGCCGCCACGACGACATTCGCGCCTGCCTCGACGAAAGCGTGAGCGATACCGAGGCCGATGCCGCGGTTGGCTCCCGTCACGATGGCGACCCTGCCCTTCAGGGAGAACTTGTCGAGCACTGTCATGAGGTTCCGTCCGTTCCTAGATGCTGAGTGAGCCAGTTGACGAGGTGGATTCATGCTCCAGCCATGCGGCGACGGCAAGCTGGGCGGCGCCGAGGACGGCTGCGTCCCCACCGACGCGAGCTGGAACCAGATGCAGGCGGCGCGTGGCCAACGGGAGGACGCGGTCATAAACCATCTGGCGGACTCCGCTCAGCATCAGTTCACCGGCCGCAGCCACTGAGCCGCCGATGACGATGACTTCGGGGTTGAGCAGGCTGGTCGCGTACGCCACCGCCTCGCCGACAAGGCGTCCCCCTTCGCGGAGGGCACCGAGAACGAGGGGGTCGCCGGCGTTCGCGAGTTGCACGATCGCGTCGGTGTCGGTGGCGCCCTGCCCCTTCAGGTCTCGCACGATGGCCCATCCCGCGGTGAGCGCTTCGACGCAGCCGCGGTTCCCGCAGCGGCACAGGGGTTCGCCGTGCCCATCCAGCTGGATGTGGCCGATATCGCCGGCAGCGCCCTGGGCCCCGTGATAGAGCGAGCCGTTGGTGAAGATCGCGCTGCCGATTCCCGTGCCGACCTTGACGTAGAAGAGCGACTGGGCGTTGGGCCAGTTCTGAGCCTTCTCCGCGACGGCCATGGCGTTGACGTCGTTCTCGACGAGCACCGGCACGCCCATGCGCTGCTGGAACCAGGACTTGATGTCGAAGCCGTCCCACCCTCGCAACACCGAGTACCCGGTCACCATGCCGGCGATGAAGTCGACGGGTGCGGGTAGCGCCAGGCCCACCGTGGTCAGCCTGGGTGGGTTCGGGCCGAACCCGGCCAGCATCTCTTCGATGGTGCTGGCGATCGATTCGAGGATCGCCCCGGGACCGGCGTCGAGCTGGAAGTCGACGGCACGTCGGGCGCGGATCTCGGGGTCCAGTGAGCAGAGAACCACCTGGCTGTGACGTTCGCCGATATCGACCGCGGCGACCAAGCCGTAGTTGCCGTCGAGTTCGAGGAGGCGAGCCGGCCTGCCTCCGGATTGCTCTGCGCGCTCAGACTCCCTTACCAGCCCGGATTCGAAGAGCCGGTCGAGCCGGGAGCCCAGCGCCGTTCTCGACAGGGCGAAGTCACGCTGGAGGCCGGCCCGTGTCGTGGGGTTGCGCCACAGATGGGCAGCCAAGTCGATGTCCTGTGGGTCCAGGGTGCTGAACTCGTCTGCCGGCCGACTTCCAGTCGCGGTCATACCTGAACGATAGACCCCCTTACTGCATCACAGCAACATAACAATCGATCTTTTGCTTGACATCAGACATATCTGGATGGAGGCTGGGTGCCGAGCCCTGCGACGAACGCACGGGAGCACTTCATCGGAGAGGTGGATGACATGAGCGGACGCACGAGCCGCACCACGCTGGGCGCCATCGGGACGGGGATCGCGCTGATCTCCATGACCTTGACGGCGTGCGCGACCAGCCCGAGCGCACCAGCTGCGAGCACCAGCGGCAGCGCCCCGGCAGAACAGATGCTGATCGGCATCGTGGAACAACAGCTGGGCAACCCCTTCTTCGGGGCCATCCAGGACGCCGCAAAGGCCAAGGCCGAGGCCGCCGGCGCTCAGGTGATCACGGCCAACTCCAAGACAGCGGGCGACTCTGAGACCCAGGTCACCGCGATCCAGGACATGATCAACCGGAAGGTGAAGGGAATCGTCGTCGACCCGGCGAACGCCACGGCCCTCGTACAGGTGATCCAGCAGGCGCGGGACGCCGGCATCCTCGTCATCGCGGTGAACACCGAGACCGACCCCGCCGACGCGGTGGACGCGACCTTTGAGACCGACAACCTCGAAGCCGGGCGGCTGACCGGAGCGTGGGCCAAGTCCGCCCTTGGCGACAAGGCGCCGAAGGTGGCCCTGCTCGACTACGACCTCACCGACAAGACTTCCAAGGCCCGCCACGACGGCTTCCTGAAGGGAATGGGACTCACTGAGCAGTCGCCGGAGATCGTGGCGGAGAAGGAGACCAGCGCCAGCGTCGATGGTGGCCAGGCGGCCATGGAGAACATGCTCCAGGCCCACAAGGACATCAACGTCGTCTACTCGATCAACGAGCCGATGGCGCAGGGTGCGTTCGCAGCAGCCAAGGCCCAAGGACTCGAGGCGGGCATCCTGTTCACGGGAATCGACGGCAGCTGCTCCGGTGTCCAGGCGGTCAAGGATGGCCAGATCGGGGCCACGGTCGCCCAGTTCCCGACGCTGATGGGTGAGAAGGCGGTCGAGGCAATCCTCCAGTACGCCAAGGACGGGACCAAGCCGAGCGGCATCATCAACTCCGGTACGGTCCTGATCACCGACAAGCCAGCCCCTGGGCTCGAATCGAAGGACACCGCGTGGGGCCTGCAGAATTGCTGGGGCACGAAGTGACCAAGACCCCGGCTGGGGGGAGCCTCGATACCGAGGCTGCCCCCGCCGGGGTGCGGCGCCTTCAGGACGCCCTGGCCAACGCGACCCGCGGAGGCGTTCTCGGCCCCCTGGTCGCACTCCTGATCGCGTCGATCCTCTTCTCGGCGCTCACCGACACCTTCCTGACCCCGAGCAACATCTCGTTGATCCTGACGCAGTCGGTGGTCATCGGGATGCTGGCGCTCGGCCAGACGGTGATCATCCTGACCAGCGGCATCGACCTGGCGAACGCAGCCGTGATGGTGCTGGCTTCGGTTGTCATCGCCAAGACCGTCAAGGGCTCCGGCAACGCCCCCGCCGCCCTGCTCGCCGGGCTGGCCATTGCCCTCGCACTGTCGGCCGTGTCCGGCCTGCTCGTCAGCAGGATGAGTCTTCCGCCGTTCATCGTGACTCTCGGCATGCTGACCGTCGTGACGGCCGCGGCCAGGCTGTACACCGGCTCGAGCAGCATTCCCGTCCAGAATGAGTTCATCTCCTGGCTCGGGACCCCGATCATCATCGCCGGCTTCCGCCTCACCATCGGCGTCTTCTTCTGGTTCGCCGCCTACGCGTTCACCTGGTACGCACTCACCCAGACCGCGTGGGGGACACACGTCCTTGCGGTCGGCGACGACCCGGAGGCCGCGCGCCTCGCGGGCATCAAGACCAGGCGGGTCCTGCTCAGCGTGTACCTGGTGGCCGGCCTCTGCTACGCAGCAGCAGCGTGGCAGGCGTTGGGCCGCATCCCCAACGCCGACCCGAGCGGCTATGCAAGCGGAAACCTCGACAGCATCACGGCCGTAGTCATCGGTGGCACCTCACTGTTCGGCGGACGCGGCGGCGTCATCGGAACCCTCCTTGGAACGCTGATCGTGGTCGTCCTGAGGAACGGCCTGACGCAAGCCGGCATCGACTCGCTCTACCAGGACATCGCCACCGGCGTGCTTGTCGTGGCGGCGGTCCTCGTCGACCAGGTCACCAGGCGGACCCGATGAGCACCGCGGTTCTGGCAGCGCGCCACCTGGTCAAGCACTACGGAGCTGTGACCGCCCTCGATGGAGCGGACTTCGAGGTCCAGCAGGGGGAGGTCCTCGCCGTCGTGGGCGACAACGGGGCGGGCAAATCCACCCTCATCAAGGCGCTGACCGGCGCCCTCACCCCAGATTCCGGAGAGATCTTCCTCGACGGGCAGCGGGTGCGCTTCCACTCGCCCCTCGACGCGCGGCGACGCGGGATCGAGACCGTCTACCAGACCTTGGCCGTTGCCCCGGCACTGGACATCAGCGCAAACATGTTCCTTGGCCGCGAGCAGAGACGTCCCGGATTCCTCGGCTCCGTCCTCCGGCTCCTCGACAAACCGGCCATGCGCACCCAAGCCGCAGCCACGCTTCAACAACTCGGCATCACCACGGCGAAGTCCGTCCGACAGCAGGTCGAGACCCTGTCCGGAGGGCAGCGTCAGGCGGTTGCAGTGGCACGCGCAGCGGCCTGGGGCAGCAAGGTGGTCGTACTCGACGAACCGACCGCAGCCCTCGGGGTTCGCGAAGCCGGACAGGTCCTCGAACTCATCCGCCGCATCCGCGATCACGGTGTTGCGGTCATCCTCATCAGCCACAACATGCCGCAGGTGTTCGAGGTTGCGGACCGCATCCACATCCACCGGCTCGGGCAGCGGGTCGCACTCGTCCGCCCCACCGAGGTCACCATGACCGACGTCGTCGCGATCATGACCGGAGCCAAGGAGGGCAACAAGGGTCGCGCCGACGCCGACCTCCCGGAGTAGGGAGCACCCGACCCCCCGAAGCCCGCGAATCTCGCCGAGGGGCATGGCGGCGACCTACGGGCGCTCCGCCCAAGCGGGCGTCGCTCCAATCCAGGTTTGCTCAGTCGGTGGTTTCGGCCCACTTCTGGTCCGCGGCCACCCGGGCAACGTGGAGGGCCAGGTAGGAGATCTCGTCATCGGTGATCGTCGAGCCGAGGCGAATCTCCAGGAGCGCGGCCAGCCGAAGGGCGCACTCGACCTCCTGCGGGTAGGCCTCGCGGATGGCGATGCCGATGGTGGAGTGCTTCTGGTTGAGCTGCTTGTGCTGGTGGATCCGCACGAACAGATAGCGAAGATGCGTGATGAACCGTCCAACGCTGACGCTGCCCTGGTCGAGGCCGAGGCTGAAGGTCTGTTCAATGACGGCGACCATCTGCTGGATGACGCCGGTCATCGTGTAGGTGTAGGACAGGTCCCCGGTGGCGAAGCCGGCATTGACCAGGTGCAGCGCAAGCCCGACGGCCTCGGTGCCCGGCAGCTGGACCTTGCTGCGGGAGTTGATGGCAGCCAGCAGCGCCTTGGCCTCGGCGTACTCCTCCGCGTAGAGGTTCTGCACCTCCGCGAGGAGCGGATACTCCAGCTCCATGCCCAACGCGATTCGCCGCAAGGCGAAACTGACATGGTCGGCCAGGGCGATGACCAGCGCCGGGTTGTGGGTGAGCTTGTCCAGCCCCACGTCAGCCAGGGACAGACCCACCAGCAGGATGTGCTCGGGCGGGATGCCCGAGAGCAGGTGGGCCAGGTGGTCCGGGTCGCGACCGTCTGTCGGCACGAAGACCCGGACGATCCTGGCCGGGTCGACGGGCTGACCCGGCCGGGCCTGGAAGCCCAGGCCCCGGCCGGTCAGGATCACCTCACGTCCAGCCTCGTCCATGGCGAGGACGAGGTTGTTGTTGAAGACGCGCAGCAACTCCATTTCAAGCCAGTTTCGCGCCGTTTGGAGAAGCGATCAAGGGCACGCCCCTTCAGGGGGCCACGTCGATGATCGGGTCGCCGGCGACAACGTCGACAGCCGTCCTTGGTGCCACCGACGACATCGACATGGTGTTGATGACCGTCACGACCGTTGTGGTGTCGAAACCGGCTGCCTTGACCTGGTCCAGATCGACCCTGGCCAGCAGGTCCCCGGCCTCGACGCGCTGGTCCTTGTTGACGTCCACCTGGAAGCCCTTGCCGTCCATCCGGACGGTGTCGATCCCGACGTGCACGAGCACCTCGACGCCGTCATCTGTCTTGATCCCGAAAGCATGGCCGGTGTCGGCGACGGTCACCATCAGACCGGCAACGGGGGCCACGACGTGCCCGTCCGTTGGCACGATCCCCACGCCATCGCCGAGCGCCTTGGAAGCGAACACCTTGTCCGCAACGTCAGCAAGCGCGACCACCTTGCCCGATACCGGGGCGAGCACCACATCGGTCTTCACCAGGGTGGCGACTCCGCCGCCGACGGCTGCAGCAACGGCAGGTGCCGAAGCGGCAACGGTTGCGGTGCCGGCCTTGCGAGCCTTCTCCATCGCCCGGTCGGCGTCGGCCTGCGCACGCTCGGCCTCTTCGTCGGCCTTCTGCTCGGGGGTGCGGTAGTCGGAGATGATGACCAGGATCATCGCGGTCGCGAATGCCGCGGCGATCGAGATGCCGTAGACCCAGATCGGGTTGAACACCGGAATGGTCAGCAGCGAGGTGAAGGCGAAGGCGTTGGTCTTGACGCCCCCGAGGAGGCCGGTGATCAGGCCGCCCACCAGACAGCCCACCAGCATGCGCGGGTAGATCCGCTTGAACCGCAGGTGGATGCCGTAAAGGGACGGTTCGGAGATGCCGCCGAGCAGACCGGCGGCGAGAGCGCCGGTCGCGACCGAGCGCATTTCCGTGTTTCGGTTGCGGATGGCCAGGACGAGCACGCCGGCGGTGGCACCGAAGCAGGCGAAGTTCCACGAACCCATGGGGCCCTGGATGAAGTCGTAGCCGAGGGTCTGGATGTTCACCAGCATCAGGGCGTTCAGCGGCCAGTGCAGGCCCAGCGGCACGAGGAACGGGTAGATGAGCGGAATGATGATGGCGAAGACGAGAGGGGCGCTGGTGTTCAGCCAGGCCAGGCCCGAGCCGAGTCCGTTGCCCATCCAGATGCCGAGCGGGCCGATCAGGAAAGCGGTCACCGGAACCATGATCAGCATCGAGAAGAACGGCACGAACACCATCTGGATGCTCTCGGGGAAGATCCGCTTGAGGGCCTTGTAGACCAGGCCGAGGACGGCGACCATGATCAGCGGCACGAACACCTGGCCGCCGTAACCGTTGAGCTGCATCGGCAGCCCGAAGATGTTGGCGACGCACGACTCGGTACCGAGCAACTGGTTCGTCGAACACACGGTGTCAGCGAACCTCGTGGTGTCGGAGAGGCTGATGAACTCCGGGGTCATCAGCGCGCCCATGATCGTTGCGCCCACCCACGGGTCCACATTCAGCTTCTTGGACGCGTTGTAGGCCACCATGATCGGCAGGAAGTAGAAGACGCCGCGCCACATGGCGTCCCAGAACACCCAGCCGGCCGACTTGTCGGCCGCGCGGAAGTCGATGATGCCGAAGGCGTCCAGCACCGCGGCGAAGGCGATGATCAGGGAGGCGCCCAGCAACACGCCGAGGAGCGGACGGAACGAGTCGGAGAGGTACTCGAAGAAGCTGTCGAGCCAGGCCACCTTGCCGCGGGCCTTGGCGCGCTCACGGGCCTTCACGTCCGCGTCGCTGACTCCCTTGCCGACCGACGCCATCGCCGGCAGGTTCATGATCTGGTTGAACGTGGTCTGGACCCCGCCGCCGATGACCACCTGGTACCGGTCACCGGACTGGGGCACCGCGCCGAGGACGCCCTTGATGGACTCGACCTGCTTCTGGTCGACCTGGCCTGCGTCCTTGAGTTCGAAGCGGAGCCTCGTCGCACAGTGCGTGAGGCTCAGGATGTTCTCTGCGCCACCGACCTTGGCGACGATGTCCTCTGCGGTGCTTGGTTGTGTTGTGGACGTCATTGTCAATCCTTCCCCGCGTGTACCCGGCCGGGGCAGAAAACAAAAAAGACCCGAGAGGCACCAAGGTGCGTCTCAGGTCTTGCCCCGAAGTGGGTAACAACCCTATTGAGCGTTCGCTCGGGAACGACATTACCAGCATCACGGCGGCCGCGGTCCAGTTTCGGGAGATCACGCCAGCAGCCCTGGGGTCTGCCTGGCCAGCCAGGCCGGGTTCTTCCGGGGTGGAGTTGCGTCATGCCAGACTCGGTGGGATGCAGACAGCCTCGGGTGACTTCGAGCTGACGATGGACGAGTTGCGGGCCGTTGTCCGGTTCGCCGTGGCGTGCGCCCAGCCGTCCCTCGTCCTCTTCTCGAAGGTCAGTCCGGAAGACCCACGCCCGGCGCTGGCCCTGGAGGCCGGCCTCGTCTTCGCCGACGGGGCGGCCCGTTCCCGTCTCCAGCGGGCCGCCGCGGCGGACGCTCACCGCGCAGCGAAGCAGGCACCGACGGAGGCCGCGCGGCACGCGGCCTACGCCGCGGGCGATGCTGCGGCAGCTGCCTACCTCCACCCATTGGCCAAGGTGACGCAGGTGCGCCACATCCTGGGCGCAGCCGCTCATGGCGCTCGCGCTGCCGAGCTGGCACGCGATGACGACCCCGTGGTCGCGGAGTACGTGATCACAGCCGCCGCCAAACGAGCCACCCCCACCGTCCACGACGTCCTGTCCCGCTATCCGCGGGCGCCCGAGGGCGGCGGCCGGGTCGCCGTCCTCATCCGGCGACTCGACAGCATGCTTCGTGACCCCGGGCCGCTTCCACGCGTCGTGGACGACCCCGGCCCGTTCTTCCACGGGACCAGGGCCGACCTGCGTCCCGGTGACCTGCTGACCGCGGGCTGGCGCTCCAACTATGGCTCCGGCCGGGTGGCCAACCACATCTACCTGACGGCCACTGGCGACGCAGCGCCGTTGGCGGCCGCTCTCGCCCGCGGCGATGGGCCCCCACGGGTCTACCGGGTGGAGCCACTCGGCACGATCGAGGACGACCCCAACGTCACCGACAAGCGCGTCCCGGGCAACCCGACGCGGTCGTACCGGACGACCGAGCCGGTGCGAGTCGCCGAGGAGATCACCGGCTGGACCGTCGTGCCGGCAGAAGTGGTACAGAGGATGCGCGAGCGGATGGCCGGGCTGGCCGAGCTCGGGATCGAGGCCATGGACGACTGACCGGGACGCTCGATCAGATCACCCTCACCAACCACTGGGTTGTGGTC